>CAZGBZ010000090.1:0-7241 GCA_964524135.1 uncultured bacterium
TTAACCTGGAAAGTTGCATGCATTTACCAAGGTATAATCTGGAAGGTTATTAATTACAAACAATATCCCTTTGTCTGCCTGAAAAAAAGCCCCTAATTTTCGTCCTGAAAACCATCAATAGAATTCTATTTTATCATGGGAATCCATCGAATCAAATCTTTTCTCTATATTATCCTTCTGGCATGGAGTTTTCCTGCCGAATGCACCTGCTGTTTAACCGAACAATATTTTAACGAAAATAAGTTACCCATTCGGTTTTTTTGATGCAAGTGCAACTACACTTCAACCGGTATTATACCGATATGAAATTAATACGGATAATTGTACATCAAATTTATCAATCGAGGTAAAATATAAAATATTTGCCCCGAATATTGGAATAAGTTCATACGAATCATTTTACACGGGTAAAATTGTATTAAATGATGAGATTCCCATCAAGTATTTTACCAATAATGAGATTCAATTTGCCTCAGGACCAAGTATTTCTGGTAATGAGAAATTGGAATCCCTTATTTCTTATATCAGTCAATCAGGGAAAATGCCCAATGGAAAATATTTAATCCATATTACCTTAAAAAGTAATGATGAACCAATTTTCAAAGTTCCTGCCAAAATGATTGAGGTTCGATCTCCCGTAACCTTCGAATTATTATCACCAGGTGGTTCCTTATCTGATTTATCAAATTCATATACATTTAACACTACACCCTTATTTACCTGGTTTTCAGATTATTGTCCTTCGTGCGAATATGCCATCAGGGTGTGTGAATACAATCAAAATAAACATGAATCATTAGAAGATGCCTTGATGGGGTGGTCTCTCGTACCCATAGATCAGTCACAAGATTATTATTTAATGGGATTGAATGCTCAATCATTCCAATATCCCTCGGTTGGACATCTCGATTTGGAAGTGGGAAAATATTACCTTTGGCAGGTCCGCCGTTCGTTCAGTACTGCGCTGGATGTTCATCATGATTACAGTGCTATTAATGTGTTTGAGGTACGCTCACCTGATAAACTGAAGCTTGATTATTCTGACCCCTATTTATCTGTAATTGAATCCATAATTGGTACGGACAAATTTTATTTATTATTTAGTCCAGGCGGCGAATTAGAACGGTTTACTACCGAAGGTGATGTGATTTGGATTAATAATGATGAAATTAATATTGATGCATTGCACTCCATATTATCGGAGATAAAAGCAGGAAATGCCAAAATGGAAAGCGTACGCATTAAATGAATAAAATTATTCCAATAATTTTCATTCTTCATTTAATAATGGCAAACGAACCAATTGCGGTAGTTTCTAAAGTCAGGGGTAAAGTCCAGCACAAAATGCTTGGAGACAATGTGTATAAATCAAATACTCGGGTGAATTCCCCCATTTTTTTAGAAAGTCAAATCCTTACTGAGGATAAAGCTTTTACAAAAGTTGTATTTTTAGATGATGGTACATCAATCTCAATGTATTCTGACAGCGAAATCATAATTAAAGGTGAAATCGACAAACGGATGATCTCCAAACAGATTGAATTTATTACGGGTATAATTACCGTAAATGTGACAAATCAGTTACTGGGAGAATTCAAATTAGTGACACCTAATTCAGAACTTACCTGTACTGAATGTGGATTTTGGCTATTGTCAAATCCGCTAACTGGTGACAAATTCATAAAAGAGAGTGGAGATATTTCCATTTGGAATCCATCCATGAATCGAACAGAGGAATTAGTCCCTGACACCACTCTTATTTCTTTCATAAATAAAGAGTTTCAAAAATATGAAACTCCTGTTGCGGATATAAAATACTTGGAGTCCCTTATGTTAGAAGTGGATGAACGGACTCTACAATATAAAAAAGAAGGTGAAGAAGATTCGTTACTAGAAAAAGTGACAAATGTAGTAGTCATAAAATTGAAGAATGCTGCGAATGTTGAGCGGGAAATCATTTTGACCTATAGTCAATAAGAATTATCGAATTATTGAAAAATTATTTAATTTATTATATATTATTTTTTTCCACCATTTTTGGAAATACCATTATTCATGAAAAAGTAAATTCATCGCCCTATGGAATATCAGTTCCCATAAAAGCATTTTTAAATGTGAGCGAAACTGATGTTCACCGTTTTTCATTATTATATCGCCCAATGGGAAATATTGAATATATTGAAGTGCCTTTGTCTCAAATGGGAGCATTTATGTATTTGGCAGAAATTCCCGGTGATTTTATAAAAAGAGACATTTTAGAATATTATTTGCTTTTGGAAATGTCAAATCAAACCAGAGAATATTTTCCTTCGATTGATGGCCCAACTCACCCCATTCGCATTCACATAGATACGCCTGATTCTGAACAATTATTAGAAGATACATCATCGGAAGCAATTCGTGATTTTGATATAGAGGGGTTAACACCAAACGTAGTTATTATAAGTCCAAAGCCTGGCGAGAGGGTTTTGCGTCAGGATTTATTTATAGCTTTATCTTACTTTCCTACCAAGGATGTTGATCCGTCTCGGGTGAAGGTCTTTTTGGATGATAAAGATGTAAGTGGAATAGCTCAAATTGATTCAACCTATTTATCCATTCCCAGCGATACTATTACACCGGGATTACATACTGTCCGTGTGAATATATCCAACAAATATGGTCAAAAATTTAACGATTTCAGTTGGAACTTTACCGTAATTCCTGGAGAAGTAATTGGTTTTGGTACCATTAAAAAACAGACCAGCAGATTATGGGCGAATTATACAAGCGGTCGGGTGAATAGGTCAAACATAGATATTGGCGAACTAAATTATAGTTACAATGTTGATTTAGACTGGTTACAAATGGAGATGATGTATTCAAAATCAAACCTTGAAAATGATTACACCCAGCCCAAAGATCGATATTATATTTATTTTAAAAATGATTTTATGAAATTTAAAATGGGAGATTCTTACCCAAATATTGATGAATATGGTTGGAATGGTAAACATGTCAGAGGAATCAATTTTATTTTTAACAAAGGACCATTTTACCTAAATATTGTAAATGGAAAAACCAATAGAGCCGTTCAGGGAAATCCTGCCCAAAACGCCATGATAATTTCAAATATTGATTCAACTTTAGATGACTGGACTATTGGAGTAAGTCGGAATAATTATACTTTTCAACAAGATGTATCAGCTACAAAACTAAAATTAAAATTTGGAGAAAAAGGATTTTGGGATTTTAACTATATTAAAGTTCAGGATAATATTTCCACAGTTTCTGGAAAAATTAATAATGCTGTAATTACTTTGCCAGATAGCTTGATACCCAGAATAGATCCTGACATACCTCTGAATGAATATTTTATTAATACGGGAAATGAATATACCATCAGATTTGACAGCCTAATGAATAATTATCAAACAATATTTAATAATGGCGATACCGTGATCTTTCCAACCGATAATTGGGTGGGGGAAAAACCTAAAGGGAATTTTATACTTGGCTCGAATATACAATTCGGATTTGATGATTCAAGAATATTAATAAAAAGTGGATTTTCACTCAGTCTATTAAATCAAAATAAATGGAACAATATTGCAAATATAAGCGAATTGGATAGCCTTAGTTATGATATAACAAATGATGGACAATTTTTTGAATATATAAATTTGGACACAAGTTTAGATATTTCCGAATATGAATCAAATTTTAATTTTGGTGAAAATGGGCAACCTTTGATTCCCTTTCTGCTAAAAAATGATACTTTAACAGTAACAAAGTTTTTAAATCTATCATCATTAAATCGATATAGTAAAATACAATTACGATATTTAGGACATCGAGTTGAACTGGGTAAAAAACGTCACGGTCCAGATTATTATTCCATTTTGAATCCATTTATCAGGACAAATTACCAGGAGAATTATATTTCTGACGGCGTAAATTTGTTTCAGAATAAATTGTTATTATATTACAAAAAAAGTAAAATTAAAGAGGGACTTTATAGCGAACGAGCCTCCTCCATTGAAACACAGAAAAATTTGTTCAACATATCATTATACCCTGGTTCAGGATTACCCACCTTTAATTTTGGATTCTTATCCTCTCATAGATCCAATGGATTAAATAAACTTAATATTATTTCCGATTCATCATTTGTTATTAATGATGGAATTATAATCGATACCCTGAATACGGATACACTTGATAGTCGAATTGATTTAATTTCAAAACAATTCAATATTTCCATGACAAATCAATTTAGATTTTTTGGCGATCAGGTTGTAAGTCTGAATTTATTGCGATTTATTCAAGAAGATTTAATTGCAACAAGTACTATTCAATCCACCGGATATTTCCCTAGAAATGCTTTAAGTGAGTCCTATGGAATAAACCTGAAAACTGTTTATAATAACTATTGGGAATCGACCCTTTATTTTAACTCCAGCAGTTATGAATTTGGGGAAATGGAAAATAAGGAATTTCTTGAACAAGAATTTAAAAATTATCAATTAAGGTTAATTTATTATCCAAAAAATATAGTCGAAAAATTCATTTATGGAATACATTATTCAACAGGTCAAGGAGCCAATTACCACACCCAATATAATTATAATCTGGGATTGACATCTGAGCCTTTTGAAAAGGTCAAATTGAAAATGTATTTAGATTACCGTATTAAATTTTTAGGGGCAGAAGAAAAAAGTGCTGACGATATCTTTTTTAGAGCAAGCATAGATTATCACATTAAATAAGGAATATTAAGATGGCAGATACAGAGGATAAAAATAATCAGGAAGCAAAACCGGAAGAGGTAACATCGGTAACTGAAGAAATTCAGGCAGAGCAGACCGATACAGGTTCAGCATCCGACGATTCAGAGAAAAAGGACAAACCAGAGGGTAAAGTGACAAAATTTATCAAGTCCATCCTACCCTCAATCGGAATTGCGATAGGGTCTATTCTGATTGTGTACCTATTGCATTATTTTGGTGCATTTAATACCCTTGAATTAAAATTATATGATTTAAGAATGAAACTTCGGGGACCCATATCAGGGACAGAATCCAATTCGGCATTACCCCAGGCTGAAGGATTTATTGATTTAACCGAACCGTTTACTGATACCAATAAAAATAGTGTTTGGGATGATGAAGAACTTTATACTGATTCAAATGGAAATGGAAGTTATGATGAGCAAGAACCTTTCATTGATGCAGGGAATGGCGTTTGGGATGAAGGGGAGCCTTTTGTGGATCTCGATGGGAATGGCGCATTCGATGAATGGGATGAATTTGAAGATAAAGGCAATGGAAAGTGGGATGCAGCCGAGAAATATACCGATATTAACAAGAATAGAATTTGGGATGGTGAAAATAAAAATTATGATGAGGGGATTGATTCCCAAAATTCAGAAGGGGTTGGGTGTTGGGTAGAGGAATCATGCGCAAATAGCACTTATGACCCGGATGAAGAATTTACAGATACTGGAAATGGAAAGTGGGATGATATTGAACCCTTCGAAGATAAAAATAATAATGGCATCTGGGATGACGCTGAGCCATTCCGGGATGATAACGGGGATGGTAAATGGAATGTTCCTGAACCCATAATGGATAGGAATAGTAATGGAACCTGGGATGACAGTGAAGTGTTCACCGATATAAATGGCAATGGAAGATGGGATGTTGCGGAAGATTTTACCGATGAAAACGAAAATGGCAAATGGGAGGAAGGTGAAGAGCTTTTTGATTTAGGTAATGAAGTTTGGGATGAAGGCGAAGAGTTTGTGGATATTGATGAATGTGAAAAAATAGGTGAGGTATGCCATAATCAGGAATGTGTGGAGTATAAAGATTGCCATGATATTAACCAAAATGGCAAATGGGATGATGGATTAGATGTAGTAATCGTTGAAATTGATGATGAATCATTTCGTCTTATTAATGAACCTATGCCTTACAGTCGTGGAACTATTTGGTCTCGAGCAATCAGGAATTTGGCAGATGCGGGTGCAAAGGTAGTAACCATTGATATGATGTTTGATAAACCCGACCATCAAACTCAAAATATTAAAAGTTATATAGAGAATCAGGGTGTCGAAGGGTTAGAGATTAAAGAAGGGGATCAATTATTAATTGAAGCCATAGATTATGCTCGGTCTAAAGGAACACATGTAATTTTAGCTTCAGCCCGAAAAGTTGAACCAACCCGATATCCACCAGATTATTTACTTGAACCAACTCAAGAACTGATTGAAACTGAACACAAACAACATACGGGGCTGGTAAATATCAATACGGATACCGATGGATTTTATCGCCAATATGGAATTTTCTACTCCATTTCTGGTGTTCAATCTATGAATTATACCTTGGGAATAGAATCGGCTCTTAGATTTCTGGATATTGAAGAAAATCCTGATCCGGTATTTGATGCAGAAACAGGGGAAATTACTATTGGACCGCTTCAAATTCAAAGTTATGGGGTGAGTAATACATTTTTATTGAATTACCTGGGACCGGTATCTGGTGAATTCAAAACTTTCAATCGCTATGCATTATCAAATATTGTTGATACCCAAGATTATAATATAGGCGAGGGTGAATTCAATACTGATTTTGGTGAAATGGATTATTTTGAAGATCAAAACTGGATGGATAAATATATAGATCCTATCATGGCACCAATTTTTGAAGCCCAGGGATTTATAAACCCCTTTAAAGGAAAAATTATAGTTTTAGGAACATCACTCGCCGAAGATCAGGATATTAAACCCACCCCATATCTGAGTTATGGTGAACAAGATTATCTCATGCCTGGTGTAGAGATTCATGCCAATGCAATTCAACAAATGCTGAATGCAGATTATATACAAATGCCCACCGGAACTTTAGAATATAAGACCCGATTTAATAAGGACCATTTACTCATCATTTCACTTTTTATAGTTGTTACATTACTCCTGATTACTAAAACTCCTCCAATTTGGGGATTTGTAATTATGGCAGTGGAATTGATAATTTGGGTTTCTTACGCTGTTGGTGCTTTCTTAACGGATTACCTATGGCTGTATAAACTCATTGCTGGCGAGGGAATTAATGTTCCGGGATTAGGTGAATCGGCAATGATTCCCATTTTATTTCCAGCAGCTGCAATAATCCTGCCCTATGGATTTAATCTTACCTATAAATTATTTACTGAAGGTAAAGATAAGGCATATTTAAAGGCTTCATTTGGTAACTATG
>CAZGBZ010000091.1:0-7240 GCA_964524135.1 uncultured bacterium
CGTTTGGTATTATTGTTAAAAATATGAAACATTTTCGTTTAGAAAGTGTCCAACACGCATGAGAAAGCTCAGCACAGTAGGTAAATGGTTTTTGCGGTTATTTTTACTGTTATCATCCTTTATTGTCATTATGGGATTTATATTTTTATTCAGACCCCAATACTTTATTGATGATATTGAAAAAATTATTAAAAATAATCTTCCAATTTCCTTGGATGGAGAGTTAAATATTGGAAATATATTTGGCAATTTTGTCACTGGTTTCAAGGTGAGTGATTTGAACTATACCAAAGACAGTATTATTGTATTTTCCTCAAAGGAAATTTATATTGATCCTGATCTATCACGGATTGCCTTTGGTACAATTGCCTTATCAGAATTAATCGTTAAGTCGTCTTATCTACATTATGATAAATTTCTGGCAAATGAGAAAGAAAAAAGGGTAAAACCTAGTTCTTCATTTTTTAATATTGAAATTTCTTCACTCAATATTGATAAGGCATTAATTGTAGTGATTGATGAAATGTATCATTTAAATGGCGAATTAGGGGTTTATTTTGATGATGTGGTAGAAATCGAAATCAAATCTCTCGATTTAGGTTCACCGTTATTTAATGACAATTTGGTATTCCCAAACGGCAAGATCATAATTAATAAAAATGAACTTGCCTTTACAAACCTTGAATCAAATTCAAGTTGGCTGTCGGGAATAGCTAATGGCAAAATAAATATTAAAGAATTACACAAATCCTCTGGAATTGTTCAAATTGACAAACTCCTATTATCAACAATAGATTCTTCATGGATTAATATTTATAATCTTGAATCTGAAATTGATAACAAATATAAAATTTTAGAGGGATATTTAAAATGTGACTTGGATTATTTCAATAGAAATATTATGGACCTTTTTTTAAATGTAAAATTTGCCGATAATACAATTGAAATTGATTCTGCATCATTCATTGTGGATGAACAGTATATTGCTTCAACAGGAGATATTAATATTCGTGAGAAAAGTTGGGAATTAAATACAATTATTAATGATTTAAAATTATCGAAAAATACTTTTATTTCAGGAATTGTCAATTTGAAAAGTGCTCAATTATTTGATCATATCACTGGAGATATTAAATTAAAAGATTCATTGATTGATTCGGTTAAAATATCCTCCCTTACGGGAAAATTCAACTTTATAAATAAGGTATTGAGTTCAGAAAATATAAAGATTCGTTCTAATGGACAAATTGGAAATATAAAAATCCATTCTTTATTGAATGCTGATAATTTTAATATTTCTGGCAAAATTACAATAAATAACTTTTCTGAAAATTTACCATTAAAGAAATATGGACTGAATAATTTATTTGGTCATTTGAATTTTAACTGGCTTAAAAGTCCTACTTTAAATGAATTTTCGGCTGATTTCAATTTGAGTGAGGGTTTATTATTAAATAAAAAATTTTCTGTCTTTAAAGGTGCTTTTTCTGGTGAAATAACGAAGGATCAATTTGTGGGGAAATCCACCGGAATTCTAAATGGATGGCAATACAATTCCTATTATTGGGATAGTCTCTATTTTAATTTTGACCAATTAAATAATATAACACTTATTAATTTAAATGCTATTAGTTCAATGGGAGATAAAATTCAATTTTCAGCAGAGCGTGAAAAATCGGGAGATGTATTTGTTACATCTTTAGCTGGTTTATTAAAGCAAACAGAATTGAATATTCAGCCATTTTATATCAATAAAAAAGAAGATTATTTTCATTTTCCTCAAATCAATATTAGTCTTGGTGAAAGTGAAATAATAATGAAGGGAAATTATCAAGGTATAAATCATTATGATATCGACGTTGATATTCATAATTTGGATTTAACCAAGCTATATTCTATAACTGGAAAATCTTACAGATTAAATGGTTTAATCAAATCTGCAACAATAGATGTCGAAAAAAGTAGTGACCAATTAAAACCAAATCCTATAATTTTCACCACTATTGAAATGGAAAATGGGAACATAGATGATATTCAGTTTAACAAATTAAAAATGGCAGCATCCTACCGAAATCGACGCCTTCTCTTAAGCGATTTTAGATTAGATACTTATTTGGGAAATATAAACGGAGATGGGTGGTTTAACATCGGTTGGTTAAATCAAGGTGGCCCCTTTCAGGATGAGGACAAATTAAATATAAATTTCACCTATGAAAATGTGGATATTGAACGATTTAATCGATATTTCCCCTGGGGCTACGAAAGTAGAGGATTAATGACAGGAAACATAGATATTAATGGTTCTACGACTAAACCAGAAATTATAAGCCGTATTGATATTTCCCATCCGGGCTTTGATAAAATAAATGGGGAAAAACTTTCTGGAAATATTTATTATAAAGATAATAGACTGGATTTTAGAAATTTATTATTTCAGACAGAAAACGGAAGATATTCGGGATTTGGATTCTTGCCATTAGATTTAAATTTAATAATTGAAAATAGGGTGGATATTTCTCAAGAACCAATTGATTTTGTCTTTACAGGTACTACAAATAATGTTGATTTTCTACCTCCCTATTTTGATATATTAGATTCCTTAACTACTAATACTGTAAAGGATGATACCTTAAGTAGCTATTCTATAGAATTATTACTAACTGGAACATTAGAAAAACCCATCAGAAATGGAAAAATAGTAATTCGAAATAGCAGTTTATATTTAGATCCTATCGTAGAGCCTATTAGAAATATTGCGGGTTTAATATCAATAAGTAATAATCAACTTATTATCAATAAAATGACTGGCCTGCTTTATAAAGAAGAAGATAATTCGATAATGAATCTTCCATTAATTTTAAATATAAAAGACCTGTTTTTTTCAGAAGATAGAAAAAAGAAAAATAATCTGAATGTATCCGGCAGTATGGATCTCACCGAATTTTTTAATCCTAAGTTTGCATTAAACCTTAGTGGAGATGATATTTCAATATCGTCATCTTACGATTTATTCCATGGATCAGGTTCAGCAGATATAAATGTAACTGGTAGAGATACAATGTATATTTCTGGAGAGTTTATTCCAACTCCTTATAATTTCACCATTACCAATTTGGGCGATGACCCCACATTTGAGACATCTAAATTATATACTAATCGAATAATCTCTTATGATATTTATGTACCTATCAAAGATGGAATAAAAGTAGAAACAGATAACATAAGCCTTTTGTTTGATGGAGATATTAGTATAACTAAAATTGGAGATGAAAATTTTAATTTTTCCGGCAAAGCTAACATAATTGATGGAAAATTTTATGATAATCAAGGAAATATTTTTCAAAATACCTATGGAAACATACTTTTAACACCTATTGATAATACACCTTATATAGACCTGCATGCTCAAACAAAACTCGAAGAAAATATAATAGATGTATCCTTTATAGGATTTACAGATAATCCTGCTCTGATTTTTGACTCACAGGATTACACTCAAACAGAAATTTTACAAATATTGACTTTTGGTAATGCAGAAGGATTTAGCGATCCTGAGCAAGCTGGTAATTTACTTTCAAATTATTTAGAAAATGAAATTGAAAAGAATATAACAAAATATAGTACATTAGATGAATTCCAGCTCACCAGCAGAGGGTCCCTTTTAGAAAATATTGAAGGGAATGAAGATATTGAATTGAAATTAATTTTAGGGAAACAATTCTCTAATAAAATTTATTTAAATACCGAATTTGATTTAAATGATATAGAAAATAGTCAATATGAAGCAACCTATCGAATCAATCATAATACCTCCATTGTTGGTGGTCTGGATGAGAATAATTTGTGGCATTTAAGTTACAGAATAAAATTTTATTATAAATGAAATATTATCAAATCTGGTTTTTATTTGGATTTGTATTTATATCCAATACTTACGCTGATGAATTATTTTATATTTCAAAAATAATATTTAATGGTAATAAAATACTATCTGATACTGAACTACAAAATGTAATTAAATTGCAATCCCCAAAGCTTTTTTCCAGGAGTGAATTTAGTCCAAAAAAACTTAACCGAGATAAAATTTCCTTAGAAGCATATTACAAATCTAATGGATTCCTAAATATAGAAATTACTGAAAAATATGAATTAATTTCTACTAATTATGTTAATATCGATTTTTTTATTATTGAGGGGGATCAGTATCAATTAAAGGAAATCCATTTCTTTGGCAATAAGCTATTTTCTGATGATGAAATAGTAAAATTATTAAATACACCTTCAAATATAAATTTTAACCCTTCGAAAATCAGAAGACAATTAAAGTCTTTAAAAAGAAATTATTTAACCAGAGGCAAAATTGATGTTGTAATTATGGATGAGGTGAAAATTGAAGGTATTAATGTCATAGCCAGAATAAATATTTTTGAAGGTATATCTTATCATATTCAGAGTATTTCAGTATCAGGTTTAGAGTCTGTAAAAGAAAAATATGTCCTTCGTGAAATATTATTCCAAAAAGACGATATTTATAATATTGATAAAATAGATGAATCCAGGAAACGAATTTTTGATTCGGGTCTTTTTAGTTCTGTCGAAATTATTAATAAATTGGTTAATAAAGAAATTGGATTAGTAGATATAGAAATAAAAGTGCGTGAATACAAATCTTCTTCAATTGAGGCAAATTTTGGTTTTAAAGAATTAACCGCCTTTCAAGAAAATTTAGCAACTACTGGTATTGATGCGCAGGCTCGATGGGTATTAGGTAACACTTTTAATACAACTTCTAATGTTGAATTCACTGGTAGAATTGCCAGTAGTATTAATTTGAATATAATTACTGAAAAGCCATTAATTGAAAGAGATTTTACCGTTATTTATCGGACTCCCTGGACTTTTTATTTTAGAATCCCAACAAGAATTAAGTATTTTCATAATGAAGAGAGTGAACAATATAATCTGACAAGAGATGGGATTACCTACTCCTTGTTGTTCAATCGGGGAAAAACCACGAGATATGAATTTAATTCTACTTTTGAAATAATTCAATCCAACGATAGTTTATATACAGATGAAAAAAAAGAGCCAGCAAGGTGGATGAATATCAAGTTTTTATCAAATAATATTCAAAACCCTATAAATCCAATTGGCGGTCAATATTTTTCATTTATTTCTACTTTATACGGCACAATTTTAGGGGGTGAGAGGAACTTTGTGAAATTTGAAGGAGAATATAGAAAATATCTGAGAATACAAAATAATAGTATTTTTGCTTACAGGATAGTTTTAGGATATCTTAATAATTTAGAAACAAATAATGATCTTCCATTGGCATATAAATTCCAACTTGGTGGACAAACATCTTTAAGGGGCTGGGCATCAGCCGATAAATTTGAAAATCCAAGTGGTGCAAACATAAGCGACATGATTAATTTGGAATATAGATTTCAAATAAAAAATAAATTTGGTGGGGAATTATTTTTTGATGCGGGAAGATTATATGAAACAATGAATGAATTTACGAATACAAGCGTGAGTTGGGATTGTGGAGTTGGTATTATTTATCAAACAGCTTTGGGGCCAATTAGAATAGACGTTGGATTTCCCTATGGAGAATTAGCAAATCCCCAACTGCATGCATCACTATTATATATGTTTTAAAAATCAATGAAATTTTTCATTAATTAATTTTATTTAGTTATTGAGATAAATATGTAAATCATTGATAAATTTTAGGTCTGTATTTCAAACAAAAATGGAGAAAACTGTGAAAAGAATATTAATATTATTAATTGGATTATACCTACTGTCCTGTAATGGCAGTTCAATTAAATCGGCTGATCAGCATTGGAAGGATGGTCAAAAATATAGAACTGAAGCTAAACTAATGGAATCTATTACTAGTTTTAAATCTATAATTAAAAATTACCCCTTACATGAATTAGCTGCTCAAGCGCAATTTCAGATAGCTGATATCTATCTAAACGATACTAAAGATTTTGAATTTGCTGTTGAAGAATTTCAGAAGGTAGTTCAGGAATATCCTGATCATGAAGTTTCAAAAAAATCGCTCTTTATGATTGCCTACATTTATAATAATTATCTGGAGGCTTATAGCGACGCAATAATAAATTATAATTTATTTAAAGAGAAATATCCAGATGATGAATTAATCCCTTCTGTGGAATACGAACTTGAAGGACTGAAAAATATCAAAACCACCATTGATTCATTAAATGCAATTGTAAACAAAAAAACTAATATTTAAATTATGTCTGAATTTGATCTCGCTGAATTAAAAGACTCCATTGAGAGAGAGTCTCAATTTATTAATGATATTAATTCCTCCATTCGAACCGTAATAGTTGGTCAGGATGATTTAATTGAAAAGCTCTTGTTGGCTATTTTAACTGATGGTCATGTCTTTCTGGAAGGAGTCCCCGGACTTGCAAAAACCCTCACTATAAATTCACTGGCGAAGATTATTGACACAAAATTCCAGAGGTTGCAATTCACTCCTGACCTATTACCAGCAGATATTTTGGGTACTTTGATCTATAATCCTAAAGATGGTTCGTTTGAGGTTAAGAAGGGGCCAATTTTTGCGAATATAATACTTGCAGATGAAATAAACAGGTCGCCTGCTAAAGTTCAATCAGCCCTTCTTGAAGCAATGCAGGAAAGGCAGATTACAATTGGTGATAATACATTTAAATTAGAAAATCCATTTTTGGTTATGGCAACCCAAAATCCTATTGAACAGGAGGGAACCTATCCTCTCCCTGAAGCACAAATTGATCGCTTTATGTTTAAGGTATTGGTTGGCTATCCTAATCCTGAAGAAGAATTAGAAATATTAAAAAGGATGGGGAAAGTTAATTCAAATATTGAATTAAAACCAGTTGTAAACCCATCTCAAATATTAGCAGCACGAAAAATTGTGGATCAAATATACATTGCAGAAAATATACAAAAATACATTGTGTCCTTGGTATTTGCTACTCGATATCCAGAAAAATATGGCTTGAAGGATTTACAGTCACTAATTACCTATGGAGCTTCTCCCCGAGCAACAATATTCTTGGCAAATGCATCTAAATCTCATGCATTCTTAAACAACAGAGGATTCGTTATCCCTGAAGATGTGCGAGCAGTAGGGAAATCAATTCTTCGACATCGCATCATTTTATCCTATGAGGCTGAAGCAGAGGAAATAACAACTGAAGATATTATTCAA
>CAZGBZ010000092.1:0-7205 GCA_964524135.1 uncultured bacterium
ATAAAATATTGGCTTCTGGAATAGTGGCATATAGAAAAGCAAAAGAGGCTTCATTGATTTTGTATCCAAATGTGAATAGTACATTAATTACGCTTTCAAAATGGGGACTAAAATTAGGAGTGGTATCCGATGCACCAAGTCGTGAAGCATGGATGCGGATTTGTTCTGTAAATCTGCACCATATTTTCGATGCAATTGTTACCTTCCATGATACAGGAATGCATAAACCTTCTCCTGAACCATTTGAAAAAATTTCGTCACTTTTGGATATTCCACCTGAAAGTTCCCTCATGGTTGGCGACTGGCCTGAGCGGGATGTAATCGGTGCAAAAAAACTGGGAATGAAAACTGCTTTTGCAAAATATGGAGACGTTTTTGGCACAAAAGAATCTGGAGCAGATTATGATATTTTAAATGTGAAAGAAGTATTGTCCATAATTAAAAAAGAAAACCAGGAATGATTTTTATAGGAACAGATATTGTTCCAATAGCTAGAATTGAAAAAATAATTCAAGAGAAAGGCACCCGCTTTTTAAATCATGTATATACAAAGTTAGAACAAAATATCTGTGAAAGTAAAAATCCCCCGTCCATCCATTATAGTGGGAAATTTGCCGCAAAAGAAGCTGTAAAAAAAGCTCTATTGAGTGCAAAATCTTTCCCCATTATTGCCGTTAAATCTATTGAAATACAGAATGATAACGACGGAACTCCCGTTGTACAAATTGTTAAAGATGGTATCAACTATAAACAATTAAAAGTCTCTATATCCCACGCAGGAGAATATGCAACCGCAACCGCAATTTTAGAATTAGAATGATTCCAGTATTATTAAAAAATGAAGCTTTCGCATTAGATGAATCAACAATTTCGTCTGGTCATCTCTCTGAAAAAGATTTAATGGACAATGCTGGTAAGAGTATAGCTCAATTTATTGCAGAAAATATTCATGATCCCTTCAATCAAAAATACATTGTATTGGCTGGACCCGGAAATAATGGGGGAGATGCTATTATTTGTCATTATTATTTATCATATTATGGAATAAATTCAGAATTAATATTGTTTGATAAAAAACAAAATGATAGTTGGATATTTGAAAAATATACAATCGAAAAGAAAACAATTAATAATTATGATGACAAAATTGAGTTGAATCCTGATCATTGGTACATTGATGGTATTTTTGGAATTGGATTAAAAAGAAATTTAGTTGGGAAATATAATAATATTATTGATGACTTAATTGATTGCCCAAATATCATTTCAATTGATATACCTTCTGGAATATACTGTGACAATGGAATAATGGCAGGGACAAATATTAATGCAGTTTATACCCTTACAATGGGCTATCCCAAAGTAGGACATTTTTTTAATCAAGGCTTAGAATCCTCCGGTGAAGTGCGTGTTTTAGATATAGGGTTTAAACCCTTATCAGAGCCTCATTCTTATTTACAACTGATTGACCATGAAGATGTCTGTGGGCAACTACCAGTATATTCGGAAAATATCCACAAATACAGCCGTGGAAAGTTGGTAACTATATCTGGTTCAAAAGGATATACAGGGGCTTGCATACTTGCAATTCAAGCGGCAATGAAAACAGGGGTTGGTATCGTAAAAGCAATCATACCTGAAAGCCTGAATGTGGTGCTGGAAGCAAAACTTACAGAAGCGATTACAGTGCCGATTCAAGAACATGACACAGGAAATTTCACAACTGAAAATTCAAGTGATATCTTGATTGAAACAGATTGGGCTGATGCTGTGTTATTTGGTCCGGGATTAAAAGTAGATGCGAATGCTGGAGATTGGATGGCACAGGTTCTCCGGAAATTGGAAAAACCAATTATATTGGATGCGTCAGGATTTCTCCCTCTAATTGAGAATAAAATGACTGTGTGTGAATTACCTGCTGAAACAATTTTAACCCCTCATTATGCTGAATTTTCCAGAATATTCAACTTGGATATAATACAAGTTATAAATGATCCTGTTTCTGCTGTTAAGGATATAATTCCAATCTTAGAAAACCGTGTGTTAATATTAAAGGGTGCCACAAATATAATTGTTAATACTGGTGGTGAAATTTTGTTAATGAATCATGGCACACCGACTTTGGCAACAGCGGGGACTGGCGATGTGTTGGCTGGAATTATCGGTGCATTATTAGCGCAGGGAGAACAATTAGATGAGGCAGGATTACTAGGGATATATTTACAGGGAGAATGTGTACATCAATACAATAAATTAATAAGCAGTTTGGGACTCATCGCTTCAGATTTACCTGCCATGATACCCTATACTTTGGATGAAGTAAATCATGTACATTAAATCATGGAGAACATGGATATTTGTTTTTTACGTAGGCTTGGTATTGTATTTTTCTGCACAGCCAGGTAATAATCTCAGTTGGTTTTCACAATTATGGAGATACGATAAAGTTGTACATTTTGCAGAGTATTTAGGTATGGGATTTTTATTAATTAATGCTCTCAAAATAAAACCAATTAAAAAAACGGAATGGAAATTTGCGATATTATTTTTGTTATTTTTCCCAGTTATTGATGAACTTTTACAGCATTTCACTCCTACTCGTATTCCTGATGTTCTGGATGGTGTTGCTGATGTTTTGGGTGGATTAACCGGTGCCTATTTAAGAAAATATTTATAATGTTGATATCCCTCTATATAAAAAATTTAGCAATCATTGATGAATTAAATGTTTCATTTAATGAGGGTTTAAATATTATTACCGGTGAAACTGGTGCTGGAAAATCACTCATCATAAAAGCAATACAATTTTTAATGGGAAGAAAATTCACTCCGGAAATTTTACGAACAGGAAGCGATACATTGGTGGTTGAGGGGAATTTCAATGCTAATAATAAAATTACCGTAATTCGAAGAATATATAGAGATAGCAGGCAGTCAAAGTCATTTATTAACGATGAGCCCGTCACTCAAAAAGAACTCCTTAAAACCACTCGTCTTCTGGCTGATCTGCATGGGCAGCATGACCATCAGAATTTATTAGATTCAAATACCCATTTGCATTATTTGGACTCTTATGGAAATTATGATACCTTATTAATAAAGGTTAAAAATATATTTAGGAATGTACAAGAATGCGAAATTGAACTTAATAAACTACAATTAAGACAGAGTGAATTAAGAGAGAAAAATGAACTCCATGACTTTCAATTAACTGAACTTACCCAATATCCTCTTTCAGTAGAATTTGAAAAAGAACAAATTACTAAATATAATCGACTGTCCAAGGCATCCGAAATACAATCCTTCCTTGAATCTGTAGGCATGTTGTTGGAGGGAGATGATTATGCAGTCTTAAATAGTTTAAACAAAATAATAAATGAGCTTGAAAATGTTTCAGAATTCGATGAGTCTATTCTCTCTATCCAAAAAAGAATTGGTGGAAATCGAATTGAATTGGAAGATATAGTTTTAGATATACAAAGGATTAAAGAGACTATAATAGTTAATCCGAATGAATTAGAAAAAGTAAATGATATTATTTCACATATTGAGATGCTTAAACGAAAACATGGTGGTAGTATTGAATCCGTAATTGAATACCGAGATTCAATAATACAGGCAGAGAATGATTCTGGTGGATGTAAGACTGAAATTAATAAACTTGCAAAAGAATTTCAATATTTGAAAAAAGAGTTATTAGACCACTCAACCAATCTTTCTCACAATCGAAAAAGTACTGCAATCAAGTTGGAAAAGATTATAAAGAATAATCTTAATCATTTAAATATGGGTGATACTGTTTTTAAAATAAAATTGGATTCTGATCCTCAAAATATTATGGAAACGGGAATGGATGTGTGTGAATTTTTTATTTCTACAAATATTGGTGAAAAGTTACGTCCAGTTGCAAAAATAGCTTCAGGGGGTGAGATATCACGAATAATGTTAGCAATTAAAATGGCGTTGCAATCAAAAGATATTGTAAATACGTTAATTTTTGACGAAATAGATTCCGGAATTTCAGGGGCTACTGCTGAAAGAATCGGTGAGACATTTGGAAAATTAGCCGAAAGTCATCAGATTTTATGTATTACACATTTATCTCAAATTGCCGGAAAGGGAGATACTCATTTTAAGGTAAGTAAAAATATTAAGGGTGAACGTATTGTTGTCAATGTTCATAAATTAACAAAAAAAGATAGAATTGGGGAAATCGCAACATTAATCAGTGGAAGAAAAATAACAGAATCCAGCCGAAAACAAGCAGAGGAATTACTACAAGCTAATGGATAAATTTATAATTGAAGGAGGAACTCCGTTAAAAGGAGAAGTTGAAATAAGCGGTGCAAAAAATGCTGTTTTGCCAATAATGGCAGCAACAATAATAGTTCCAGGTAAATTTCGATTGAAAAACGTACCTAAATTACGAGACACATTTACCATGAAAAGATTATTAGAATTGGTAGGAGCTACTGTCTATTATGAGAATAATATTATGGATATTGATACATCTGGATGTGACACGCCAATTGCTCCGTATGACCTGGTGAAAACGATGCGGGCATCCTTTTATGTACTGGGTCCATTGTTAAGTCGTTTTAATTATGCAGAAGTTTCCCTTCCGGGAGGGTGTGCCTGGGGACCTCGTCCGGTAAATTATCACCTACAGGCAATGGAAGCATTGGGAGCAAATGTGGATCTTTCTGATGGAATGATTATTGCCAGGGGTAAATTAAAGGGAGCCCAGATTAAATTTGAACAAAGCAGCGTCGGTGCCACAGGCAATGCATTAATGGCAGCTGTTAATTCTGAAGGCACTACCATAATTAAAAATGCAGCTCAAGAGCCTGAGATTGAAGCTCTGGGTCATTTTCTTGAAAAAATGGGAGCAAGTATTGAAGGCATAGGAACATCGGAAATCACTATTGTAGGTCAGATGAAATTACATGCAGATATCGAATATTCTGTAATTCCCGATCGAATAGAAGCTGGAACCTTTCTTATTGCCGGCGCAAGTACATTCGGTGATATTACTGTGGTAAATGTAAATCCAAGTCATTTAGATATTCTTTTAAAATATTTAACGGAAGCAGGATTTAATTTAGATGTACAGGATAATTCAATTCGTATATCTCCTGCCCAGAATTATGTCAATCCTGTTAGTATGACCACAGAAATTTATCCGGGGTTCCCAACTGACCTGCAAGCACAGTGGATGGCTTTAATGGCAATAGCTAGTGGAGGGAGTAAAATCACTGAAAAAATATATACAGATCGCTTCACACATATTGCTGAACTAACTCGGTTTGGCGCTCAAATTCAATTGTCTGGAAATAGAGCTGAAATACAGGGAATAAATAAATTGAAAGGTGCTCCAGTAATGTCAACGGATATCCGTGCCAGTGCATCTCTTATAATTGCGGCATTAGCTGCAGAAGGAAAGAGCAGTATATCCAGAATTTACCATATTGACCGAGGATATGATAATATTGAAAATAAGTTAAATCTATTGGGCGCAGTAATTAATAGGGGTCGGGAATGACGTGGTCAATAAAGCAAGAAATGAAAGAAGTTTTAATCCTTAGAAATTGTCTTGATTCTATCCTCATATCTTTAGTAAGTTAATTATAATTAAAAAAGGGAGTAAACAGATGAAAACAAATAGAAAAATAATATTAGCATTTACTTTAGGTGTATCCAGTATTTTTGCCAGTGATGCAATAATTGGTGCAAAAATAGCAAAATTAGCAGACCAAAGTGTTAAAAAATCAAGTATCAATCTCACCTTAGAATCAATTAGTGATATTTATGGTGTCCAGTTTGATATAAAATATAATCCACAAGAGTTGAGTTTAACTGAAAATGATATTAAATCTAAAGTAGATGGAGTAAACATATATAGCCGTGTAAAGGAAGAAGGTTCAGCGCGAGTATTAATGTTTGGAATGAACGGTGAAAAGCTTCTCGATGTCAATGCTGGTAGTATTGCTGACATTTTGGATATTAATTTTCAACCTGCTGATATGTTTAATGGAATCAGTGAAGTTGAATTAGTTGATGTTACGCTCGCAGGAAAAGGTGGGGAGGAAGTAAATGTTTCTACTTCAACTTTTGAAGTATCATTTAATACTCCACTTAGAACATCGATATCAAAGAATTATCCAAATCCGTTTAACCCTTCCACAACTATAGATTATGAATTGTCTAATGCTGGAATGGTTTCTTTGGTGATCTATGATTTAAAAGGTGCTTTGGTGAAAACATTGGTTCAAGAACATCAAGAACCTAATTATCACAATGCTGTATGGAATGGATTAAATAATAATGGTCAATCTGTTGCTAGCGGTCGTTATTTATTAAAAATGACAGCTCCCGGTTATACAGAAACCATTACAATGACGCTTCTTAAGTAATATTTAGAAAGTAAATTTCTCCCTTTTTAAAACCCGGCTGATCAGCCGGGTTTTTTTTACATCATTAAACACTTAAAATATTATATAATTTCGTCTTATACCTGTTGGAAAGAAGAAAAATAATCAAGTAATATTAATACTATAATGGATATCAAAATTGTAGTAATCGGTGTTGGTGAAGTAGGCTTTAACCTTGTAAAAGCGCTAAGCAAAGAAAAGTTTGACATCACCGTTATTGACATAGACGAAGAAAAATGTCAAAGAATCACAAATTCCATGGATGTTCGAGGAATTGTTGGAGATGGTGCATCTCAAAGAATATTGCAGCAGATAGATATGACGGAGATTGATTATTTGTTGGCACTCACCAAAATTGATGAGGTAAATCTAGTTGCAGCTAAATCTGCTTATGAAATGGGAGCAAAAAAAATTATATGCCGTTTGAGAAATACTGAGTATTCTCATGAAAATGCTATAATAACACCTGAACAATTTGGAATTGATTATGTAGTCTATCCTGAAAAAGCTGCACAAAGAGATATTGAAAATTTAATTCGTCAAACTTCGGCCATAGATTTGGAAGAGTTTAAAAATGGTAATATTAATATGGTTGGAATTAAAATAGACCATTCGTCACCACTCATTGGTAGAAATATAAAAAATGTAGAATTGTCCAACCCGTATATCCAGCATAAGCTTGCTTTAGTTATTCGTGAAAACGAGAGTTTTATCCCCCCAAAAGACACAACCTATAAGAAAGATGATATTGGGTATTTTATTGGAAAAGCAAAA
>CAZGBZ010000093.1:0-7080 GCA_964524135.1 uncultured bacterium
AATTGGGATTGAATCACCGCATTCTTGAAGCTACTTTACGCTTTGAAATGCTGGATAATACCTTGACGGGCCATACCATAATAAATCAAAATGAAATAAAAAATCAATCCCATAGTGAAAGGATAGATAAAATCCTCACACATAAATGGATGGGGCCACTGATTTTTATCACACTCTTGTATGGAATATTTCAATCCATTTTTACCTGGGCTACGATCCCGATGCAGTATATAGATAGTACAGTGGGCTATTTGGGTAATTACTGTGTTCAATTATTTTCACCTGGAATACTGCGGGACTTACTGGTGGAGGGAATTATATCAGGAGTGGGGGCAATTTTAATATTTCTACCGCAAATTTTAATTCTTATGTTTTTCATGACAATTTTAGAAGATACAGGCTATATGGCACGGGTAGCATTTATGATGGATAAACTCATGAATAAAATAGGTCTCAATGGTAAATCGGTGCTGCCACTCATGAGCGGCTATGCCTGTGCCATCCCCGGAATTATGGCCACCCGAACCATAGACAGCTGGAAGGAACGCTTAATTACCATCATGGTATTGCCCCTAATAAGCTGCTCTGCCCGGCTGCCGGTTTATACCCTCATGATTGGTGCCTTCATCCCTAATAAACCCATATTTGGATTGCTCAATCTTCAGGGATTAACCATGGTTTTCATGTATTTTCTGGGGACAGTTACCGCCATGGTCATTGCGGCAATTATCAGCCGTTTTATTGAAGAGCAGGGAAAGAGTTCCTTTGTAATGGAAATGCCACCCTATCGCATGCCATTAGCTGTCTCACTTTTCCGGCAGGTATTTACAAGGGGGAAATTATTTGTGATAAATGCAGGCAAGATTATCATGGCAATCTCCATAGTTTTATGGTTTTTAGCATCCTTCCCCAAGCCGGAATCCGACGAAATCAACTTTTCAATTCAAAACAGTTATGCAGGGAAAATTGGTCATGCCATTGAGCCTGTAATTGCCCCTCTTGGATTTGATTGGAAAATTGGAGTCGGACTCATAACCTCCTTTGCAGCCCGTGAAGTTATGGTGAGCACCTTGGCAACCTTATACAATGTAGAGGATGATGGGGATGATTTTGTGGGTATTACGGATGCTCTTAAAAATGAAGTTAATCCGTTGACGGGATTGCCTAGATACACCCCCTTGGTAGCCCTCTCTATCATGGTTTTTTATGTCTATGCGGCACAGTGTATGGCAACCTTTGCCATTGTCCGTAATGAAACCAACACCTGGAAATGGCCTCTGGTTATGATTCTGTATATGACCGGCTTGGCTTATGCCGGATCCCTGCTGGTCTATCAGGGCGGGTTAATGCTGGGGTTTGCATAATGGATTATCAATTGATAGTCGCAGTAATAATTGGATTGCTGGCGCTGGCATATATTCTACGCAAGTTTATCAGACAGACTACCCATATTGAAAAAGATCCTAAATGCGAGGATTGCCCGGTACCGGATAGTAGGAGCCAGGGATTAGGAGACAGGAATCAGGCGCCAGGAAGCAGGAGAAATGAACAGGAATAAGGGATTACTGAATATCGAATTTTAAAGAACTCCCACCACAGAAGGGTAATTAGCACCAAGCACCAAGTATCAAAGTCCCAGCTACCAGTTGCATTTTTCAACTTTCCAATCTTCGCAAGCTATTTATCCATCGTAACCAAACTTTTTGGAGTAGATGGGCGATAGGCAGGCATTTTTCCTATCTGAGCAAGCTACGATAGGCAAGCATTTTTTTATTTTCCAATTTCCTATTTCAGTCCTAAACTTCTCCCATGAAACTGACCCAAATTATTGATTTTAAATCGGGACGTTCCATTCAAGGTTTTTTCATCTGCAAAGAAAAACATCTGCGTTATACCCGCAATGGCGATTTATATCTTGATCTGGTTTTATCGGATTCCACAGGGGTTATCCAATCTAAAATGTGGGATTTAGTGAATGACTTTCAAGATCGGTTCAATGGGGGAGACCCGGTTGCCGTAAAAGCAAAAGTGGGTGAATTTAATGACTCCCTGCAACTTACTGTTACTCAAATTAATCTGGCTTCTTCTGAGCAGTATGGCAAATATGGATTTTCAGCGGATTTACTCATCAAATCTGTAGATGAACCCATAGATGAACTTTGGAATCGACTCTCCAAATTATCTAAGTCCATTAACAAACCGCTGGGCGAATTGGTTTCTATTATTATTAATGAATATGCAAAAAAATTACGGATAATGCCAGCTTCTGTAAATCATCATCATCCGTTAAAGGGTGGTTTTTTAAAACATTTGGTCACCACCGGAGAGATGACATCAGATTTATTGCGGCAGTATCCCTCTTTAAATCGTGATTTGGTTTTGGCTGGAATTATTTTACACGATATTGGCAAGGTGAAAAGTATTAATGATGACCTGGTGCCCAGCCACACCGATGCGGGCAAATTAATTGGGCATATTGTCTTGGGGAGAGATATGGTTATGGAGACAGCCGAAAAATTAGGCAATATTCCACAGGAAACGCTTATTAAATTGGAGCATATTATTTTGTCTCACCAAGGGTCTCCGGAAAAGGGGTCTGTCACCTATCCTAAATTTCCAGAAGCATTAATGGTCCATTATATAGATCAGTTGGATGGAAGAATTACTTTAATGCAGGATGCCATTGAAAAAGACCCAAATTCAGATTGGACAGGGTATCAATCCATCTTTAAATCAGAATTATATAAAAAATAAGAATTGAAAAATTATTGCAGTGAGAGAATCGAATAACAATGGTAAATTTAATAAATAAAAATTAGAGAGATAAACATGAACAAACTGATTATTCCAGCTATAATTATATTTGCAGCATTCACCCGGCTCATGCCGCATCCGCCCAATTTTACTCCCATAATTGCTATGGGATTATTTGGAGGTGCCTACCTAAAAGATAAGCGATGGGCGATATTGCTGCCGGTGATTGCTATGCTGTTAGCAGATTTATTTCTGGGCTTTCATGGAACCATGCTCTGGGTATATGGTAGCCTCATTATTATTACAGTAATGGGTTTTCTTCTGAAAAGTAGAGTTACTCTTAAAAATGGAGCAATAGCAACTCTGGGCGGCTCCCTTCTGTTCTTTTTGGTAACCAATTTTGGAGTCTGGGCTTCTGGTAGTTTTTACCCTAAGACTTTGGAAGGGCTGTTAACCTGTTATGCAGCAGGGTTACCCTTCTTTGGCAATACTCTGGCTGGGTCTGTTTTTTACAGTGCTCTCATGTTTTTTGGATATGAACAGATAAAAAGATATTTTCCCATTGCGGTACCTGATACGATTCAAAAGTAGTTGATTTATCCCCGTTTACCAGTTTTAAGGCGCATAGTGTTAGCACATTTATGTGCCTTTTTATTTCTCAATATCCTATCTGGACAGGAAACAGATTCAAGTATAAATATATCTGATTTTCAATATCCTGAAATACAGGGAATCCCCATTATATTAGATGAAACAGGAGAAAATACCTTTTACCTGAATGAGAGGAATCCAGAATTTTTATCTGACATAAAAGTTTATAATGTGATGGTAGATGGAGCACTGGGTATTCCACTAGGCAGTTATTTTCTCCCTAAACTTCTTCCCAAAAGTTCACAGGCTGACAGTGTAAAAAATACCTCACAAATTTACTATCGTAAAGGTGATTATGATTATAGTGACCTGGGTATTGGTTTGCAAATTGATTCATCTGATAGTGGATTATTCAGCTTCCAGGGATTTAGACGGTCTCCACCCCAATTATACCAAAATAATGAGGATGAACTGCAAAATTATCTTTTTAGTTTTGAAAGAAAAATGGATAATTCAAATTTGGGGGTTGGTTTTCTTTACCACTCCGAAAATGTCAATTTACCTGTGAACAATTCAAATAGTAACCGAAAAGTAGAATCATTTCATGGAGGGTTTGGAGTTGAACACAATTGGGGTCAACTCTCCGTAGGTGCAGTTCAGGCTTTCCAATTTACTTATTCCAATCGCTGGGATAATAAAGTATCTTACTTTACAATCTGGAACCAATTGCACAGCAGTTATCAATTTGGAGAGGTTTTTAATTTTCATTTTCAGCATCATTATAAAATGCATTCCACAGAAAAAGATACTGATGTAATTGATGTGCCGTCTCAAATAATATCCTTTTTAATTGAATACGAAAAGGATGCTTATTCTATTCAGGCAGGGTTTTCTGCCTATGAATCTTCTCTCATACCAATTGGGTCGTTTAATTGGAACTGGAATAACTACTATCTTTCTGCAAATCGGAAATATGAGGTAGTATTCACCCAAACGGCAGACTATCATACAAAAATAAATCCCTATTTAACAGATGCATTAATTGTTGGGTATGAAGATGAAAGAATTAAGGGTGAGGTGGAACTATTTTATAGCCTACATGAGGAAAAATCAAACTTGGGAGCAAGAGGGAAGGCAAATATTAATTTATCATGGCTAAATCTAAGACATGCAAGTGGAGTTTATAATTTAGGCTCTGATAATTCTTCTTCTCAGCCATTGGATATGTTCTCCAATACCAGTTTAATATTTTCCCCTAATATCTGGCGTTGGAAAAAAGCCCGTTATCAGCCCTTTATTGGAGTGGAGTCCACTTTTATTCAGCATTCAGGTAGAATGGGGATTGACCCCAAGGATGCAGCAATATTCACACTGCAATCATTGGATCCCTATTCATCGTTTTTGCTGAATATGGAATACGGATTACTGGTAAATCAATTTAAAATCTCATACAGATGGGTAAAATTGAATATGTTTGGAAATACAACTAATAATAGTAGTAATCCTGAATTCTATCCAATTATACCCATCCGTCATTTGGAGATAGTCTGGCAGTTCTGGAATTAATTTAGAGTACTACTCAGAATATTTCCAGAAAGCTAAATCACCGGGATTCACACCAACATCATAGCTACCTATAACCGTTCCATTACTATCAACCTGTTTAAGTACATTCATTGATGAATAATCCGTTAAAGTGAAATAGATATAATTATTAATTATTTCAACATGATATACTTGGGATTGGTCAAAACTGCCAATTCTTTCTAAAGGTTGAATTACTAAGTTTTCATCTATTGGCGCTATCCCTCCTTCATAGGAACGATACACTTTATTATCATAGGACATAATTGATCCACCACAGGGGGCACCTAATCCATATACAGCTTCAGTAATAACCTCTCCAATTTTTGAAACTCCGAAAGTAGTTTCTGACCAATCAGAATTATAATAGGTTCTTGAAACATAAACCTCATCCTTATAGATAGTTAGGGACTGTGGACCTCTACCAACCGCATAAGATTCTACAATTTGTTCCGTTTCCAGGTTTATTTTTATAACCTTTGTACCGTAATTTGCATCATAAAGCTCCAGATTGGGTACACTTACCCACAAATTAATTCCATCCGTTATAATATCTTCAGGAAGTCCTTCTATTGGAATTGAAGATTCAATGGCATAGGTAGTTAAATTTAATACCTTCACATCTTTTGAATTCCAGTTCGTAAAATAGACTTTATCATTAATGATGACCATTTCTCTGGGGCTGGAATTTTCAGTAGAGATTTCAATTCCCGGCAAATTAACTCCGGTTTCTGTGATATTATATATCATTATTTTGTGACTATTATTCACTATCACAAAGAGTTTATTTTTATATACTTTTACAGATTGCACCACATCACCAATATTGGCAATTGTTGTTATTTGACCTTTATCATCAATCATTGAAACTGATCCATTGCTAGCACCAAAATTTCCCTCATTAGCTACAAAAATCCATGAGGTATTTTGTTCTAATTCAGAGGAAGTTGAATTACTGTTATCACATGCTGTCCCGATAAAAAGTGCCAGAGAGATTATGACTATCTTATTTATTTTCATTATTGATTCCTTTTTGTTAATAACCTAAGGGGAGGGTGAAAAGGATGGACCAAATACCCCACTACGCGAAGGTTAATGTTTTACTGAGTTAAAGTATCTGGCTTATCCACCATTGGGCAGAATTACAGTTGCGCGACAGCTCCGAAATTGCATCGGATTCCTTCAAAATTGTCTTAAAAAGCGTTCGATAAGATACAGGGATAAAGGCATTATATTTGAATTATTTATTATAATGAAGAAATAAATTATTAATTGAAAAAGAAATCGGAATCAATCGAAATTGGGCAATAAATTAAATGGTTAGAAATTTAGATAATTAACAAAAGAAGCAACAGGAGCACAATTAAATGGGAGAGTTTACAAAAGAGTTCACCAGTGATAATTTTGATGCAGAGGTTATTAAATCCGACAAGCCTGTTCTGGTTGATTTTTGGGCAGAATGGTGCGGTCCCTGCAGACAAATTGGTCCCACTGTAGATGAAGTAGCAACAGAGTACCAAGGCAAAGCAATTATTGGTAAGGTTAATATAGATCATCATCCGAGTATTGCATCGGATTATGGGATACGTAGTATCCCCAGTTTATTGGTATTTTCGGATGGGAAAGTACAGCAACAGATCGTTGGTGCTGTAGGAAAAGGAGAGCTGGTGGAAGCTCTCAATAAATTATTATAAACTTAAAATAAAGTGACAAAAAAAATACAAAAGGTAATCATTATTGGTTCAGGTCCGGCGGGATTGACAGCTGCTATTTATGCAGCCAGGGCAAATTTAAATCCCATAGTTTTTGAGGGACTTCAACCAGGTGGGCAATTGACTATAACCACAGATGTTGAAAATTATCCCGGTTTCCCCGATGGTATTATGGGACCTGAAATGATGGATTTATTCCGCAAACAAGCACAGAGATTTGAGGCAGAGACACACTTTCTCACGGTGGATAAGGTTGATCTAACGGAAAGACCGTTTAAGGTTTTTGTTGGTGATGAAATTCACCTCGCGGAGACTATTATTGTTTCCACTGGAGCATCTGCTCAGTTATTAGGGCTTGAATCAGAATCAAAACTGATGGGATATGGTGTTTCCGCCTGTGCAACCTGCGATGGGTTCTTTTTTAAGGAAAAGAAAGTTC
>CAZGBZ010000094.1:0-3344 GCA_964524135.1 uncultured bacterium
GTATTTACGAATGAATTAAATAAATATATAGCTAATCAACGCAGTTATCAGTTTGATGCAACTCAATTTGAGCAACTTTCTAAAGTCAGTCCTAGACCATTAAAAGCCGGCTTTTTCTTAGCTAACAAAACAGACCGACAACTCAAATGGAAAAATAAAATCTTGCATGAAAACCCACAATATATTGGCACTGTAATTGATGTAATTAAAGGAAAATGGGTGACCATTGAATGTGAAAAGAAACTTCTTCTAAACACCACCTATTCAGTGTTATCTCCGGAAGGTAAAACTATAGAAATCATCATCGAAACCCTTTATGACCTTGATAATAAATGTTTATCAGAATCAGATCCACAATAACATCCACCCCAGTCGGCAGCAATATAGCCACCAATTCCATCAGATATTGCATTATTACCAGATGATCCTGTGTCCTCACCAAAACAAATATCGCCATTGTTAAAATCTGTGAATGCAATCTGAGTTAATAACACATTCGAACCAACAGGGATTGTTGCTCCTGTGAGAGAAAATGCTAAAACGTTGGGTATTCCATTTGTTCCAGTTGTTATTGGATCGTCTGGGGTAGAGCTTACATCAAAGCCTAGATCAGAAGCACTTCCACCAGTTGCACTGGTTACTGTAGCACCGAGTATTTGAAATTGAAATCCACCGACCTCCCCATCAAACCACCAACCACCATTAATTGGGTCACCAGCATCCCCTTGGAAACCAGGTATCGCAGCACATTCTTCCTCAGTAATATTTTCAAATGCGACCCAAGTTGTATCCCCAAATGGTGCAGGTTGTTCACAATATCCTTTTTGATCCACCCAATCAAGAGTATTGTTATTAAATGAAGTACTTGGGCAATAACTACACCCTGCAGTATTGGTCATATAAATGTCCAATGTACCAGCAGTTAAATCTACATTTTTTATCTCAAGTGATACTTCAGCAAAACCCATTGTAATGAACAATATTGTAATAATTCCACTAATAGTGATGTTTTTTCCTAACATAATTAATCTCCGTATTTTTTTTGGTTTGTTTCTTTTTCTTTAGCGCACATGCGGGTTGCTGTGCAAATTTATCTTAATGAACAGTATGAAAATTACACCATTTATAATTTAAAGTTAGAAGTTTTTTTATTTATGTAGAGACAATCCATCTTTCGACATTGCTCATGAACCAAACCGTGTCTCTTCCAATTCAGAATCATGATGGTTGTGTTACTATAACTTATACTGACAAACGATTTTAACCCACCTCCCTGGCTCCGCCATGGTCTCCTCCCAAGAGGAGAATTTTTTATACTCGGTTAAAGTGGCGAGTAGGGTGGATCAGTTCAACATGCTTTCCAGCTTGTTGAAAATTGTTACAATTAGGTACTATTTCTTCAATATAGAGTTGGTTAACCCTGTCAATCCAAATATCAACCGATTATGCAGTCCAATTAAAATTTATATTTTATCAAGTGCTTGATTTAAATCTGCAATTATATCTTCTTGATCTTCAATCCCCACTGAAAGACGAACCAATCCGTCTGTAAGTCCCCGTGCCAAGCGCTCATCTTTGGGTACATCGGCATGGGTCATGGTTGCCGGATGGGTAATCATGGTTTCAACGGCCCCGAGACTTTCAGCCAGAGAGCATAATTCTAATCCATTCATAAGTGCAATGCCAGCAGGAATGCCCCCATTCAATTCCATTGAAATCATTCCGCTGAAACCACCCATTTGATCTTTGGCAATCTCATATTGGGGATGTGAGGGCAAACCGGGATAGGTTACTCTTTCAACTTTAGAATGAGCTTCTAAATATTCTGCAATTATTTGGGCATTTTCGCAATGACGGATCATCCTCAAAGATAAGGTTTTTATTCCTAATAAGGTAAGCCAGCAGTCAAAGGGTGAAGGAACTGCCCCAACAGTTTTTTGAATAAACTTAAATTTTTCACCCAACTCATCATCATTGGTAATGAGAATACCACCAATAATCTGATTATGACCACTCAAATATTTAGTAGTACTGTGCATGGTAATATCTGCACCAAACTCCAGCGGCCGCAATAATGCCGGAGTTGAAAAGGTGGAATCTACTCCATATAAAATGCCGTGCTTTTTGGCAATTTTACCTACAGCATCCAAATCGGTTACTTTTAAAAGTGGATTTGTTGGAGTCTCTATCCAAATCAGTTTCGTATTATCCTGAACGGCATCTTCTACTTCTTGGGGATTGGATGAATTCACATAAGTAAATGATAAATTATAATTCACCAGCAGATTATTGTACAACCTTGATACCCCCCCATATACGTCATCAGAGCAAACGATATGGTCACCAGATTTAAAAAGTTTCATAATACTATCAACTGCTGCCATTCCGGATGAAAAGCATATTCCATATTTACCCCCATCTAAAGCTGCAAGATTATTTTCTAAAACTGCTCGGGTAGGGTTGGAAGCTCGAGTGTAATCATAGCCTTTATCTTTTCCCACCTCTTCTAAAACATAGGTTGCCGATTGATAAATTGGCGGGACGATAGCCCCGGTTGATGGGTCAGGAGAAATTCCTGAGCGAACTACTTTTGTATCAAATTTCATTTTAATATTCCTTTGTGTTAATCATTCTTGACTCAATTCTCCTTCGTTGAATTAAGTCAAGTCTTATTCTTAGTTTTATTTATTCAAATCCTTTGATAAACCAATTATTTTTATAAACCGTTGAAACGGTTCATCTTGTTTTCTCTTTGGTTAGCCCACGATTTAAATCATGGGTTGCTTGAAATTTTAAATATATCTAAATGTATTTTTAAGGGTTTTATTAGATTGCTTTACCACAGCATTTTTTGAATTTTTTTCCACTTCCGCATGGACAAGGGTCATTCCTCCCTGTTTTTTCCTCAACCGATATGGGCTGCCTTTGCTGCTGATTTTGAGGAGGTGTCTGTGCTCCCTGTCTCGCTCCTTGTGGCGGTGCAGTGAATCCCATCCCTTCAGATTCATCATGCTGCATTTTTAAATTAGCTGGTATCGGTCTGGGTGCAGCGGGTCTTTGCCCCGTCTGCTGAATATTAGCTCGGAATATCCTTTTGAGTGTTTCCCGGTTGGTATCAACCATCATTTCAGCAAACATACCAAATCCTTCCTGCTTATATTCAATGAGGGGATTTTTCTGCCCATAAGCCCGCAGACCAATGCCTTCTCTTAGTTGATCCATAGCTGCCAGGTGCTCCCGCCAGTTTTCATCAATTGTACGAAATACCACCCACTTTTGAAATTGATCAAAAACATTTTCATCAACCGATTCTTTTTTAAAGGATAAAATTGCGTTTGCTCCCG
>CAZGBZ010000094.1:3366-7079 GCA_964524135.1 uncultured bacterium
ATTGTGCTCACACGGTCATTTTCAGATTTTATATCTAAAGAAAAGGTGTTTAATACTTCATTCGAAAATTCATCCCATTCCCATTCCCGGGGATTATTTCCATTTCCACAATATAGCTCAACAAGATTATCCAGATAATCAGCCATTATTTCATCTACTTCACGGCTGATATTAGCTCCATGGAGCGCATAATTTCTCCGGTCATAGACAATTTCGCGCTGCTGATTCATTACATCGTCATATTCCAGCAAATGCTTTCTGATACCAAAATTTCTACCCTCAACCTTTTTTTGTGCCCGTTCAATGGACCGGGTTACCATTGCATGGGTAATTACTTCCCCTTCTTCTACGCCCATTCTATCCATAACTTTGGCAATACGGTCAGAACCAAATAGGCGCATGAGATCATCTTCCAGGCTGAGAAAAAATACTGATTCTCCGGGGTCTCCTTGACGCCCTGCTCGGCCTCTAAGTTGCAAGTCAATTCTACGGGATTCATGCCTACCAGTTCCAAGAATGAATAATCCACCCACATCAACTACTCCATCCCCTAATTTAATATCTGTTCCACGTCCTGCCATATTAGTGGCTATGGTAACAGCGCTGGGATGTCCGGCACGAGTTATTACTTCAGCTTCCTTTTGATGTTGCTTTGCATTTAATACATTATGGGGAATTTTTGCCCGTTTCAGCATTCGGCCAAGTGTTTCAGATTCTTCCACTGAAGTTGTGCCTACCAGGACGGGTTGTCCTTTTTGAGTTAACTCTTTCACTTTTTCAACTACCGCATTATATTTTTCCCTTTTGGTGCGATAAACCAGATCATCAGTATCATTTCTAATTATATCTTGATTTGTGGGAATCTCTATAACATCTAATTTATAGATTTCCATAAGCTCCTGAGCTTCGGTAACAGCTGTACCCGTCATTCCTGCAAGTTTAGAATACATTCGGAAATAGTTCTGAATGGTAATGGTTGCCATGGTCTGGGTTTCTTTTTCGATAATAACCTTTTCTTTAGCTTCCAATGCCTGGTGGAGTCCGTCGCTGAAGCGCCGTCCATGAAGTACCCTGCCAGTGTGTTCATCAACAATTAATACTTTGCCTTCCTGAACAATATATTCTATATCTTTTTCATATAGAGAATATGCCCGCAATAGCTGGTTAATGGCATGAATGCGATCGCTTCTTTCCATATGCAGAGCCTGCGATTCTTCTTTTTTCTCTAAAATCTGGTGCTGGGTAATATCCTCCGTATTTTCAATTTCGTGGATAATTTCTCCTAAATCGGGAATAATAAAATTCTCTGGATGCTCAGGGGATAGATATTGCCGACCAATTTCAGAAAGATCAATTACATGTGCCCGTTCATCAATACTGAAATATAACTGCTCATCCAGTTCATTCATTTTTTTATCACGGATATATTCACTTTCCATTTTATGGACAAGCTGCTGGGTTCCCTGCTGCTGGAATATTTTCATAAGGCGTTTGTTTTTTGGCGCTCCCCGGGATGCCATGAGCAGATTTACAGCTGCCTTAATGTCATCCGTATCCAGCACTTCTTCTGCTTCTGCAATTAATTTATTTACCATTTCGTTTTGCTTACGAATAATATTTTCGATGCTGTTACGCCATTCATTATATTGTTGGTTTGAGGGTGCGTCCACACTTCCAGAAATAATGAGCGGTGTTCGTGCCTCATCTACAAGAACTGAATCTACCTCATCTACTATGGCATAGGCATGCCCTCTTTGTACCTGATCTTCAGGGCGGATGCTCATATTATCCCGAAGATAATCAAAACCGAATTGGCTATTGGTACCATATGTGATATCCCTGTCATACATTTCCTTGCGTTGCTGATTGTTCATTTGATTGAGGATACAACCAACTGATAAACCAAGGTATTCAAACAAAATACCCATCCATTGGCTATCCCGTTCTGCCAAATAATCATTAACGGTGATAACATGAACACCTCTTCCGGTAATGGCATTGAGAATGATTGGCATGGTTGAAACTAATGTCTTACCCTCCCCTGTTTTCATTTCTGCAATTTTTCCCTGATGAAGAACTACACCCCCCATCAACTGCACATCAAATGGTACCATCTCCCAATTCATTTTTTGTTGCATTACTATGAATTCTGTCCCACAAATTCTTCGGCTTGCATCTTTAACAACGGCAAAAACCTCTACCATTTTTAAATCCAAAAATTCCTGTTCAGCTTTTTGCACTGCTTCATCAAGGTCTTCCTCTTCAATCCCCTCAGCTTTAAAAGTTTTTCGCGAATTTATGGATAAATCTTTTATTTCATCTCTGAAAGATTGAAATCGATTTTTTAATTCGTCATCTGTTAATGAAGTTAAGGGACTATGAGCCGCATTGATTTCATCTACAAAGGGTGAAAGGGCTTTTAAATCTTTCTCCGATTTCTTACCAAATATTCCGGTTACTATTTTTGCAAACACTGACATATTTAAACTGTTTTCTCTTTTCCTTTAATTTTTTCATTATAGACTGAATCTAAAATACCATTAATAAAACTACTGCTATCTTCAGTACTAAATTGTTTTGCAATTTCAACACCCTCAGCAATGGATACTTTTGGTGGCACTTCATCCACATACGCCATTTCAGCCAGAGCCATTCGCAGAATTAACTTGTCTATTAGTGTAATGCGGTCAAAATCCCAATTTTTTGATCGACTAATTATTAGTTTATCAAGTTCATCTGTGTGCATGAAAATAAGATTACTTAGCTGTTTGCCATATTTAATTATATCTATTGATGGTGGTTTTTCTGCATCCATCATGAAATTACAGGTATCATCCAATTCAGACCCCTTCAACTCATGGGCATAAATTGCCTGCAATGTAATGATACGGGCCTGTCGTTTTTGTTTGGGCTTTAGGTCAGACATTCCTGATTTTAAATGATTTTTTATAAGGGAGATAAAACGATTTTAATTCACCAATTTTTTTGATGCGGTCTTCAGCCTGTCTATCAGATGCCTCATTTGTAGAAATTTCTTCATTATTAGACCGGTGAAATATTTCCATTAAAGTGTCATAGATTCCCTCTGCCTGAGAAAATGCTCTTTCTCTATTATAGCCTTCCAGTTCATTTGATACATTTATGAGCCCTCCGGCATTTATGGCATAGTCCGGTGCGTAGAGAATATTCCGTTTTTTCAGTTCTTCACCAAAATTGTTTTCAATTAATTGATTATTAGCAGACCCGGCAATGATGGTACATTTTAATTTATCAATGGTGTCTGGATTCACTGTTGCCCCTAAAGCACAAGGAGCATATACATCAACATCTAATGCGTAGATTTCATTTGGCTCAACAGGGGTTGCACCAAATTTATCTACAGCCTGCCCCATTGCCGCCTGATCAATATCGGTGACAACTAATTTAGCTCCTTCTTTATGGAGATATTCACAGAGGTACAATCCCACATGACCCAACCCTTGCACAGATACTTTTAGTCCATCCATATCAGTTCTATTGAGCCGCTCTTTTACAGATGCCTTAATGCCAACAAAAACACCATAGGCAGTTACTGGAGAGGGATCACCACTTCCCCCTAAAGCTTGAGAAATTCCTGTCACATAATCGGTTTCCATTCGTACATGCTCCATATCCCGAATACTGGTACCCACATCTTCTGCGGTGATATATCTTCCACCTAATCCTTCAACAAA
>CAZGBZ010000095.1:0-7044 GCA_964524135.1 uncultured bacterium
GTCTTTTATTTCTATTATTGGATATTTAGAATTCTGCTCAATTTTCTGCAAAAAAAACCAGTTTGGAGAAAAATATGGCAATAAACGATATTTTTGTCCGTATTGCAGCACCATCCATTATGAAAACCCAAAACCAACAGCTACTTTAATATGTATGTATGAAAATCAATTGCTGTTAGTTAAGAGGGCAGCAGATCCTGGAAAAGGAATGTGGGGCTTGCCGGGGGGATTTATTGAAAGAGGGGAAACCCCTGAAATGGGTGCAATAAGAGAATTATTAGAAGAAACAAACTTACAGGGCAGTGTGAGTAATTTGCTGGGTACATGCAGTCATTTTAATACCGTCTTTGGAGATATTGTGTTGATGGGAATGGAAGTGCAAATAGAGGACTGGTCTTCTTTGAAAGCAGGGGATGATGCTGAGAAAGCTGTTTTGTTTCCTTTTGCAGACCTACCAAAACTTGCTTTTCCTTGCCATGAAAAAATTGTGAGTATGTATAGGCAGAAATTATTATCATGACTAAAAAACCAACCCAGAAAAACATTCTTGTTATTCATGGACCTAATATGAATTTATTAGGACATAGAAAAATAGAAGCCAGTCCAAATATAACTTTGGATAAACTAAACAAAAATTTGCGCAAAGTGGCAAGCGGGTTAGAGTTGAAACTGAAGATTTTTCAAACCAATGATGAAGCCAGGGCGGTCAATATTGTTCAAAGGCAGCGCAACAAATGTTGCGGATTGCTCCTTTTCCCCGGACCATGGCAAAAATCAGCTTATATCTTACAAGATACACTTGAGTTGTTATCTATTCCCTTTGTGACCATTTCATTAGGTGAGAAGGTTGAGGTGCTGCAGGGATTAAGAAATATCGAGGAAGAGGATCTTTATAAAGCAGGCGAATTGGCACTTGTTAATCTTTCAGATTCAGTTTAATTGCAATAGTTCAGGCAAATCAGCCACAGAATCGATAATATATTCCGGTTTGATTTCAGAGCGATTTAAACTTTCTTCCCTATATTTTCCAGTCTTAACCAAAATGGACAGCATACCCACATTATTGGCGCCGTTAATATCACCATCAATATCATCACCCACCATATAAATGGATTTAAAGGGCAACCCCCAGGGCTTCACTGCCAACTGAAATAAATGAGGGTTGGGTTTGCCAATGACTACGGCCTCTTTTTCTGTGGCAAATTCCAGAGCGGCAACAAATGCGCCTAAATCCAAGGTTAATTCATTCCCCGAATGCCAATATTTGTTCTTATGCATTGCCACTATTTCGGCTCCAATTAGTATTTTGTTGAATAGAGAATTTACCAGATCAAAGCTAAACTGATTGCCCATATCTCCCAATACAATTGCCTGTGGTGTATCGGTATGTAATTCAAAATCTGCAAAGTCTTCCTCCATCTCTTTGTCTGGTACGACTAACTCAATTTTTTTATAACCCTTGCTTTTACAATATTCCACAGCAGCATGGGGGGCGGCAAAAACTTCCTTAACTTCTAAGGTTAAACCCATAGATTGCAGCTTGGTGACCAAATTCTTTTTAGTCATTCGGGTAGTATTGGTAATAAAACAGAAGGGAATATTATTTTGTCGGAGGAGGTTGATTGATTCCTTTGCACCAGCAATTAGAGAATCACCCTGATAAATCACTCCATCTAAATCAAATAGTATCCCAATTTTATGCATTGTCTGAGGCGGAATAATTAAATTCACCGGAAAATAAAATTTCAGCAGGACCTTCACATTTGGCATCTTTCCAATTTTTATCAAAGGTAAAGTGTAATTCCCCTCCGGGGGAGGTGGTAGTTATGGGGGAAAATATTCCAAGGCTTTGGGATAGGTGGAATACCACAGCAGTTGACCCCGAAGAACAGGATTGCATGAGTTTTTCCACGCCCTTTTCATAGGTTCTAATATTTAGGGTGCCGTCATCTTCCAGTTTATAAAAATTAACATTAATACCCCTGGGATGAAATAGTTGATGCCGACGAATGCGTTTTCCCAAATCAAGAACATATTCCTCTTCTAAATTATCCGATTCACATACAAAATGACGAGCGCCGCTATTAATGAAAAATCCCGCACAGCCTTCGGGATTGAGTACTTTAGATTTATATTCGGGTGTTCTCATTCTCATTATCACCATTGCTTCACTTTTAATTTCAGACCAAAGCACACCAGCCCCTGTTTCAAATTTCATTTTTTGCCCGACTTTTCTGGTCTGGTACATAAATAGAGAGGCACATCGTGATCCATTGGCACAGAAAGTTTCCCAAGATCCGTCAGAATTGTAATAATCAAGTGAAAAATCGTTTTTTTCCGAGGGAGAAATAATAAATATTCCATCTGCACCGATGCCTGTATGGCGGTTACATAATCGTTGAATTATGGGTTCTTTGTCGTCTACTTCGGGGAAATTATCTGATAAAATAAGAATGAAATCATTTCCATTGGCATGGCATTTGGTAAAGGGTATTTTCATTTGCTGTTTAAGAATCTATTTATCAAATTAATTTATTAATAAATAGTGAGACTGTTCAAAATTTGCTTCTATTTAAAATTGACAATATGATTGCATGAAATAAGGAGGGTTATTTAATCACTATTCAGAATTCAATTTTTAATTAAGAACCAAATCAACCAACATTACTAAATCTAAAATATTTATTTCCCCATCGCCATTTAAATCGGCAATTTCATTAAATTCACCAGAGATAGCTAAATTTGATGATATTACAATATCCAAAATATTTATTTCCCCGTCTTGATTTACATCTCCAATAATTGGATTAGTGATTGTATTTAATATGTTTTGCACCTTAGAAATTAAGTCATTTTCATCCTCACCAAAAACTAGTGTAAAACTAATTTCAAGAGCAGTGCCTGCATCCAATTCGTAAGGTCCTGAAGAAAGGAAAGCCAAACAATCCATTCCATCTTCACCTTCAGCAAAAAAAGATGTTTCCAATATTCCCTCAATAGAATCAAAATTAGGATCAATATCTGAATCTAAATCTGTCGATGGATTGTTAGAATGAAAAAACCATTCTTTATAATCATTTTCTCTTGGATTTGCACCTGAGTTAACTCCTCTCCACCCCCAATCAAGTAGTGGTCTATAAGGATATTCAATTTGATTTGAAAGTAGAGCATATTGAATTGCTTCTTTATCCTCAGCAACAGGTCTATAGCCATCTCCTGCACAACAATTAAAATTTCCTTCACGAGAATAAACACCTGGACGACTATACCAATCAAACCATCTAAACCCTGAAAGACCAGTATTTTGAGGGGTGTCCATAAACATTAAACCAACATAGGCTGGATTGTATAAAGAATTGCTTTGACCATCATAATCATATATATACACCAAATTTAAAGAATCATTAATCCCAAACATATCATCTGCATTGGTATGAACATTAAAGCTCCCATTTTCATCTGTAGATGCATTATCAACTTCATAATATATTCCAAAAAATAATTCTTTATAGTCATATACACTTTGATTTATTAATTTCAATTGATATACAATAGCATCATCAAAATAGGAGCTATTGCTTGCAGATGCCATCATTTTAATTATAATTTCTGTTGGATAGCCCTGTGTTGTATCCACATCTCTTGTCGCCAATCTGTCATCTAACTCTAAATAGACAAATTGACTATTAATATCACCATTTTCATCATCCCATCCCGGCCAAAAGGGTTCCATATTATTATTTAATGGCCATGTAGAAGGAAAGTCGCTATTTGCCAAAGCTAAAACCCCCTCTTCAACGTAATTATAGGTGTAAATACTATCAGCAAAAACTTCACCAGAAAAATTAAAACCATTTGCATTTTCAATTGGAGCCCAGTCAGTCAAATTCGAAGGAGGGATTGCTCTTGAAAAGAAAGATTCGCTAACTGTAGGTCCCCAATAAACCAATGTATCCGTGTTTTGGGGATGAGGTCTTAATGCCCAAGGGTAAATATCTCCATTAATATTTTTACCTGGAATTCCTACCATAAACGACAATTGGGGTAAATAAGTATTCCCATTCCATAATCCAGCAGGGAAATGATCCCAACTAACAATAGGATCATAGTTTGTTACACTCATTTGAACCTCGCCTTTATTTAGATACCCAATTGCCATGTCTTCATTTTGAGAAAATGTAACGGACATAATAACTATCAATCCAAATAAAGAAGTCATCCCCCTCATTTTATTTAATAACTTTATAGTTTTTTCTTTCATAACTGAGTGTAAATGTACAATGCTTTGAGGCAAAAAGTTAATATTAACAAATAAGAACATTGTTGTTTGGGCTCACACTTCTAATATTATCTAATATTAGGACGATTAAATTATAAAAGTATAAATATTAACATTATTGATTTTAATTTTATTCCATCTAATAAAAGGAAATTAATGGACTTTTCAAAAAGAGAAATAATTACCAGTTCCTGGAATAAATTGAAACCCAATTTGGGATTATTGGTTTTGGCAATTGTATTTATATTTGCATTTAATTTGTTTTTGGGCATAATACAAGATAGACTGCTTGAAGATCTTACACCTCAATCTATTCTATTTACCATTGCAGCTTATTTATTCCAAATGGGGCTTAATCTGGGAATGCTGAGAATATATTTGAATTTAATGCACAATCAAGAAGGAGATTTCCCCCAGTTATTTAGTAGCTTTCATTTATTAATACCATACTTAATGGCATCGCTATTGGTTATAGCAATATTATTGTTTGCAGCTATTCCAGGAATTGTTCTCTTGCTATCTTCAATTTCAGTAGATTTAGACACCTTCCCAACCATAGAATCATTTGAAGGGCTATCTATGGTAATTCCAATATTAATTATTATTATACCCTTTGTATATATTTCTTTAAGATTCCAATTTTACGATTATTTTTTAGTGGATGAAGAATGCGGTATTGTTGAAGCAGTGAAAAAAAGTGCTGCCATAACCAAAGGCTATGTAATGGAATTATTTTTATTGGGAGCAGTAATGTCCATAATTGTATTGATTTCAATCATTCCTCTTGGGGTGGGGTTGTTGATCAGTGTTCCCTTGGCTATTATGGTAAACACCTATGTATTTGAGAAACTTAAGAAAAAGTCCTAAAGATTAATTAATGAGCCATTTTCTTCGGATAATAATAAGGATTCAATTTTCATAGCTATTTGTTTAGGGCTCACCCAATTGCCGTGGTCAGCATCAGGCATTTGATTTCTATTAGCGGGAGTATCAATAATACCGGGTAATAGGGCATTACAGGTAATACCATTCCCATTTTCCAGAGCGATTATTTTAGTAAGCATGTGAACAGCTGCTTTGCTGGTACAGTATGGTCCGGTGAGCGGCATCCCTTTAACAGCAGCTTGAGCCCCTATATTCACAATTCTCCCCCAATCATTTTGCTTCATTTTTGGCAGAATCTGTTGACAACAATTCAGGGTAGTCATAAAATTTGTATTATACATATAATTCCAATCATCATGACCTTCTTCTACATGATTTCCCATGGTGAATCCGCCAACAATATTAAGCCAGGCGTGAACATTCCCAACCTCATCATTTATCCAGGAAATAGCATTTCCAATAGAATAATGATCCAAGGGATCCATTTCAATAATAGCTGAATTATTTTCATTTTCCACATTTTCCGAAAGCTGTCTTACAGTGCCCACTACAAAAGCAGCCCTATTAGAAAAAAAAGATATCAATTCTGAGGCTACAGTACCATTAGCCCCTGTAATTATAATATTCATTTCATTTAATTTCATGTGATTCTCCTAATAATTCTTTAATTTTTGTTTCAACTTTATTTTTAAGTCCATTTATTCCTAAATCTGAATATTCTGATACATTGGTGGGTGTGCCAATATTTATAGAAATTGACCCCGGTTTCATCCACCACCTATCTTTTGGTTTAAAATTATAAGCACCGGAAACCCCCACAGGTATGATGGCAGTATTGGTATTAATTGCCATGTGAAACCCCCCTTTCTTTAATTCCTTCATTTTTCCATTTAATGTTCTGGTGCCTTCGGGAAGAATGCCAATATGGATACCCTGCTTTAATACATCTTCAGCTTTTTTTATACTTTCAAAAGCCGACAGGCGGTTTTCCCTGTCAATTGGGATAGCCTGAATTCGCTTAATAATTGAGGAAAAAACAGGTATTTTAAAATTTTCTACAGCCGTAATGCCTGTCCAGGCACCTTTTGGAATTAGAGGAAAAATAAAAACATCAAGAAAGCTGGAATGATTCATCATAATAATAAATGTACCATCTGATGGAAACTCCCCCCTTATTTTGGGCCATAGTAATAAAGAGGACATCATAAATCGACAGCAAATCTTTACAGAACCATAAAATAGAGGGAGAAAAATAATACCGGATAAAATAAAAATAAAGGCTATCAAGATAAATGCCAAAAACCCGCTAAAATATAATACCAATGATAATATTTTGAATTTTAACATATACTCTCTTTAATAAAAAGTTTGTCAAACAGCTTGTGATTAGCTTTTGGGAAAGGAAGCAGCTTAATATCTTCTGGATTAATCCATTTCCAATTCTCACAGCCCAGAGCTTTGGGTGAGCCACTTAGGTAGTCACAGTGATAAGCATCCATAGTTATGGAAAAATGGGTATAGGCATGTTTAATCTGCTTTAGAAAGGAGGTGGGTTGAACCTGAACTCCCAGCTCTTCCTTGATTTCTCGAATTATACATTCCTGAGCATTTTCACCCTTTTCAATTTTACCACCGGGGAATTCCCACAAGCCGCCAAGCAGTCCATTTTCTCGTCGTTTAGAAATTAATATTTGTCCCTTATTCCAAATAATGCCAACAGCAATATCGTAATGTGGTTTTTTACAGGGTTTTATCTTAATTGGGAAATTATCAACAGAATTATTAACCAGGGCTTTACAAAAATTAGACAAAGGACAGACATTGCATTTTGGCTTGTTTGCTGTGCAAATTTCACGCCCCAAATCCATTATTGCCTGGTT
>CAZGBZ010000096.1:0-6969 GCA_964524135.1 uncultured bacterium
CCGGTGGAGGTCCGTATAAATGGAAAATCAGTAAAATTGGGACTACAAATCTGTGAAGATCTTTGGGATGATGAGTATAATACAAAAGTAAGCAGGTTGCTTTGCAGTCTGGGTGCTGAATTATTGATTAACATTTCCGCATCCCCTTTTCATATTAATAAATTACATGAACGTATTGAAATAATAAGCAGTAAGGCAAAAGACTTAAAGTGTAACTTTATATATTGCAACTTGGTTGGCGCTCAGGATGAGTTGGTTTTTGATGGGCAGTCCTGCATTGTTAATTCAACTGGTGAAGTAATATTCCTTTCTGCCGCATTTGAGGAAAGTGTTCGGTTGGTGGATATGGAAAAATGTAATCAAAAAAAAGTATTAGAACCACCTGAGGAAGAGCAGATTTTCCATGCACTCAGTTTAGGGGTAAGCGATTATTTTCAGAAAACGGGACATTCTAAAGCGGTGGTAGGTCTCAGTGGTGGAATCGATTCAGCCCTCACGGCAGCCATTGCCAAAAATGCCCTGAGTAGCGAAAATGTACTTGGTATTTCCATGCCGTCCATTTTTTCATCAGATCATAGTATTAGTGATGCTCAGGCATTGGCAGAAAATCTGGGAATTCAATTTGAAATTATACCCATTAAAAAGATCAATGAACAAATGCTTGATGGACTTTCACCAATATTTAGTGGATCTGAAGCAGGATTGGCAGAAGAAAATCTGCAGGCAAGAATTCGGGGAAATATTCTCATGGCAGCAGCCAATAAGAAGGGAGCCCTCCTGCTCAATACCGGCAATAAAACGGAAACAGCTCTGGGTTACTGCACCATGTATGGAGATATGGCAGGGGCATTGGGTGTTATTAGTGACCTCAATAAATCTCAGGTATATGCAGTATCTCAGTGGATTAATTCTAAATTCAAAAAGGAAATTATTCCCCAGAATACTTTAACCAAGCCCCCCTCCGCAGAGCTAAAACCAGATCAGGTAGATCCATTCGACTATGATGTGGTGAGTCCATTGGTAGATATTCTCATCAATGAACCCCATCGATCAGGTGAGATGGAAAAGGAAGGTTTTTCCGCTGAATTGATAAAAGATTTAATGCAAAAAATCCGGCATGCAGAATTTAAACGACGGCAGGCAGCTCCGGGAATCCGTATATCACCTAAAGCATTTGGTGTTGGCAGGAGGTATCCAATTGTGAATCAGTTTACCAAATAGCAGATGGAAAAAGACCTGCCCGCCAGCCAATTAAATCAGATGACATTGGCGGGGATTGTTATAAACCATTAAAATGGTTAATATTTTTAAATAATTAGTAACCCACGACTTAAGTCGTGGGTTGCCAAAAACAAACCCAAGTGAACCGTTTTAACGGTTTATAAAAATTACACCTTTATTTCAATTATTATAAGAAAAAATAAAGAAAAATAGCCTAATGTCTTCCATCATCCGTTTCGCCCAGCGGTACCCCGTTTTTAAGTTTCTTCCCATCCAGATATTGGGTATAATTATCGGTACCCATTTTAATTACCCGTTAATTCCTCTTTATATCCTGTTTGGAATATCCTTCTTAATATTATTCAGCCGGTATTTTCAGATTGCTTTACCTGTAATTGTTCTCCTCATACCAATTTTGGTATTGCAGGTTTGGAATTCAAAGAATATTCCAGAATTGCCCTCTGGTGAAGTATTAATTCAGGCAAAGGTTACCGATATTCAGAAAAAACGGAATTCAGATTACGTCATTCTGGAGGTTGGAGATAAAAGCATTTTATTACAATTGACAGATACTTTAAGTATCCTTCCTGGTGATACTCTCATTATCAGGGGGAAATTACAAACCTCAGATTCTCCGAGAAATCCCGGGCAATTTGATTATGGTGGTTATTTACAATCTCAGGGTATTCAGGCTCTCCTGCAACGCGATTATTACATAATAGAAATTATTAAGGGTCGTTCAAGTGTAAACCGGTGGCTATTTAAAATGCGGCAAGGGATTCATCAGCGATTGACGGAAGCTGTGGGGCAGCCCTATGATGGATTAGCAGCTGGATTATTATTGGGTGAAAAATCGGGTATTGAAGCAGAAATGAAAGACCAATTCCGACGCTTGGGAATAATCCACATATTAGCGGTGAGTGGTTTACATGTAGGTTTTGTACTGTTGGTTCTCACCGTATTGGCAAAGATTGCCATGCTCCCAAGATTATATAAGTTTCTGTTTATCACTGTAGGATTATTGTTTTATTTAGGCATCAGTGGAGGAGCCATCAGCGTTTTGCGGGCAGTTACCATGGCAATTCTGTATTCCTACGGGAATTTTCGGGAAAAAGAAATATTATCATGGAGCATTGTGGGATTTACGGCCTTTATTTTTCTCCTTATTGATCCCAGCCAACTCTTCAGTCTCAGTTTTCAGCTTTCATTTGGAGCAGTAGGGGGGATTTTATTTATGTTGGGTCAATTCAGGCAGTTAACAGAAAAAAATGAATGGCTCCAATCAATACGTAAACACAAATCTTTCCGCTGGTTCATGGATGGGCTGGTGGTATCGTTTGGTGCTCAATTGGGGACATTTCTGCCCATTGCTCTCGTATTTGGAGAAATCCCTGTGTGGGCGTTTGCAGCTAATCTCATAATTATTCCATTAGCGGGGTTATCCGTCATTACTTCCCTCATTATTTCACTGGTCATGCCCCTATTTGCGGAAATCGGTAATATCTATGGTCAAGCGCTCTGGGGCAAATTATTTCTCATGGACAAGGTGTCTCTGTTTATGAATCACTTGCCCTTTCAATTGATATCATTCCATGGCTGGGGTGTATTTTCTCTTATCATTTTATTTGTGGGGATGATAGCTCTGGCTTCTGTGTCACAAAATAAATACAGATTCCGGTCTGTGCTTGGCTGTTTACTGCTGAGCAACTTTTTTATTTGGACTCACATTTTGGATTCTCCCCAGTTCACTGTCACTTTTTTGGATGTAGGGCAGGGGGATGCATGTATAATTGAGAATGGAGAACAAACCATTTTGGTTGATGCAGGCTATGCAGGTTTTGGTAAAGATTATGGCAAATGGGTAGTAATGCCTTATTTAAAACACAAAGGCATTGACAAGATTGATTTAATGGTGATGACCCACCCTCATGCAGATCATATAGGGGGGTTAGATACGCTACTAAAAAATATTACCATCAATGAAATTTGGGATACCCATAATGATTTTGAGTCCTCCGTTTATGACCGAATATTAGTTGGAGCGGAACAGAACAAAAGCATCATTTCATATCCTAAACCGGGAGAGATATACCAACTGGGTGAAATGAATATCACCGTATTGTTCCCTGATTCACTTATTGCCAGTAAAATGAAAAACATAAATAATGCCTCAATTGTTTTCCGGTTAGATTATCAAGATCACAGCTTTCTGTTTACAGGAGATGCTGAAATTCAAGCCGAACGGATACTTTCCAATATTGATAGTCTGTTGAATGTGGATGTAGTGAAAGTAGGACATCACGGCTCCAGTACCAGTTCAATCATGAGTGTGGTGAAACATGTTTCTCCTGAATATGCCATCATTTCTGTGGGAAAAAATAATCGCTATGGACATCCATCAGAAAAAATTGTACAGAGATGGGTAGATTCTGGCGCTGAGGTTTTCCAGACAGACGAGAGTGGAGCGGTGATCATTAATATTGACGGCGAGGAGATTAGAATTACATCGATGCTGAGATAGAGATGTATATATCTTTACTTATCGCTGGTTATTACATTACTTTCTTTTTAATAATTAAATTTGAACAAATATTGGATATGAGAAATCCTTTTAAACCAGCAAAAAAGCCGGTAAATTTCCTTAGTAATTAATAACCTTTAGAATAGAGGAAATACTACATGGCTACTATTACAATTGATACAAAAGAAAATATTATAGTTGACAGAAAATTTTGGCAGGAATTAAAACAAAACCCACACTTTTCTGAATTAATGGAAGAAATTGAAGATTGGTTGAAAATGGAACAAGCTAAAAAAGAAACTCAATCTTTTAAAACTCTTCAGGATTATGATAAAACGCGGAACGCCTGATTGTACACTGTTCAAATTTCGAATGTTGCTGAGAAAGATCTAAATAAGATTCCTGATAAATACTATAAGAAAATAAAACAGGTATTATCAGGAATAGAAATAGATCCCAGACCTGTTGGCTGCTTGAAATTATCCATATTGGAAGGGTATAGAATTCGAGTTGGACAATTTAGAGTGTTATATGAGATTATTGATGATAAGAAAATAGTCAATGTATATCGTATACGGCATCGAAAAGACGCATACAAATAATTATTATAGACCAATTTCAACCCCCTAATTTTTTCACATGAGACATTTGATATTACACATTAACTGCCCAGATCAGCGGGGTATCATTGCCCAATTTACCAGCATATTGTATGATCATGGAGCCAATGTGCTGAATTTGGAACAGCATGTGGAGCCAGATGAAAAACTCTTTTTTATGCGTATTCATGCCAACCTATCAAACTTGACAATTTCTGAAGATGCATTAAAAGAAATTCTCCAGGCATTAGTTAAGAAGATGGATGCACAGATTAATTTTTATTTCCCGAAAAACAAATTGAAAGTTGCAATATTTGTGACCAAGGAGTCAGCGCCGCTTTATGATTTACTCATAAAGCATCAGTCAGGTGAATTACCCTGTGAAATTCCCTGCATTATCAGCAATCATGAAAATTTAAAAGAGATAGCTGGTCAATTTAATATTCCGTTTAATTATCTTCCCATTACTTCGGAAACAAAAGCTGAGCAGGAGAATGAAATCCGTGAATTATTGGAAAAGGAAAAAATTGATTTATTGGTGCTTGCTCGCTATATGCAGATTTTATCCAGTGAGTTTGTGGAAGATTATAGAGGCAGAATTATAAACATCCATCACGGATTTCTACCAGCGTTTAAAGGGAAAAATCCCTATCGCAAAGCGTGGGAGAGAGGGGTTAAAATGATTGGCGCAACTGCTCATTATGTTACGGAAGATTTGGATGAAGGTCCCATTATCGAGCAGGATGTTGTACCAGTCAACCATCAGCATTCGGTGAAGGAGATGGTGCAGGCTGGGAGAGATATTGAACGCAGGGTATTGACCTCTGCTGTAAAAGCCCATTTGGAACATCGTATTATTTTAGATGGACGGAGGACGATAATATTTCATTGTTAATTCAATGGTATTAATACCTTATAAAACTGATTTAATTAATAAACCGTTGAAACGGTTGCAGTGATAAATCTTAAATGAGCCCACGACTTAAGTTGTGGGTTGCTTTTTATAGCCATTTTAATGGAATATAAAAGATTAGGGAAATATAACGGAGCTAATTACCACCAGCCTCCCTTTTGAGAAGCAGAAATTATCAGCCTAATAAAAAGCGTAAATATTTATGTTTTTGGACGGCATCAACCTCACTACGACTTTGCCCAGCATAGATGTTGATGCTTGGATTAACACGGTTAATCCACTCCATAATACATTACGAATGATAATTCTTACTGTGTAGATGGACGTTTAGCAATCTAAGGAATCAATCTACGTTTCACTGCGATTGACAAGCTTTGCACTTAGGAACTCTCTAAGTTATTTAACAAAAACCGATTATATACAGCTGTCATCAATAGTACTACTGCCCCTGCCTGATGCATAACCCCCAGCCAAACCGGTACCACCATAACCAGAGTAATTACTCCCAACCCAAACTGTATGAGAATTGCCCAGAGCAGCCAATCCACCGCTTTTTCTTGCTGCGGAGTTAGCATAAAGCCTTTGCAGAAGCGCCAGAAACCGGGGATGAGCATGCAGAGAATCCACCCCAACATTCGGTGAATAAACTGGACGGTAAAATTATGCTCTACCAGATTTTTCCAGAAGGGTGTGAGGGGGAGTAATCCTCTGGGTACCCACTCGCCTGCCATTTTGGGGAAGGTATTCCAGCCATAACCAGCCTTCAGTCCAGCAGTAAATGCACCGTAAATGATTTGCAACACGATGACCGCAATTATCCAGTTCAAAACAGGACTGAGCTTTTCTTTGTTGTATGCTGTAGAGGGAGTAAACCGCTCCCTGTTAATAGTTAATGCTGTAGAGAGAATATATGCCATCAGTCCAAACGCCAAAAGTAAATGACCCGCCAAGCGGTAATGACTCACATGGGGATTATCAATAAGTCCGCTTTGTACCATGTACCAGCCATACAGACCTTGGAGTCCACCTAAAACAAACATGAAAAGCAGTTTTTTCATTAATGGGGGATTCAGTTTTTTCTTAACTAAAAAGTAAGCAAAAGGGATGATAAAAAATATCCCCAATAAACGTCCAATGAGGCGGTGGACATATTCCCAGAAAAAGATAAATTTAAACTGAGGGAGGGTCATACCCTGGTTCAGTTTCTGGTATTCAGGGAATTGCTTATATTTCTCAAACTCTGTTACCCAAGCAGTATCTGTAAGAGGTGGCAGTATTCCGCTAATGGGGTGCCACTCTACCATAGAAAGCCCCGATCGGGTGAGGCGGGTAACACCACCAATTATCACCATGAGAAAAATGAGCAGGCAGGCTGAAATGAGCCAGGTGGTTATTTGTTTTTGAGTTTTTGGATCCAAATTGAAAATTTATCAGGTTGGGAAATTTAGTATGGATTACCTAACAGGGAAATATCTTCCTTTTTTAATTTATGGGAGCGACAATACCCTTAACAGTTTTTTTAGGAAGTGGTTTTAGGGATTGGATTTTAATTTAGTTCTTTTATTCTTTTTCCATATTATTAAAATGATAAATAATGAGAAAACAATTATGGATATTATTTTAAGATAAACCGGCAATGTAAATAATATCCAGTTTATAGTATCTATAGAGATTCCCGTTAGGGTGGCCTGCCCCCCAAAAGTTGTACCAAGTGT
>CAZGBZ010000097.1:0-4159 GCA_964524135.1 uncultured bacterium
TTGAAAAATTATTAAAAGTTGATTAACAGCACTTTCTAATTATATTCCTTAAAGCCCTCGATTAAACTCGGGGGCTTTTTTATTTATCGGCAAACCATATTAAGTTTACTTATCTAATCAAGGGCTAATAAATGGATGAATTTCATAAAAAGTGGGTGAAAATGATTGATGAGTATGTAATTACTTTTATCAATAAACAGGTTGTTAAATTTCTTCGGTCAAAAGAAGGTATGTGTATTATTATTGGTCTACTAATACTCTTAATTCTTTGGTAACTCACCTATTAAGAACTGTTATGATACGCAGACTAATTATATTATTATTTAGATTTGCCGAAATCTCAGCAACTATCCTGTGCCTTCCAAAAACTCCATCCAAATTATTATTATATTAAATACACAAAAATAAACCCTACTATTATGCAGGGTTTATATCATAATATAGTATTTTGATTATTTACGCAGGGGCTAAACTGCTATTGGTTTTGAAGTATTCCTGCAATTTACTCATGCTCTCTTTAATATCAGAAACTGAAATGCCTGAATAGGCAAAGCGGATATATTTACGGTCTTCATTTGGCAAGGGTGTACCAAAATGCTCACGGGTACAAAAGGACACACCGGTTTCCCGCAGAACCCGGGAGCGGAAATCTTCGTAGGATTGAGCACCTATCTGATGATACAATTCAGTGATATCCGGGAAAAGGTAAAATGTGGAATTTGGGTTGAATAATGAAACTCCTTCTATTTCTCTTAATTTAGCAGATAATGCATCTCTTCGTTTTTTTAATTCGGTTAGAATAGTTTGAGAACCCTCTTGATTTCCATTAAGGGCTTCCATCCCGCCATACTGAATAAAATGATTGGTACAGGATTCATCATTCACGCCCAATTTGGCAAATATTTTCATTAAATCTGCAGGACCAATAGCTGCCCCTAATCTCCATCCGGTCATGGCATAGGTTTTAGAAAAAGTGTATAATATTACCGTTCTCTCCTGCATACCAGGCAGAGAAACTATACTTTTTGGTTTTCCAGAATACTGTATATTGAAATAAGCCTCATCACTGAGAACCCATAAATCATGGCGCTGAGCTAAGTGGGCGATCCATTCCATTTCATCTTGGGCAGATTCCCCTCCCATGGGATTCTGGTAATTATTATAAATGAATAACCGCGTATTGGAATCTATCATATCCTCAACCCTATCCCTGTCAATACTAAATCCATTGGAATGGGGGATATACCCATAAGGGAGTGGATTCCCACCATGAAACTCAATTTGGCTTTCATAAATTGGGTAGCCCGGATTTGGGTAAAGTACCCCATCACCAGGGTTCATTAATGCCTGGATAAATTTGGGTATAACCGGTTTGCCTCCAGGCTGTACAACTACATTTTTTCGAGTTAAAGAAATATCTCGCTCAATCCCAATTTTTTCTGCTATAGCATCTCGTAATTGAGGGATTCCATCCGATGGGATATAGCCCGTTTTTCCATCCCGAAGCGCTTTGGTAGTAGCTTCCATAATATTCTCTGGAGTGGGAATATTTATATCCCCCAAATGGAATGGATATACCTTATTTCCTTCAGCTGCAAATTCAGCTGCATCCTGAGAGACTGCAAATGCTGTTTCTGTACCGAGCTTGGTTAAACGTGATGCGTAATCGGTTTTCATCCTATCTCCATTTTTTCAAATATATTGTCCGGAATAGATTTCTTCAACGAATCTATGCGTGAATTCCTATCACTGCTGAATTTTTGAATAGCTTCTAATTGCCATTCTGCAGATAAATGAGATTCTTCTATCACCTCTTCTAAATTACCGCCAAAACGCCAGCCATTATCCCAATCCGGGGATAAAGAATATTCTTTCACAATTGGATGCTGTACCCAATGGGACATATTTCCAAGAGATGTATTGGTAATAACCATACAATCCAGCCATTCATCCTCTTTCATAACAGATTTTTGATATTCTTCAGATTGCAGTTGAAATAATCCCCATGACAAAGCTGCCACAATTTTAATATTGGGTCCATCTCCAATAATTTGGGGAAGTATAGAGCATAATTCATTGATGACAGAAGTCCCTCTTACCAACAATACCCCGCATTTTTCTCTATCATCATTATAATCTTTAATGACGTAAGCACCTTTTGCCGCTTCAAAATGGGATGGCATTTCTAAGTTTGAACGATGGGGAATTTCAATGGCGGGCCGGGTTAAATGTAATGCAATAATGGGAATATCTGCAGCCAATGCGGCACCCAACATTACGGGGACTTCATTATATTCCCAGGGGTGTAAATTTAAAATATGACCTTCGGGGAATAATTGCGTTACGCCTGGTGCAAAAATTCCAAAATGGGTGCGGAAATCTTCTGCCGTTTCTGGTCCGGAATGACCTGCTACCCAGATTGTTTTACCAACCTTCAATTGGGAATCTTGTGCAATTTGACTGAATAATCGATAGGCTCCGTATTTTAAATAGGAAAATGACCCATAGGTACTGCAGGAGGTGATATATCCATTAAATTCTTTATATGGGTCTTCTGCAAAATTAACGGTACTTATACCGGTCATAAGTCCGGCATTTGCAAATTCAGTGATTCCCTGTGGAAGTAATGTTCCGTTGGGACTGCTATCTCGATGGTACATGCCAAACCCCTGAGAATTATTCCAACCCTTACTAAATCCAGAGATATTGGTAGAACCGGCTAAATCTGCAGAACAGACCACTGCCAAGGGTCTGCCATACTTTTCTTGACAATAGGAATTCAGCCATGATCCAAAATTTCCAAAAGCAGCACGATTGGGCATTTTTTCTCCAGGCTTACAATATAAATCTGTGGGATAGTTTTTATAATCGTAGAGTGTATCGTCATCCAATGGGTTCCGCTCAAATCCTTGAATTATAGATTCATTTTCCGGGATGGATTCGGCGATCTCAAGCAGTCTATCTGCCAGATAATCTGCTAAACCATCCATTGAATCAAATAATGACATGACTGTTTGAAGTGTCTCTGCCATTTGTTTTTTGTTTTTTTCAAAATTTTCGGAGGCATCTGTATTCAGATGCTCAAATTGTACACCAAAACGTTCACCGAATTCTCGCTTAATATTCCAAAATTCTTTAGAATTTCGTTTATGGGGGGCACCGTGACTGGCATTGTCAAATTTTTCATAGCCCCTGCCCTTTCTGGTCTTCACCCATAAAGCTTTGGGTTGGTTTTTATTTTCTGATTCAAATAATTCATCATAAGCAGTTAGAATGCTTTCCCAATCTCCCCCATTTTCTGTTCCGGAAACTTTCCAGCCATAGGGTTCAAACCAATCTACAGGATTCCCGGCCTTTATATCGCTGAAGGGTCGGTCATCTATGCCAAAATCATTCCAATCCACTACGTAGATTAAATTGCCCAACCCCAGACCATAGGCTGCAATCCGTGCTTCATGAGTAACACCGGCAGTGAGCCCACCTTCTCCTTCCATAGCAAAAACTCTGCTGTTTGGAGCGCCACTGTATTTCAGAGCAAATGCCTGCCCTGCTGCCGGAGCAGCTCCATGGCCGGATGGACCGGTATTATATTTAAAAAACAGAGTTTTTCCTTCCATTTCTGCATGGCCAGATAAACCTCCACCTCGTCTAAGGGTGAGCAGGTCTTCCCAATTTAATGTAAATTTATCCCCCTTGGGATTTAAATACTTTATATTTCCCGTTTTATTATATTTTCTCCGCAGGGCTTCATTGAATACTGCCAAAGTCGCATAGACCACCGGATTGGTATGCCCAGCCACTAAAACAAATCGATCACCAAATGTTGCACTGGGATTGCGAATATCCCATTTCATAACACCTGATAATAAGGTGGAGACCAGGGCAGGTACTTTAGAGCGGGATCCACCCGGGTGTCCACTTTGAGATAGGTTTAAAGCAATATCTATAGATTGATCTACCATTCCGGCAATGGCATCCCAATAGTGTAAATTAATTTTATGTTGATTATATAGTTTCATATTAAGTGGGTAAAATTACGGTGATAATAGTTGTTTTTTCAACTCAAAGAGAGGGATTATTCCATCTTGTAGAATTAGTTTGTGGAATTCAGAAAGTACAAATTTATCCCCCTGCCTGCGTTTATATTCTGCTAAAAGTG
>CAZGBZ010000097.1:4169-6931 GCA_964524135.1 uncultured bacterium
CCAATAAATGAAGTTGTTCCGGAAAAATAATTTAAATCCGTTTCCATTTGCGCTAATTGAGCTTCATCCTCTTTCATAAAAGCCATTTCCCGAAGAAATTTAATAGCATCTTCCCGTTTGATTTCACCAGAATAATACTGCATTTCCATAATTGTTCGGGCAATAATAGAAATTTCTTCCTTTAATTTTAAAATATGATACTCCTGATTCCAATTTCCATATCCTTCTTCTATTAACATATTTAAAGCGTATGATTCCCAACCAGCAGCAGTGACTAAATCAGGAAATAAATATCGAATCATGGAGGGATAATTTTGGGAAAATCCCAACTGTATTCCATATCCTGGAAGAATATGGGCAGCATTGATAATATCTATTTCCTGGCGATTCAAATTATATTCTCCAATATCATCTAAAGGAGATTTTATATTATAAATGATATCCGTGGAAATATTTTTGGGGTGATTATCAAATAAGAAAACCGGAGATTGAGAACTGCTGTAATCCGGTGCGAATTCCAACTTAATGGTTTTATTTTTTGTCCTGGGTAAGAGCGAATTGGTATAACAAAATTTTTCTATGGCAGTTAATGATTCGTAAAACCGGGAAAGCACCTCATCATTTCTAATCTTATTTTTTGGATTGTTATAAATATCATCAATGGTCCATTGTATAACCTCCAATGAGTCTGCTCGGTCTAACCAAACGGGTTCGTCATTTTCCTTCAAGTAGAATGGCAGAGCCAAATGAAATAACCTGTCTTGGGTGGGTATGAGTTTTTTCCTGGCCAATTCATATACGTGAGAGGACAAATATTTTCCTCCTGTAAAAAAATATTCTTCGTTATTTTCTATTGTTATATATCTGAAGGGAAATTAATCTCATCAAATTTATCGGTTTGAAAATTTATCCAATGATTATAATTTCCTAATGATAAAGTTGAGTTTTTAATTAAATCATCAATATAATCAAGGGTAATATTATCAGAATTTATTTTTAAGGGTAATTGCTGGAGAAGAATAAGCAATTTATCTACCATTGTATTACTATAAAGAATGTGAATTTTTGAATGAGCTATCATTGGATTTTTTGAATTTTCCAATAATTTTGGAATTATTTCCAGCCTTGATTGTATAGCTGAAACCCTTTCATCCATATCAATATTTTCCCGTTCGCTCAAGATATATAATCCGTCATGTATTTCATCAATCGTCCATAATGGGTTCCATTCCCATGGTTTAATTTCATCAATTACATACTTCATTTTTTCCAATTTAGAATATAGAATGTTATAGTCAACCCGGGAATTAGGTGCAATCTTAGTGGCATCGATTTGAGACAATTCTATGAGAAATCGAGAAATATCGGCATAATATTCATCCATCACTGATTTGGTATTCAAGGAAAACCTGCCATTATTTTTATTCATATTATAGCGAGTGGACTCAATAGGGTGGTATTTAAAATACCAGCTGATAAAGGCTTTGTTTAAATTTTCAAATGAAGTTTCCGGGGAACTCCGGCATCCAAATATAATTATTCCGAGTAGGATTAAAATTCTCTTCAAATCTTTAAAAAGGAATAGGTCCTCTAACGTACTTTTCCCAACCAACCCATTTTTGTCCGGAGCGTTTTAAAATACCCATTCCCTGGAAGGCTTACGATTTGGGCGCTGTGGGAGGCCTTTGTTATTTGAATTTGAGTTTGATCATCAATCCGCACTTTAATCTGACCATCTACGGCTAATGAAATACCATCATACGGTTCCGGGAAACTCAAGGTAATAGTTTCCCCGGATCTGAGAACAATGGGGCGGGCTGATAAACTGTGGGGACAAATTGGCGTAACGGTTATAGAATCCATTGAAGGATAAATAATGGGTCCGCCGGCTGATAGTGAATAGGCTGTACTTCCGGTTGGTGTTGATATTATAACCCCATCTCCTTCAAATGTATTCAGGTAATGATTTGAGACGTGAACTTCTACCTTTAATAGCCTGGCAGAGGGACCATGATCAACAACAATATCATTCAGTGCCCGTAGTATTTTCTGTGCATCATTTTCAGGCGTTATTTGGACTTCCAATAACATTCTGTGAGTGACTATATAATCATTTTTTAGAGGATACTATCAAGACTCTCCGTGAGATTTTTTTCAGTACATTCACTGAGAAATCCTAATCCTCCAATATGGATGCCCATAATGGGAATCATATTTTGACCTAAACGCCGGACCGTAGACAGAATAGTGCCATCTCCTCCGATGGCGAATAATATATCACATTTTTCAACCAACTCTGAAAATTCCATGATTGTGTAATCCCTGGGGATATTGAAATCAGTATTTTTTTCTAAATCTGAAGAAATGAGAAATTCTATATTTTCATTACCCAAAATGGTATGAACCTTTTTGAGAATGGGGTAAAATTCCTGCTTACGATAATTTCCAGTACACCCAATAATCATGATTGTTTTATTCCCGGTTTTTCACTAAACTCATCATTTTCCTTAACCAGAGTTGTGATGCGATTTTCTACTTCATCCAATTGAATTCTGCATATTTTCATTAATTTCATTCCATCTTCAAATAAGTGAACCATTTTATCTAACGACAGATTTTCAGACTCTAATTCTTCAATGATTGCTTGAAGATCAGTGAGTGTTTTTTCAAAGGTTTGTTTTTCAGACATTTTGAATTTTTCCTTCTATAACTTTTGTTTTTAATATTCCCCGGGCTACCTGAACAGTCACATCATCATCAAC
>CAZGBZ010000098.1:0-6870 GCA_964524135.1 uncultured bacterium
CAGTGCCACCATCAGTGCCACCTTCACAGTCACCACCATCATTATCATAGCAGGTTAACTCACAGCCATAGGCTTGGTCTTCACAATCTGCAAAGCCATCACCAATCCAGGATTCTGGGCAGCAATCATCATCTGCGCAATCAGGAACTAAACCAGCATCACATTCGCCAGGAGCGTTACAATCATCTGGGCATGTTTCATAAGTTTCATCACCTGTACAGTTGCCATCACCACATTCTGCTGGACCATCACCAGGACATGCGCAACCAGCACAATCCCAGCCATAGGTACCTTCTAGTGTAGCGCAATCAATGCCAAACTCATCCCAGGCTGTATCACAGCATTCAGATCCGTAAGCTGACCAATCTAATTCACAGTCATCACAAGATTCTGTCCCGCCAGTAGTACCACCATCTGTACCACCATCACAGTCACCACCATCATTATCATAGCAGGTTAAATCGCAGCCATAAGCTTGATCTTCACAATCAGCAAAACCATCACCAACCCAGCTTTCAGGACAGCAATCATCATCAGCACAGTCATCTACATAGCCCTCTTCGCAATGATCACGATTTTCAGAAATTTTATTTGCCAATTTATTTTTTTGAGCGAGACTCTGTTTAAAACTTTTTAATTCGGAGATATAAAGATGAAGTTCATTGATATCTTTATATTTTTTAATTAGTCCACTTTGATTTACAATTAATGATTCATCCAATTTATTTACAATTGAATTTCGTGCAGAAACACCAATAGATTCGATTTGTTTCAAATCCACATTATTTTCAATTGATAAAACATTATCATTATTGATTGATTTTTTTGTGACTCCTTCATTACTTGCTAAAAGCATTGAGCCTAAAAAGATTACAGAAAGGGTTGTTAATATTCTCTTATACATTATTTCTCCTAGTTTAATTAATTAATTTACCCCGTTAAAAGGGGTTCTCACTTGCAAAAATCTAATCAATAATAAATATGCCCTCAAAATTTAATAATGTATAAAATTGTAACAAGAATTATTGCAATTGATAAAAAGTAATTAGATAGAGGATGAGAGATTGAGTTGCTGAGTGTCAGATAAACAAAGTTAGAATGTCTACATGTATTCCTAAGTATTAGTTTTTCAACCTCAAAACCCAATTTTCTATATCCTATTTACCCTTTTTTCTTACTTCTTACACTTAATCTCCATTTACTCTCCGCATTTTCTCCCTTATTTATTGACCTATTGCACAAAAATATGCTCTTAAACACTGTAAAATGATTACATACTGTAACGATTAGTTACTTTGTTAGAAAAAGAAATACAAATAAATTAATTTATGGTGAAAATACCTAGAATATTATTATTTACGCTGTTGGGCTTGCTTTCAGCAGATTACCTCCCGGAAAGTGGGGAAACTTTCAATTATACTCAAATTTATTTTCAATGGGATCAAATACCCGATGCTGGAGGGTATAACCTGTCATTAATAAATGTAGATTCAGGAGATGAATATGAGGTGCAAACTCCATCCAATTCTAATTTAGTTTTAGATTTTATCCAATGGAATTCCACATTTTCATGGAATGTAACTGCAATAAATGAAAATGGAGAAAATTTTTACACAAGTGAAAATCGAACTTTTTCAATTAATCCCTTACCTGATTATTTCCCCGGCACCGATAATCTATTTATAGATGAGACTCTATATCAGGATGGAGTGACCGTAATGGATATTGAATCCCTGAATTTTTCAGGAGGTATAAATCAATTCGGCACCCCCATCTGGTTTGTAGATAAAAACTTATTTGATATTAGATTTACATTTACTCATTTTCTACCAAATGGTAATGTTATCGGTTTTGAACCTGATAAAGGATATGAAATTGACCTGAATGGTAATAGAATTTTTGAAACCCCCGATGGTAACAATGCTCATCACGATTTTTTTAAAACGTCCAATAATACCTATTTTTTAATCTCTGCAATTATAGAAGATCATTATTGTCCGGATGAATGCAACCCTTCTTTACCGGATGTAATTCCCTGGCAGGGAGATGAATTCAAAGAATTTGACCTGGATGGAAATGAAATATGGAGCTGGAATACATTTGATTATTTTGATTCCACAGAATATAATCCCTATTATGTCCAAACTTATAATGGTAATTATGAAATGGACTGGACCCACTCCAATTCTGTATTTTTTGATAATAATTCACAATCTGTATTTGTATCCATACGAAATCTTTCTCGCATAACAAAAATTGACTATACCAGTAAAGAGATTATTTGGAATTTGGGACAAACTGATTTTATGGATGATATATATTTTGATATTGATTTAAATTTTTCTCAGCAGCACTCAGTTCAAGTGTTGGATAATGGGAATTTATTATTTTTTGATAATCACCGCTATCTCAGTCCTGAACTATCCCGATGCCTTGAAATTGAATATGATGAAGATACCCATAGTGCCTCCATGGTATGGGATCATGTACTCCCTGAAGAATTATTTTCAGGTTCTAGAGGAGAATGTGATCGTTTAGAAAATGGTAATACACTTATCACTGCCGGTAGATCTGGACATATATTAGAAGTAACTCCTGAAAATGAAATTGCATGGCATTTAGAGTTCGATAATTCAGATGTATTGACTTCAAGTTATCGAAGTGAGCGAATTCCCAATCTGCACCCTATTGCTTTCTCGGTTACATTGGCAGATTTCACCGGATCGTTGGAAAATTCGTATGTAAATCCTGATGATGACATTTTAGAAGCCACAATTCACAACAGTGGCTGGGGTGAGGGCTGGTTTAATTATACCCTATTAAATAATAATGTGGAAATTGCATCGGATAATATTTTTGTAAACTCTTTTGAAAATTTCACTCTTAACATAGAATTGAGTAATCTTAATATAAATAGTGGATCCATTTTAACTTTTGAAATTTATCCGGAAATTGCTCCAGAAAGAATTCAGTCCACTAATTTCAGCATCTATTCTTCAGTTTTACCTGGTGATTTAAATAATGATGGTACCCAGAATATTTTAGATATTGTCATTTTAGCTAATTTAATTTTGGCAGGTGATAACTCAAATCCAGCAGGTGATTTAAACAATGATGGGTCACAGAATATCTTGGATATTGTACTGCTTGTAAATATAATTTTAAGCGAAACCTAAACCATGTTGAATCAATTTATTATATTTATTTTATCTTCGGTTGTATTTGTTTATGCCCAAGTTTATGATGGGTACACATTATTCACTCCCATGAGTGCCTTTGATGATGATGCAACTACCTATCTCATGAATAATGAATATGATATTTTACATTCATGGACACATGATCAGGGACCTGCCAGTATGCCCTACCTTTTACCAGACAGTAGTATTATTTATCCCTTCCGCGTACCTTTTCCAACCATGTCTGCTGGTGGAGTAGGCGGCGGTATTCAAAAACAATCATGGGATGGTGAAATTCTCTGGGAATACGAATTTGCAAATGAGCAATATCAACATCATCATGATGTGGAGCCCCTGCCAAACGGCAATATCCTCATCATTGTCTGGGAAAAGAAAACAGCTCAGGAAGCCTATAATATGGGACGGGAAACTATTGATAATCCTCTCAATGTCATGTGGTCAACGGCTCTATTGGAATTGGAACCGGAAAGTGGTGAGATTGTGTGGGAATGGCATATTTGGGATCATTTAGTGCAGGATGTAAACTCTGAGCTCCCAAATTTCGGCGCAATTTCAGACCACCCTGAGTTATTTGATATTAATCGAGGACCCGTTGGCAACAATGCTGGGGGGCCACAAGGAGCAAATGGGGATTGGATGCATATCAATGCTGTTGATTATAACCCCGATTTAGATCAAATCGTAATATCTTCTCGTATTCAGGATGAAATATTCATTATTGACCACAGTACCACCACAGAAGAAGCTGCAAGTCATTTGGGTGGAAATTCCAATAAAGGGGGCGATTTATTATATCGCTGGGGCAATCCTGAAAATTATGGTCGTGGCAATGAATCAGATCGTATCTTGGGGGATCAGCATAGTGTAAACTGGATCCCAGAAGGATACCCCGGTGCAGGAAACTTAATATTGTACAATAATACCCATGATAGTAGCGATTCTGCTGTGCTTGAGTTTACACCACCCATGGACGGAAATGGTAATTATATCATTATTGATAGTAATCCTTTTGGTCCAGAATCATGGGAATGGATTTACATGGGAGATATTTCAACACCGATGCAGGGAGGTGCATTTCGCCTTCCCAATGGAAATACCCTTATTACCCAAACCCATACTGCAACTGTAATTGAAATTGATTTTGATGGAAATGAACTATGGAGTTTTACACACGAAGGGGACGCAAGTTATTGGATTGCCAGATGTGAAAAATATAGCCCCGATTATCTGGGTAATGTTCTATTGGGTGATTTAAATATTGATGGGGGTATAAATGTTTTGGATGTGGTTATATTAGCAAATTTAATTTTAGATGGTGATATTTCAAATCCGATTGGTGATTTAAATCAGGATGGCAGCCAGAATATCCTCGATATAGTTCTTCTGGTGAATTTAATTTTAGAGCAGTAAGTTTAACTGCCTCCCGGAGCTCCTGAGTGACAAAGCTTGCCCTTCGTCATTCTATACTTCATGACCTGTCTGCACTATCGCTACGACTGGCAGGCGAATGATAAATAATGAATTGTAGAAGGGTTCCTAAGTTGCAGAGCTTCAGAATAGAAAAGAGAAAAAGCAATCTTGCCCCTTATTCCTGAACCCAATCCCCCTATACCATAATTATTGAGCTCCTGAGCTTACCAATCGTAGAAACGTAGATGGGTAACAAAGTGACAATAGTCATTGGTCATTGGCTTCTATACTAATTCACAAATCACTATTCAAAATTCACTATTCATTAATCAAAATCGGAATTCCTAATCGATTTTCCTTATTCAAACTCACCATTTTCCTTTATATAGTATTTGATGAGACAAATTTCGACCCTCAAACAACTTGGAAGGATTGTTTTACAATAAACCCCTCATCATCCTTTAAAATCTTTCAACACCTTTGTGTAGTAAGAGTATGTCAAGCATCCCTGCTTGACTTGGTTGAATCTATTTCACAACAACCTAGAAAGGTTATTGTACTGTAATTTCTAATTCTTAACCCTTCAAAGGTTCTAAACCTTTGAAGGGTTAAGAATTATCTCTCTATAAAAAAACCGCCCCGGACATAATGTACGGGGCGGTCCTGATTTTCCGCCTTCTCTGCGGTTGAAGACAGAGAAGGTTATCAGTAAAATCAGTTGTTTATTTCATCAACATCAGCTTCTGTGTACTTACAGTACCTGCAGCTTCTGCCTTCACAAGGTACATACCACTGGATACATCAGATGCATCCCATGTTAATGTGTATGTACTTGCATCCATATACCCATTTGCCAAAGTGGCAACTACCTGTCCCATCAGGTTATACACCTGAACAGTCACATGACCATTCATCGGTACAGATAATTCCAAACTGGTTGTTGGGTTAAATGGATTCGGATAAGCTGTACTGAGGCTAAACTCAGTAGGAGCACCCACAGTTACACGGTCTTGGCTATTAGCAACAATCATATCCACGATTTCGAAGTCACCGGTGTAGGTGAAAAGTTCTTCACCTTCAGGGGCTACAATTACGAGAATAGTTTCGTTTCCAACAGTGTTGTACTCAGCAACCATTGCTTTATCAGTAAGGTCAATGGAAAAGTCTCCATCATGACTCAGTGTCATCTGAACACCGCCAATGTAACCATTGGCTTCCAAAATTACTGCTTCATCACTTTTGATAAGCTTTGCAGATGAGGCATCATCTACACGGCCACCACCGAGAATACCATTCACGATTTGTACAATGTCAAGCACATTGGCTTCGCCATCACCGTTTACATCAGCTGCCGCTGCAGCACATTCGTCTGCAAACTCGCCACCGAGGATAACATTTACAATCGATACAATATCCAGTACGTTGGAATCGCCATCACCATTTACATCACCACTACCAGCTTCTGATGGACAATCGGAACCACCTTCAACACAATCAACGCTGTCGGCATCGCCAGCAACTGCACATACCTGCTCTGATGTATCGGAGCAAGCTCCGTTAGTATCCTCACAGAAGGTAACAGTACCACAGACATCGGCACCTGCGTCAAAACCATAGACAGTGAAGTAGCCAAAGTCCATTGCAGCTACTATCCATTCGCCTGACCATGGGCCGCCATCTAGGCAAGCATCACAAGATAAGGCAACAGTAGCTGTAAGTGCACGTGTTGGGTTGCTGATCTCTTCATTAAATCGAACAGCTGTTGATCCCTTTTGGAATACAACACCATCTCTGGATATAGGAAGAACTTCTTTCTTCTCAGCTTTAACCATATTCACAACTCTACCTTTATGTTCTACTGCAGCAAGTCCAAAGCCTTTCTTTTGTGCAAATTCAGCTTGTGCTCTACCACCGGAACATTCTTCATCAGTACAGTCACCACCATCATTATCATAACAGCAGTTATCAATACCATATTGCTGTGACGCACCATCACAGTAGCCATCGCCAATCCAGGTATCAAAACCACAGTCACCATCACCAGAGCAATCTGCGATAGTACCGGCTGGACATTCAGAGTCACAATCATCTGCAGTTTCAGCACATGAACCATCAAAGCATTCAATGAGTCCCTGATCTTCACAGGATGTAGTTTCACCACAGTCACCACCATCATTGTCATAACAAGTCAGGTCCGCGCCATATTGTTGATCTTCACAGTCTTCAAAGCCATCACCAATCCATGATTCTGGCCAGCATT
>CAZGBZ010000099.1:0-6792 GCA_964524135.1 uncultured bacterium
TAGATATTATTGCCACAGTGAATCTAGTTTTAGGGAGTGACTATAATAATGATGCCGATTTAAATAGTGATTATAATGTGGATATTCTGGATGTGATTTTAATTGTGAATATAATTTTAGGCTAATGAAACCACAGATGTCACAAATGGCCCAGATAAAAAAACTACAAACCCGGACCGTTGATTAAAGTGATGAGATGATAACCATGATGAATAACGTAAACATGATAAGAAATATAATCAAATTAATCATTCAATCATTGAATCCCTGTCCGCCGAAGGCGGGAGCGGTACAGACAAAAAAATGAAAACTAAACTGCTCATATTAACAATTTTATTTTCATTAGGGCATTCAACTATTCTCAATGTACCTGAAAACTATTCTACTATTCAATCTGGGATTGATGCTGCAGTAGATGGTGATACGGTTCTCGTTGAACCAGGTACATATTTTGAAAATATTAACTTCAACGAAAAAAGTATTGTTTTATCTTCGTATTATATTTTTGACGAAGATCCGCTTATCATTGAAGTAACAGTGATCGATGGCAATGATGCAGGTACAGTCGTTATCTTCAATAATAATGTAGGTTCAGAATTAAATGGTTTTACCATTAAAAATGGTATTGGGTCTATTAATTCATCATCTTCATCCGGAGGGATATTTATTGATAATTATTCAAATCCCCGTCTGGATAATTTAATATTAGGTGGAAACCATCAAAATTATGGTAGAGGTGCTGGAATTGGAATAACTAATGATTCACATCCTTATTTAAATAATATTATTGTTGAAAATAATTATGGGGTTGGTATTTATTGTAGAGATGGTGGAGATGCAATTTTGAAACAGGTAATTATTACAAACAATTCCGGTTCAGGGATTTTTTGTTATAGATCAAACCCAATTATAAGCAATATACAAATCAATGGTAATGAGTCCGATTATGGCGGTGGAATACAATTAATTAGTTCTAACCCTATTATTATGAATTCAATAATAAAAGAAAATACAGCAGAATTTGGAGGTGGGTTAGACATAAGGAATGATAGCAACCCAATACTGTTTAATGTTAATATTTCTAATAATACAGCTGAAAATGGCGGAGGTGGAATATATTGTATTGTTAGCAATCCAATTTTTTCAAATATTTTAATTAATAATAATATTGCCGCTGGTGGTAGTGGCATCGTTAATGTTGCATGCGATATTAATCTTACTAATTCAACAATTTTTGGAAATATTTCTAGTGGGCAGTCCGGAAGCCTAAATTTTTATAATTCATCATCTACCATTACCAATTCTATAATATGGGCTAATTCCCCAAATGCATTTACATTAGATAATTCCGAGGTGGATATAAGCTTTTCGAATATTCAGGAAACTTGGGAAGGAGAGGGGAATATTTCTGGTGATCCTAATTTTGCAAATTCTGATTTAGGTGATTTCACATTACAAACAGGTTCCCCCTGTATTGATGCAGGAAATCCAAATCCAATTTATAACGAGCCAGATTTATCAATAGCAGATATGGGAGCAACTGGGGGTGGATCAATACTACCGTCATTTTTTAGTTTTGGGTTCGAAGCAACGGGTACAGAGCAATTTGGTGAAGTGAGATCTGTGGATTGGTATTTTTATAATTTCCGGGAGACACCATTTGTAATAAATAATGCTGAATTTGACAGTTTTGATTTTGAAATTGAAAATATAAATTTTCCATATATAATTGAACCTCTTTCATTTTTAAAAATAAATATTTCTTTTAATCCCAGCAATCCTGATTTAATTAATTCAACTCTGGTTTTAGAAAGTAATGATTTTTATGGCTATGATAATTATGAAATATATTTTACTGGTATTGGAGTTTCTGAATCAACAATTTCAGGGAATCTAAGTGGATTATTAGAATTGGACTATTCTCCTTATCTAATTGTAGGTGATGTATTTATAGAAGAACAAGACAGCTTAATTATTTCCCCGGGGGTAATTATATATTTCTATGATGACTTTGATATTACATCCAATGGCATATTACGAGCCATCGGAACAGTATCTGACAGTATTTATTTCACAAGTTATTATCCTGATGAAAAAAGAGGAGGTGAAATTGAATTAAAAAATTATAGTGAAATGAAATTTGTAGTAATTGAAAACAATAATGCCTATTCCACATTGACTATATTTTCGAATTATCCTACAATCTCAGATGTAACAATTAGAAATAATAATAATTATGGTTTGTGGATTAATTCAAGGTCTGGGTCAGTGGGTGACCCTTTTAAGAAATTAATAATTACCAATAACAATACTGGAGTCAAGGTAAATGATAGTAATCCAGTATTTGAAAATGTGCTCATAGCAAATAATTCAAGTGAAGGCTTACTCACAGTTGATGCAGGATTCAGTTGTGAATTTGGAAATCCTGTATTAAAAAATGTAACTATAGTTAATAATATTGCAGACAATTGGGGTACAGGTGGTATTCATTCGGCATCCTGTCATCCTCATGTAATTAATTCTATAGTTTGGGGAAATTCTCCTGAAAATATTGAAGTGTCTCCTGCCTTTGAAAATATGTATTCAACTATTTCTGTTGAATATTCAGATATTGAGGGTGGTTTGGAAGATATTGAAGTCTATAATGGAGATGTGAATTGGTTGATTGGAAATATTAATAATGACCCCCTTTTCACCGACCCCGAGAATGGCGATTTCACCCTCCAAGAAAACTCCCCCTGTATAGACGCAGGAGACCCCAATTCACCCTTAGACCCAGATGGCACCATTGTAGATATGGGAGCATTTTATTTTGACCAGTCTCAGGGGATATTAGGTGATGTTAATGAAGATGGTGAAATTAATATTCTGGATGTAGTAATGACGGTTAATATGGTTCTCACAGGTGAATTTAATGACCTTGCTGATTTAAACAGCGATGGGAATTTAAATGTACTGGATATTGTAATAATTGTGAATATTATTCTCCGGTAAATGAAATTATTTTTTCAAATATTATTTACCATCCTTTTTGTAATTCAGCTTGCTTTCCCTCAATCCTATAATTTTAATTCTATTGATAATTTGCTTGAAGACTCCTTGGGTATTTATTTTGGTAACGTGGTTGTTCAGATTGAAAAAGAGGGAGAAGTTATCTATGAACACCAATCCGGTGTATTTAATCCAAGTTCCGTCATCGGGATTGCCTCTGCAACCAAATGGTTATCGGGAGCAGTCATTCTGACTCTTGCTGAAGACGGCTTTTTTTCTCTGGATGATACAGTAGGAATGTTTTTACCAATCTTTACAGAAAACGAAAAAGGACATATTACAATTCGACAGGCTTTTTCTATGATTTCCGGTTTATTCAACGCGGAGCATTACTATTCTTACAGTGTGGATAGTACATTAACTTTGGCAGAATCTGTGGATAGTATTGCCGTGAATATTCCCCTTGCCTATGAACCGGGAACATGGATTGCCTATAACAGTCATGGTATGCAGACGGTAGGACGGATTGCTGAGATTGTTACTGGTGAGGACTGGCAAACCATTGCTGAAAATAGAATTTTCAATAAATGTGAAATGTTTAATACTGGCTACAATGTGTTTAGTTTAAATCCGGTAATCGCAGGGGGAGCAAGTTCTTCTACAGTGGAATATATGAACTTTCTCCGTATGATTATGAATGACGGAATGTATAATGGATTACAAGTATTAAGCAGTCAATCTATACAGGAACTCTTTACCAATCAAACCGCAGGGTTACCTATTTATTACTCTCCATTTCCGTATGGTCATCCGGATTATCCATACGATACCTTTGTTTTGCGCTATGGATTGGGTTCGTGGATATTCGCTGAAAATCCTGAATCAGGTTTGGTTGAGGAGATTACCAGTCCTGGGGCGTGGGGGTCTTTTCCATGGGCAGATAAAAAAAGAAACATTTCAGGAATTATATTTACCTTTGTACCTCAGCAGTATGGTGGGTTTTACCGTACCCTGCCTACTAACCTTGCACTCATTAAGCTAGTCCGAGAGATTATTGACTCAACCGGAGATGTCAATTTTGATGGGGAACTCGATGTCTTAGATGTGATTATGACGGTGTCGTTTATTATTGAAAATGAATTTAATGAATCTGCAGATTTGAATAGTGATGGAGTGATCAATGTGCTGGATGTAGTTGTATTGATCGATATGATATTATTATAATAATTGATATAATTATATAAATGAATCCATCAGACCGCTTGGAGCGGTCAATCAAATAGAGAAAAAATGAAAAGATAAAAATGAATATTCATTTAGAACATGCAAACATCTGTGTACAGGATATTGATGAAATGGTACAGTTTTTAATGGCTGCGTTTCCCCAATTCAAAATACGCTACGATGGTATCGGATCAGATGGTGTCCGATGGGTGCATATAGGTACTGAAACAACTTATATTGCGTTAGAGCAGGTTACAAGTGAACCAATTGAAAAGTGGGTACCCTATTCAGGCAAACCGGGAATAAATCATTTGGCTTATGAAGTAGATGATGTTGACTCTCTTCGAGAGAGATTGATTTCAGCTGGTTATAAAGACACCACAATTCCAAATACGCATCCCCACAGAAAGCGGATTTACTTTAATGACCCGGAAGGGAATGATTGGGAATTTGTCCAATATTATTCAGATAAAAATTCAGAAAGAAATGACTATAAATTGTAATTAATTAAATTGAATAAAGTGATGGAAACTAAAATAGCCATAATTAAGGGCATTAAAGTCAGAAAAACAATCTATGAAAATGAATGGTGGTTTGTAATAGAAGATGTCGTATTTTTTTAACAGATTCAAAGGATTCAAAAGGGTATATTAAGGATATGCGCCGTCGAGACTAGATGTTATCCCTAAGGTGGGGGCAAATTGCCATCTCCCTTCCTATTGACACTCCCTGAGGTCGGCATGAATAACAAATAAATTATGGAAAAATCAATTAATAATCCTGTGTTTAGAGTGCATGCCTTCAATGACGACTGTCTGGCAGATCATGATGCTGTTACCCTGGCAGGATTAATCCAATCCGGAAAACTTTCCAGAAAGGAAGTAATTGAAGCTGCCATATCCCGTATTAAAAGAGTGGATACCCATCTAAACGCTCTGGAATTAAACAATTTCCAGAAAGCTATTGATTCAACACAAAATAAAAATGCTGGATTTTTTGATGGCGTTCCTACACTCATCAAAGATAACATGCCTGTAGCCGGTGTTCCCACAAGTCATGGCTCTATGGCTATAATCAATCCCATTATCTCTAGGAAAAATGATTCTTATATAAACCAATTTCTGAAGTTAGGGTTTAACTGGTTGGGGAAAACCCGTTTATCCGAATTTGGCCTGAATGCCACCACAGAACCACCTAATGGAAAACCAGTTAAAAATCCCTGGCATACTGGGCATTCCAGCGGCGCGTCTTCCAGTGGATCTGCAGCACTGGTTGCAGCCGGAGCAGTCCCTATTGCCCATGGAAATGACGGGGGAGGTTCAATCCGTATTCCCGCTGGCTGTTGCGGATTGGTGGGGCTAAAACCCAGCAGGGGCAGGCATATCCCCTCCGATCTGGTTAAAGCTTTACCGGTACCCGTTGTGAGTGAAGGTGTGCTAACACGGTCTGTTAGAGATACGGCGGTTTTCCATGCTGAGATGGAAAAAGTGTATAAAAATCCAAATTTACCTGAAATTGGGTTGGTTAAATCTCCTTCGAATAAACGACTCACAATTGGCTTACAATTAGATTCCATTAATAATTTCCAATCCCAACCTGAAGTGAAAAACATTATAATAAAAACTGCCACTTTACTGGAGGAACTAGGACATCAAATTAAAGAGGTGCAATTACCCATTATTCCCCGATTTACAAATGACTTTTTACTTTACTGGTCTTTTTTGGCGTTTTCAATTCCTACATTAGGGAAGAAAAAAGTTGGCAGGGAATTGGATACAGACAAATTAGAACCATTTACCAAAAAACTATCTGAAAATTTAAAAAAGAATTTTCTAAAATTGCCCGGAAGTCTCTTCCGATTACGCCGTACCCACCACAGCTATAATAAGATATTTGAAAATTGTGATGTTTTACTCACACCTGTATTGGCTCAACCACCAGCGCCGTTGGGATACATTAGTCCGGACGTACCCTTTGATGAACTTATTGAGCGTTTAAAGAGTTATGCCTGTTTTACTCCCCTGGCTAATGTGAGTGGCGCTCCTGCCATTTCAGTGCCGGCAGGTATGACTAAAAAAGGATTACCAATCAGCGCTCATTTCTTCGGAAAACTAGGAGATGAAAAAACTCTGTTGGAATTAGCCCTCGAATTTGAAGAAGCTCAACCATGGGAAAAGATAAACTTCATTCCTGATAAAAATAATAATTTCGCCCCAGCAACATAGCATATTGAATAATACTTAATCGCTTCTGTTACATTTTGTTACAACATTTCTTATTTAATATTCAATATCTTACGAAAGCCAATTCATTTACAATAATATAAGTTAGGAGCTAATTTATGCACATTTTCACAATTTTCCTCACAGGTTTCATCTTATTATTCACTTTTTCTTTTACTCAAGACAGGGATTGTGCTGGACTAAATCAGGATGAATGTCATCATTTAGACTACTGTTTATGGACTGAGGAGGGCTGCATTTCAACTGGAGACCACGAGGGCAATCATGACGGTGACGGTGACTGGCCTGCCCCCCAAAAGTTGTACCAAGTGTTAAGTTAGTAGTTGTGCAAACT
>CAZGBZ010000100.1:0-6753 GCA_964524135.1 uncultured bacterium
AACTTTCAGTGCTCTAAGCTTGTCGAACCAGCGGGAAAACATGGCTTCCGTGTCGATGCAGTCCTGGAATCCGGCCTGACGCAGCTTGATGGTGCTGACCAGTGCCGGTGGTGGCGGGACATCCCCATACGTGTTGAAGAGCGCATCCGCATAGTAGAACGAGTCACCTGCCAGTTCCCGGATGGAATAAGGCTTCAGGCAGTACTTCAGGATAATTTCGCTCCACAGGTCTTCACAGTCATAGAGCGAATCCGAGAGTAACTGACGCTGCGGTTCGCCGGTTTCCATGTCGAACATCTCTGCCAGACGCGGCCAGAGATCCTGCCAGCGAAAAACGTCCCCGTTGGTGATATTAAACGTTTCCCCCGCAAACCCGGGATGATCGAAACTGAACTCGATAGCCTGTGCCAGGAGGTCAGCGTCGATTGCCTCGGAGACGCCGGATGGACCACCCGGATAAACAAGGGGCAGTGACCGTTCACGCTGCAGCGTGGCGTATACAGCGATGGCATTGAGTAGATTCATCGGTGCATGCAGTGCGTGTCCGAAGATGACCTGTGGTCTCCAAATGGTGAACTGCCAGCCCTGATCGGCGCAGGCGGCTTCGAGGTAATCCTGCTGCAGCCAGTAGAAATTCTCATGGTCGTGCCGGGGATCACGCTCCAGGCCCGGGATCTTCATGGGTGCAACATGCGCGCCGTAGGCCTTCGTACCCTGCAGCAGGGTGATGTGACGCAGCGACCGGCTTTGCTTCAATGGCTCGAGCAGGTTCTGCAACATGGTGAGATTGGTCTGCATTTGATCCTGCTCCTGCCAGCCGGCAATCAGACCCGGTTTCTCATAAAGGGCGGCATAGACCAGGTGTGTGGCATCCCGTAGGTCACTTGTGGCCACCTGGAGACAGGCTTCCCTATCGTTCAGATCGAGTGGTATGAATTCAGTTGCCGGCAGATCGGCCGGCGGCCGCCGGGAAAGGCCGATCGTCTGCTCACCGGACAGGTGCAGATGCTCGAGCAGGGCGCGACCAACAACGCCGCTTGCGCCAACGACAGCGACCTTGCGATCTGGATGAATCGTGGTCTTGCTCATCCGTTCATGATATTAGTGTTCCCGTCGCATTGCGATAAACGCATTGCCGGAGGGGGAGTTTGAAAAAAGAAGAGCCATTTGTCCTGACGCCGGGGTATCGCACCTATGCGCTGGGGCTTTTTCTCGTTGTCTACATTATCAACTTTATTGACCGGCAGATTTTCTCGATCCTGATCGAGCCGATCCGTGCTGAGATTCACCTGTCGGATACGCAACTCGGTCTGCTCGGCGGCATTGCCTTCGCGATCTTCTACACCTTCGCCGGTATTCCTATTGCCCGTTGGGCAGATACAGGTGTTCGCAAGAATATTGTCGCACTTGCGATGATTATCTGGAGCGCGATGACCATGTTCACGGCGACCGCGAAAGGTTTCGGTGGTCTGCTGATTGCACGCGTGGGTGTTGGTATTGGAGAGGCGGGATGCTCGCCACCCATTCACTCACTGGTGTCCGATTACTATCCCGAGGAAAAGCGGGCAACGGCGCTCGCCACCTATGCCCTCGGCATTCCCATTGGTGGCGCCATCGGTACCTTGCTGGGCGGCTGGATTGGAGAATACTTTGGCTGGCGTACGGCGTTTCTGGTCGTAGGTGTGCCGGGTATCCTCGTCGCTGCCGTGGTCTACTTCACCATCAAGGAACCGCCCCGAGGTTTCTCGGAACCAGGTGGTGCACCCGCCAACAGGGAAGTGGTTCCTCTCAGCGAGACATTGAGTTTCATGTGGGGGCTGAAGTCATTCCGGCATCTGTCCTTCGCCGGGGCCCTGCATGCCTTTGTCGGCTACGGGGTCGGGTTGTTTATTCCTTCCTTCTTTATCAGGGTTCACGGTTTCGGCCTGGCAGAGACTTCGACCTATCTCTTCTTTATCGGGCTGACCGGCATGATCGGCACCTTCCTCGGCGGCTACCTGGGTGACCGGTTCGGCAAGACCGATAAACGCTGGTACATGGGCGTGCCCGGGGCAGCAACATTCCTGGGTGTACCCTTCGGCGTCATTTTCTACACGACGGCTGATCCGATTCTCGCTATCGTTCTCGCGATACCGGGATACATCCTTGGCCCCATGTATCTCGGCCCGACCTTTGCCATTACCCAGACCCTGGTGCCTCCTGCCATGCGGTCCCTGGCATCGGCAATCCTGTTGTTCGTGCTGAATCTCATCGGTCTCGGCCTCGGCCCGGTGTTCGCTGGTTTTCTGTCCGATACGCTGAGACCGGAGTACGGTGAAGAATCGATACGCTATTCCCTGCTGATACTGGTTGTGGGCGGAAACCTCTGGTCGGCCCTGCACTATTACCTGGCGTCGCGAACGTTGCGTGAGGACCTCGAAGCCAAGAATGGCTTAAGCGAATCAGCTCCGGTGCCAGGTTAATCCGGATCGGGTAGCGTATTATCGGCAGTCCCAGTTGTTAGAGAGAAGCGATGAACCAGATGATTCAGCTTGCAAGTGGTTCGTATGAAACTACGACCATGTCCCTGGGTGCGCTGGCACTTCTGTTGTTGGTCCAGGTCTTTATCGCAGACATTGTTGGCATCAGGTCACGGCACGTACCGGGAACACCGGTGAATGCACGCCATGATGACCCGCTGTTTCGTGCCAGCCGGGTTGTCGGCAACACGAATGAAAGTATCGCTATATTCATCGTGCTGTTCATCTTCTGCCTGCTGTCCGGCGCTGACCCTGACTACACCGGTTACCTGGCGTGGGCCTATGTTGTCAGCCGGGCAGCCTATGCAGCCTGCTATTACGCCAATCAGCAGATCGCCCGATCTGTTGTTTTTGGCGTTTCCCTGCTATCTCTGGTCGGACTGCTGATTACGGGCCTTGTCACATGAACTTAACTATACGAGCTTACAATTCTGATGATGAATCCGGAGTCAGGGCGCTGTGGCAGCTGGCCTTCCCGGATGAACCGGCTTGGAATGAATCGAGATCGCTGATTGAGACAAAGCTCACGGTTCAGCCGGAGCTGTTTCTCGTGTGCGAGTCGGGTGGAGAGGTGGTTGGGACCACCATTGCCGGTTTCGATGGTGTCAGGGGCTGGGTACACAAGGTTGCGACCCATCCTGAACGACGGAAGAGCGGTATCGGCAGAATGCTGATGGAAGCCGTCGAAGCAGAACTTGCGAAACGAGGGTGCCGTAAGCTCAACCTCCAGGTTCGTGCCGGTAACGACGGTGCGGTGGCCTTCTATGAAGAACTTGGCTATGGCATCGAAGATCGGGTCAGCCTCGGTAAGAGACTGGGTTGAATGTGGATCGTAGATCGAGATGAAACAGGCACTGACAACGAACCAGGTTGAAGCAGTCTTCCGGCGAATCTTCAACGGCGGGGAGATGCGGCGCCTGCCGAAGAGCCGTAAGGACACGGAGGTTGTGCTGGCACTGGCTGCATCGGCCCTCGATCCAAGAGAGGTCTACTCCGAAAAGGGGGTTAATGAGGTCCTGGCCGAGTGGATGACCGGGTTTACCGACGCAGTAACCATGGATCATGTCACGATCAGGCGTTATCTCGTCGACGGCTTCTTCCTGCTGCGTGATACAGGAGGGACGACTTACCGGACGAACCAGGTCATCATCAACCAGGTGATTGAGCCTGAGGCGAGGAGTATCCAGCCAAACCTGATTCTCGAAGCGGTTAATCGCGAGAGAGCGCAGCGTAAACGCAACGCTCCCTGATAGTCCGAAGGTCAGGTTCGGAGGATGGAGCAGCGTCAGCCTGACAAATGCTCTGCGATCGCATCCATGGCTGAGAAGGCATCCATGAACATCTCGGCATCGACGGATTCCGGCTGGGTCGAAAGCTTCACAATCACGACATCGTCTGCCTTGTTCATGTAGATGATCTGACCATGGATACCGAGAGCAAGCATCACCTGCCTCGCAGCATCCTTGACCCAGACCTGATTGCGATAGTGGCTGAAACCGAAGCCGGCATACTCGCTGTCCTTGAAGCACTTTGAGGAAGTTGAGTCACCAGCCGTGGTGTCCTGAATCCAACCAGCAGGCACGATCTGCTCACCATTGAAGATACCATCGTTGATCATCACCTGGCCGAAGTTTGCCAGGTCTCGGGTACAGGCATTCATGCCTGCGCCGACATAGAGACCACCGACCTTATCGACGATAACTGCTGCATCGTTCCTGGGTTTCAATTTCGACCAGATTTCATCACTCAGTAGGTCACCCAGACGACCATCCATCACACGTTCCAGGATCATGCCCATGACATTGGTTGTCACTGTCTTGTAGTGAAACATGGCGCCGTTTTCCTGATCCTTGCCTTCCATCGACCTGGCGTAGTCGAACAGCGTGTCGGGAGTGCTCTCGTCAACCAGTGCCGGACGCCAGCCGACAACAGCCGATTCCTTCCAGAAGTCGGTCTCAGGCTCAGCGTAATCCTCCGAATAGCAGGCTCCTGCGGTCATATCCAGCAGCTGCCTGACGGTCGTACCCTGCCAGGCTGAGTTATTCAGATCGGGCAGATAGTCAGTCACCGGTGCCTCAGGGTTCAGAAGATTTCTCTCGACCGCGATGCCTGCCAGCATACCGACGAATGATTTCGTGACTGAGTTGAGCAGATGGTGAGAGTCTGCCGTCATGTTGTTGTGGTATTCCTCGGTGACGATGACGCCGTTCCTGACCACGAGGAACGAGTCGGTGAAGCTGTCATCAATCATCTGCCTGACAGTGCTTGTCTCACCACTGGTCCGGCTGAAGGTAATTTCCTGCAGGTCCTCGCCGTCCGCCTCATAACGATGGGGCTCCAGAGTGCCTCGTCTGATCCGACAGGTCGGAAACAGTGACTGCATGTGCTGAAAGCTCCACCGGTTGTTCGGTGCCGTTCCCCAGTTCAATGTCGTTATTGCTTGTTCGTTTTTCATCTCTGTTAAAACCGGTAGTCAATGGAAATGCCGTAAGTAACGGGCTCTGCCGGGATCGTCAGAAACAGCCCGAATGCGGGTACGTCGTTGATGTAGACCAGGTAATCTTCATCAGTAATGTTTCTGCCCCAGAGGCTGACTGCCCACTTTTCATCTGCTGACAAAAGTGAGACTGACAGATCAATGGTCGAATAGGAATCCACCAGGTGATCAGAGCCGTTGTCCGGTTCGAGGAACCGTTCATCCTGCCACTGCCCGCTCAGCAGTACATCAAGTACAAGATTATCGTTCAAGGGCCTGTTGTAGTTAACAATCAGGCTGGTAGACCACTCCGGTGTATTGACCGGTGTCGTGCCTTCCATGGGTGTTCCGTTGACCAGCTCATCGGAGTCAGTCACTTCAGCGTCCGTGTAGCCAAGCCCCCATTTCAACAGCCAGTGATCATCGAGCTGCCACTGAAGATCTGCCTCGAAGCCACGGGTTTCAAGTGTGCCGACGTTTCTGCGGCGGGGCACGATCTCTGCACCCTGGTTCACGTTGTCCTGGTAGTCATCAACCTCGGTCAGATAGATGGCGGCATTCAGTGTCATGGCACCGTCAAGCAGCGTGCTTTTAACACCGAGATCGACTGCCGAGACATCCTCCGGTTCAAAAGTCAGCAGCTGGCTGGCGAGTGCTGCACCGCCGAATGTCATGTCGTAGCCGCCGCTCCGAAAACCTGTTGAGGCTGAAGTATACAGAAGAACGTCAGGGTTGATGTCGAAGTTCAGTCCGAGCTTCCAGTTGAAATCGCTGTCACTGCGACCATTGTCCACCACGATGGGAAACAGCCAGTCCGCAGAAGAGATCGTGGAGAAGCTGCCGACGGGCGCCGTGGGTGCAGCTGCGAAACCTGCGCCTTCGATTTCAACATCTTCATCGGTGTAGCGTGCGCCCACGACCACTGCGACCGTGTCGGTAATCCTGAATTCGTTGTTGGTAAAGATTGCCCAGGATTGTGTTTCAACCTCGAAGTCGTCACCAAAGTACAAACCGAGAAAGTCCCGTGAATCAACAAGTTCCACGATCTCTGTGGTGTCGTCTTCGTAATACAGGCCAAAGAGATAGATCCAGCTGTCCGTTTCACCACTGAGCCGGAATTCTTGGCTGAAGCTTTCGAGTCTGGAATTCCAGTCAATATTGACACTGCGGGTCGGCGTATTGTCGCTGTCTTCCCTGTTTTCACGCTCGAAGTCCTTGAAGCTGGTCAGTGAGGTGAAGGTCCCGAAATCCATATCGTGCTCGATACGGAGGCGCGCGCCCCAGTATTCTGTGTCGGTGGTCTGGGAGTAATCGGCGTTGTAGGTCGTCCTGGCGTGCGGATCGGTGATCACCGCTGCGGGATTCCAGACACCGGCAACTCCCGGGGCTGTTGGATGGGCCCCGGGGATGGACTGGAAGAGATTGTCATAGGGCGTCAGATCTCCATCCTTCTCACCCCGTTCAAGGGTGGCGATCACGGTCGTACTGTCGTTTAACCATTCCAGCATGCCCCGCACCTGATTCTGCTCGAGGCCGCCGATTCGCTCACTGTCATGGAGGTTTTTCCAGGGGCCTTCATCGTCTGCATAGTCCTTGATCTGCACTGCCAGTCTGCCATTCAGGTTATCGCTGAGGGCGCCGCCGATATAACCCTCGACTTCCAGCCGCTCGTAATTGCCATACCTCAGGTCAACGGCACCTTCGAACTCTTCGGTCGGCGTACGGCTGTAGTAGTTGACGGCTCCGCCGGTCGTGTTC
>CAZGBZ010000101.1:0-6728 GCA_964524135.1 uncultured bacterium
TAATGATTGGGGATGAATTTATACAGTATATTCCACCTCCTAATCCCCCGGTAATAGCTGTATTATTATCATAAATTACAAGTTTTTCAAGTACAGGGCTTGAATTAATAAGATGAATACCTGCACCCTGACTAGCACTACCGCCAGTGATGGTAAATCCTTTTAATTCTGCCAGAGAACTAACGCCAGAAAATATGACGCTACTAGTATCGCTAAATCCTATTCCACTGATTACTGTCTGACTAATGGCAGCATCACCTAAATCTGGCATGGATAATATTTTAACATTAACGTCAACTTTTATAGGGGTGTAGGTTCCCGGATATACATAAATATAATTTCCATCATGGGCACGGTTAATGGCTGCTTGGATAGTTAAAAGTGGCGGAAATCCTTCTGTACCGCATTGGTCGCAATCTTCAGCTTCTGGGTTATTGGCATTTACAATATAATTATTGGTATAATCACAGTCACAAATTAGTGGATCTTCACAGTTACCTCCATACACAGCATCTACACAGTCATCGCAATCAAGACTATAGGAACTGCTATAGTTAGCGGCAAAAGTATCCGTACAACCCACACAGCTATTTATTTCTTCTTCACTGATTAAATTGGTACATTCACCGCAGAGGTCTTGCAGATAGCCAGCTATCAAGTCTGTATCTCCACCAGTACATTTTTGACATTCATCTAACAAAGCGCAGTTATCTGCAGTTGTACAGTCAGCTCCAGGCTGTCCCGAACAACTATTGGTAATAGCACAGGCAGATTCAGATATACCTAGAGAGCCATTTTCATTTGAGGCTTCTACTGCATAACAATAATAAGCCAGATTTTCTAAACCTATATCCACATATTCTGATTCTGTTAAACCACTTATAAGCTCTATCCAACTATTTTCAGAGGCATCTATTGATCGATATAGAGTGAACATGGTTTCATTATCACGCGATCTACTTGTACTGGTACTTGGATGATCCCAGGAGATTGTAATCTGGTGACTGCCACCCAGAGCTGTAACATTTGTGGGAACAAGAGGGATATATGTACAACATGTTCCACTGTCATTACCACAACCATTATCTACATTGGCTCCTAAATCTGGATCATAATTCTCTGCCAATGGATCAGTGCAACCATAAACTGTAAGAGGGGTCTCCGGGATATGCGTTGCACCATAAATAGTACCATGATGATTGTTGCCACTCACATCATAGGCAAAGTTTTCCCTCTCGCTATCATTCCCTTCATCAAATGGCCAGTAACCTAACAGCCCTTCTTCATTGTCAGGAATAAGCTGCTGTGATGCTATCATTTTAGACAGAATTTCTTCCTGAGAAAGCGCACGGTTCCACAGGGACACTTCATCAATAAGACCCTCAAATCCATCATATTCAAATCCTGAATGCTCAAACCCTGAATTTCCCCCGATAAGTACATCTAAATTTTCTGTCTCATAAATTCCACCTGTATGTTCAATACTACCATCTTCATTCCCATTAACATATAACTTCATTATATTGCCATCATATGTCGCAGCAATATGATACCATATACTGGTTTGATAAATAGTCTGTCCATCTAGAATAGTTCTATTGTCATCACTCCCATCACTTGATAAATAAAATTTAAAAATTCCTGAATCATGTTTAGCTAAGTGCCAGCCTATATTTTCAATTGGGTCAGGTTGATTTCCTGGATGATATTCATAATCACTAAATATTGCACCTTTAGATATATCTGATGTTTTTATCCATGCGGATATCGTAATTTCATCTAAAGCATCTATATTATCAGATGGACCAATATTCACATAATCATCCACTCCATCAAATTGCAGGGAATATTCATTTGTAAAGGGATCACCATAATCAGACACCTGGCTATTGGCACTACCAGGAGTGCCATAAAGACCAGTGAAATCCCCTAACTGATTGAAGATATCTAAAGTAGAAGGAAACCAATTAGAATCACCAGACTCATTATCAAGAAGTGGATCAGTTAATTCCAGTGATATTGCAGAACTTAAGGGAGCATTGCCATCATAATAAAATGCATCAACCAGCTGATCTAAACTTGTATAGATTTCAATAAAATCACTGGTATTATCCAGTAAAATATTTTCATACACTAGATCAGATTCATAATAACTATCACTAGAACGTCCAGCCAGGTAGAAAGATGCCCCATTAATTAATACATTGTCTCCAACTACATATTCACCGGAACTACTGACAAATCTCCATCCTGAGATATCAACATCTTCATTATCAAGATTAATAAATTCTATATATTCCCCTTCAGTATCAAGAACAATGGTACCGCAATCTTTCATTACCTCATTAATCACAACAATCGGAACTCTGGGCAGTACCGTAACTAAGGTAGTATCACGGCCCCAGATATTATCACTATCAACAACCTCTAAAATAAGCATATGGTCACCAACAGGAAGCTCAACTGAAGATAATTCTCCTGTTGCTATCATTTCACCTTCTACATTTCTCCAATTCCATTCTGCCAATTCTATATCATCATTATCACTTGACCCTGAACCATCAAGGCTCACTAACTGCAGATTATTACCATCAAAATCAGTTACCTCATACGGGCCGCCTGATACGGCAGTGGGTTGATTTTCAATTGTGCTATTCTCTTCACCAGGCGTTCCAAAATTACCTGAAATCAATTCTTTAACAGATAACCCCCAGCTATAACTATTAGAGTTATCATACTCAGGTCTAATTAATTCAAGGGATATGCCAGCAGCTTCTTCTATGGGGAACCCACCCTCTACTGAATAGTATACACTATCCATGGTGTTTCCTTGGCTGTCCTTTAATATGATTGCATCAAATGTATTATTTGGTATTAAAGTAGTACCAGAATATACATAATCCGCCTCTAAGCCATCATCTAACTGCGCATACCCTGAACGGGCCAGTAAAATATAATCACCCGGGTACGAAACCAAACCCTCACTATCAAGGGAAATAGCAATATTATTTTCATTGATAAAAGACCAATTATCAAGATTAATAGCATCGTCGGAGTCATTATAAAGCTCTATATATTCCATGGTAGCATCTGCAGGGTTATCAGACATAAGAGGTTTAATCATCAGTTCGTTAATTACTATAGCATTGTCAGGGACCTCATATATACAAGATCCATCATCATCTGTTGCTTCAGGGATGTAATTGACTGCCAGCGAGTCCATGCAGCCATCAATTCTATATACCCACTGTTCTTCTGAACCTAAAATTTCACCATGATGACGGTTAGTGGAATGATCTACGGCAGTTAATCCTGAGCCCGTATTCAGCTTCCAATCAGCCACCACATTCTCTTCAAACCCTCCAGGGAGTAAACCATCCATGAGAAGCTGTGCATCTTCTTCTGAATCTATAAAACTATTATGTATAGCTACATCAGCTATACTCCCAATAAAAGGCCAAAATATCGGGTCAGATGGGTCAACATAATCACAATACATATGACCAATGGAAAGTGGTAAATCCACATATATTGGATTTTGTAAATTCCCATGATTGCTATAAAATGTAACATCCTGTACTCCATTTACATAAAAAATAATATCATGTGAGATTGGGTTTGCAGATACTATTACATGTTGCCATTTATTCAATTCAATAGGTATTGATCCATATCCCTGTACATATGCAGGATCACTGCTGCCACCACCTTCCAACATAGAAAAATGCAGTGTGGAATCAATAGGACCTGCTGCGGCTTCACTACTGGATATTGTAAAATCCCAACCATCTTGATTTATCCAATCGCCACCACCACCACAACCTTTTTTACTGATTATTGTATTTCTATTCCCACCTGGAGTATATGCAGTAGGATATATCCATGCATCAATGGTCCATACATTTAAATTCATGTCTAATTCTGAATGATGATCAACTTCTATATAGTCATCATCACCATCAAACACTAGATAATGCTCTCCATTATCCGCATAAGTACAAGAGAAATCATACACAATGGCATCTGGGTCATAATTATCTGCCAGCGGATCTATGCAGCCTGTCAAATACTCTGCCCAGTCTGCTCCAACAATATCCCCATGATGCTGATTACCCCTATGATCAAATATTTTGTCTCCACTGCCTGCATTTATTCTCCAGTCGGCAATTAGGTTTTCATCATCTATGTCATAAGTGCCGGCAGCAAGATTTGCAACCTCTACATCATCAAGTGCACGGTTCCACAGACCTGCATTTCGTATATACCCATCATGACCCTCTTGTACATTTGGGTCACCTCTCAGTCCAATAAAGAACTCATCATTTTCAATCGCTGTGGTTGTAAGTGTTCTTGTTGTCTGCCCATCAATAATACCATCCCTGAATAATTTTAATACCGATCCATCATATACAGCGGTTAGTACATACCAGGTATCTAACTCTAGCGGAGTTTGTCCGATTGCATAATTGTCAGCATTACAATTTTCCATATATTCAAAACGTGGAGTTCCATCGGACCAAATTGATAGCCCAAATGCTAAATTACCACATTCTATTGCTCCCGGAGTTTTATTTAAGACAAAACTACGCAAATAATCAGTATCAAATGAATTTGCCCGAATCTCTGCGCTCATGGTAAATGGCTGGGTATAATCCCAATTATATGTTTCTGGAATTACTGTTTCTACAACATCGTCCTGCCCATCAAACAGCAGGGCATAGTCACCTAGTTCTGTGTACTCGCATGAATAATCATATACACTGGCATCTGGGTCATAGTTTGTTGCAAGAGAGTCAATACAACCGAATACGGGGGCAGGCGCATTATTTGACCAAGTAGCACCACTTACCAGACCATGATTTCCATTGTCACTGAGATCAATTAATTGGTCTCCTGCTCCATCATGATCAAAACCCCAGAATCCTACGAGGTTTTCATTCTCTATTATACCACCAACGTGACTAAGCATAAGATACTCTGGTATTTCATACTGAGATAATGCTCGATCATAAACTTGTACATGATCTATTATACCTGAAAAGTGAGCTAGATATCCAGTTGAATTTAGTACTCTTCCTATTTCCATAGGATGCATTGACTCTACATATTCATCTACACCACCTTCTGTTCCATTTGAATAAGTATTTACTTCTTGACCATTTACATACAAATTGAATCCTGAATCAGAGAATGTACCATCCCATGTCCCTGCAATATGGAAGAACTCCCCTTCTGATATTATCTGATCAGATAATATAGAAATTCTATTAGCACCACTCGTTTGATAACCAAAGCCTATTTCTCCACTTTCTAGGATTGTTAGGACAAATCCGTCAGCACCAAAATACCCTTCGCTATTGGGTGTATTTTCATCTCCTGGGCCGCCTGAAGCATAATTAGATAGAATTGTCAAAGCTCCATCACTTGCGGGTTCTTCTATTTTAACCCACGCACTGAATGTTGCACCACTTCCTAAATTGTCATCTATAGCCGTATTAAGGACTACATAGTCATCTATGCCATCAAACTCAAGGGAGTAGTTACTGTTGTACTCACAGCCATAATCAAAGGTTGCTTCAGTGTCATAATTTGTAGCGATAGGGTCAGTGCAGCCAAATACGGGTTCAGGCACTTCATCAGTCCAGCCCGCTCCATTGATATTACCATCGTTTCCATAGCTGCTATTGTCTACTAATATATTACCCGGTGGATTATTGAAATCCCAGTAGCCTATGAGATTTTCATCACCTAGACCATCATCTGGGGAAAATGCATTCTGCTGAATTTCTTCTTGAGTAAGAGCCTGACTCCAAATTTGAATATTATCCATTGATCCAGAAAAATAATTATCTATTTCTGATTCAGTATAATCTATAAATTGCTGAGACTTATAAGTCCGTCCAAAGGATAAAGGGATAGGAAGTCCGTCATCTGTTATTAAGCTTAATACTGTTGAGTTATCGCTATCAACTTCTACCCCATCAATAAACAATTTTGCAATTGATTCTCCTCGACTATAGGTACCAACAATTTGATGCCATAGTCCATCTTCGAGAAACTCAGTGGATGAATATGTTTCAAGCCAAGCCTCTCCATCAGCTTGAGCATTACCACGAATCCACCATGAAATTTCATTATTAGTTGTGATATTAATTGCAAATGCAGCATTACTAGGGTTTGGACATATATCATTCACACCGGCACCACATCTATACCAAGTCACTACCCCTTGTTCGTACTCATTTTCAATTAATAATTCAGGCGCTCTTATCCAAACCATAACTGTAAAATCATTATCACCAGGTGTAAAATTTGAAGTATAATTATCAATTTGAACATAATCATCCACCCCATCAAAATCAAGGGCATAGTTACTGCCTTCATAATTGCACGAACCGTCATCCACCCATGCTTCTGAGTTGAAATTCGGTGCGAGAGGATCCATACAGCCAATGATGGCGGTATAATCTGATTCATATGCGCCCATATCAGGAGCATAGCCGTTATAATCTGTTATATCATCAACACCATCCCCATCAATATCAGCAGTACCTGCATCAATACAATGGGAAGTTGACTCCAGATTATAATTCCCATCCTCTGGGTCTACAAACTCAGGGGCTACATCAATATTATTCTCATAGAAGAAACCTCCCATATATTCCCAAATAACGCCAACGCCTAGACCATCTGTAATATTTGAATATGATATATCAATTACAACATTG
>CAZGBZ010000102.1:0-6714 GCA_964524135.1 uncultured bacterium
CCCAATTCAGTTTCACATTCAGAATATCCGGCTCCTTCTTAATATCCTGTTCTTTGGGTATTTCCACGGAACATATTCCAATAGCCATTTGCACTTCCTATTGATTTTATATCTAATGCCATCAAACTATTTACAGATCCGGCGAGAATTTCTAAATCCCCATCCCCATCCATATCATAAATCAAAGGAGATGCTGTAAAGGTAAATTCATTTGCCATAGGCACATCAGTGTAGGCACTTCCGTCCATGTTGTATGCCATGACATCAGCCATTTCAGTTACTGCAATTAATTCAACGTTGCCATCAAAATTCATATCTGAAAAAGCAACTGACTTACTGATAACTGCACCGACATCTACGGGCCAACCTTCAAGGGTATTTCCTTCTGTATCAACCCCATAGAGCATACCATTATCATCACTGAAAAATATATACAATGAATTATTAAAGTCTATAAAGCCGGGAGAATTTAAAATTTTGTCCGTTGTAGGAATTGAAAAGCGCAAACTGCCATCACTATTTATGGCATACAAATTGTCATCATTACATCCAACAAAAATTACTTTTGTTCCATCCACTTCAAGAATAGAGGGTGCTGACTGAACCTTATCTCCAACTGAAACGGGGAAGCCTGGAGCCTCACTCCCATCATCATATATAAGATGAATTTTGTCACTGTCTGTACCTACAACAATATCCTCTTTGCCATTGCCATTAAAATCGGCTAACGCCACACCAATTTTCACCTTTTCACCCAATTCATAGGGGAATCCAACAACATCACTACCATCATGATTAATAGCAAATACCTTATTACTGGATGAATATCCAGAAAATACTATTTCCAAATCTGAGTCATCATCAATATTGCCAATAGCCGGGGTACCTAACAAATATTTCTCAGCATCATAATCAACTTTGAGTCCATTCTTATCGAAAATATATAAATGTTTACTTTTTGATGGAACAGTAAAATCGGTAAGACCATCACCATCTAAGTCAGCAGATGCTGCAGCGCCCCAGATTTGATTTCCTGTGTTAAATGGGAAAGTACCATCACCAAAAATGGTACCATCTGAATTTATAACATGTACATATCCATTATAGTCACCATATATAATTTCTTCAACACCATCATTATCCAAATCAACTGCCAAAGGACTGGTTTTTTGAGAGGCATTGTAAATAGGGAAGCCAAATTGATTTAAGCTCACATTAGCCATGAGTTCGTATTCTTTGAAAAAATAATTGTCCTCTGCACCTTCAATACCAATTCCCATAACAATGAGGGTAAAATATTTATATCCCAATTCAATATCAGCATCTACATCAACAATAAATGGCATGGATGCATTCGTAAATGTATCTCCAGCGTTTAAAGGTTCATTGATAAAAATCGAATTGGTGTTCTCATCAATTGTTAAACCATTTTCTGATGTAGTAAGTATAATTTCAATACTGCTGGCATCAGCCCATGGTTCAGGATTTTCAATTGAAAATACCAAGTTAAAAGATTCACCAGGATTTACTACCTGATCACCATCTCCTTCAATTTCACTGGATTCATAGGATTCAAGTACTAAATTGGGGCGATTTAATGATTCGGGCTCAATATTAATAAGCGCATAAGAACCACTTCCCCAACCATCTGGATCATCGGAACCGGTAATTGTAAAATAACCATTACTTTGTCCACCCCAACCCCAATTCATGTGAAACAATTCGTCATCGTAACCATCACAATTCCAGGCATGACCACCTTCATCATTGTACCCAACATAAATAAAGGGGCGATTACTATCAATTTCATCTGCTAATTTATCAATCCACCCTGCATCGCTATATGAATACGGGTGAACATCATACATATTTGATTTAAAATTAAAATTATTTTTCAGTGAATATTCAGCAGATGGAAATCCACCTGTTACCATTGAACCAGATCCCTCACATTCATAATCCATATTTACAGATACTCCTGCATGCCATAACAGTAATGCAGCAGCATCAGTAGCAGATGTGGCATCTCCCATGGAATCATAATCGTAAGTAGCATCTGAAAAATCAGCAGACTGCGTACCGTACCCCCCACAATAACATGAATTTGAACCATACCCTGTGGTTGGATAAGACCAGTAATGCATTAAAGCGGTCATAGAAACAGCTACACAGCCATTGGGCACTTGATCTCCATCAGAACAGCTGCCATCAGGACAGTAATCATTCCATCCACCGGTTTGATTGATTTTTGAAAGAAGCAATGGACCTGCGGCATCTCTGGTTTGAAGATTCAAATTATCACCTGTTAAATATTTATTCCACTCATCGCTTACTTCTTCCGTTGCAGAAACATTTGAATTGATAGCACCAGTGACCAATTCCGTATATGCATCTACCATCCAGGAAAGGTTGGCTGGCATATTTTCCATGTTAAAAGGATTCTCAAAACTAAATGCCAAAAGAGGAACAACTCTATCATCAGCAGAAACAATGATAAACCCCGGCTCTTCTAAATGAAAAATATACATTAATTTAACAGAATTTTCATCAACTACCTCAATATTCTGAATGTTGAGTGATTCTGTACCTGCCCTGTCCGCTCTTTCAATAAAAATATTACCGGCTACCCTTTGGGCTTTTTCCACATTTACTTCAGCTCCAAAAAGGAGAGAAGCAATAGAGATGATGATAGTTATATTATTAAGTTTTTTCACTAATTATGCCTCTAAAATGAGATTTGTTAAAGTTACAATATCTAAAATATTTAAAACGCCATCATTATTTAGGTCAGCCGTTGAGAACTCTGATGCAGAGGGGGTATCATTACCCAATACAAAATTTGCAATAATTACTATATCTAGGACATTTAGGACAGAATCCTCATTCACATCACCCTGCATACCAGATTGAATAAGAATAGTTTCCGTATGAGGTTCACTTATCATCCCATAAATGTTAGATACAATCAATGTTACTTCGTACTCGCCACCACCCTGGTAGGTATGCTCAGGGGTCGATAATGAAGAGGTGTTTCCATCGCCAAAATCCCAATTCCAGGCACTAAGAGCAACTTCATTTACCATACTTGACAAATCAATAAAAGTTACTGTTTCATCATTTACTACATACTCATAGAGTGCAATTGGGTCTGCCATTTGAGGCAATATACCAATAATAACCGCCTGATCATTTGGGAAACCACCCATTGTTGTCAAGCTGAAATAACCATTATTACTGCCACCCCAACCCCAATTGCAATGTAAGTTATTTCCTGAATACCCATCAATATTCCAGGCATGACCTCCATAGCCACCATTATCATATCCCTGAGAAATTACTGGCCTATTATTGTCTAATTCATTAATAATAATATCTCTATAATCATTATCAGTATGATTAACTTTCCATTCGTAACTAATGTCAGAGCTATATGCGAAAAAGTTTTCCAGAGCGTAATATGCAGATGGATGGCCGCCAACCACCCATGCACCTGACCCTGAATAATCATAATCCATATTCACAGCAACCCCTGCATGATATAATAATAGTTGAGAGGGTGATGTGGCATATGTTGCAGCCATATTCCCAAAGTCATAATTTGCATCACTAAAATCTACCTCTAGATAACCTAAATCGTTTTCCACATAATAATTTGACCCTATACCACTTGCAGGATATTTCCAATAATGCATAGTCTGGCACATTGCCACAGAAACACATCCTACAGGTCCGTTAAATCCAGTTACAGCTGTAACTTCGTTGTTCCAAGATCCGCTTTGATTAAATTTTGCTTCGATAAGAGGAGTTACATCACGAGAACGATTCGGTTCAACGCTACCGCTCAAATAGTAATCCCACTGTGTAGAAAATTCAGAATCAGGGTCAGACTGGTTATTTACCATTTCCAATAATTCCGTTTTATATTGGTCCATTACATACTGCAAGTTGGATGGCATATTGCTGCTTTCAAATGCATGCTCAAACCCAAAAGCCAATACAGGCACTGACTGATTATCAGCAGGTACAATAATAAAACCTTCCGGATTCAAATGGAAAATGTAAATTAAATCTAAATCCTCATTTTTAATAGTCTCAACACTTGATAGATTAAATTCACCTCCATCGTGCAAATTTGAATGTTCTAAATGAACAGATCGAGCAACTATTTCGGCAACATCTAACTGAACTTTTGCTCCAAGCAAAAACCCCGAAAGCACAATTATTATAAGTAATTTTATTTTTTTGATCCTATTTTCCTCATTAATTGACTTTTAAATTTACAAATAATTCTATGATTTTACTAATCGATATTTGTTACATAATGTAAATGGCTTTATATCGATTTAAAACCAATTGGGCTATCAATCTAAAATCAATGCCCAAAACTATTGTAGTGGGAGCAAATTAATGCTCCCACCCCTTGTTAAAAACTTATCTATTTTACTAACAGCAGCTTTTGGGTACTGACATAATCCCCAGTTGCCATTTTCACAAAATAAACACCGCTACTGAAATTATCTGCATTCCAGGTAACAGAATGGTATCCAGCCTGCATAAATTGACTTGCCAGTGTTTCAATAACTCTACCCTGGAGATTATAAATTTGAATAGATACCTTACTATCTACCGGCAATCCAAAACTAATAGTCGTTGTTGGATTAAACGGATTTGGATAAGCGCTATCTAAACTGATTTTTCCAGGTGCAGATTCAATTTCAGAAAGTCCATTAAGAGTAAATACACCATTGGATGACCATTCTGCAATTTCACCATCCAGCGAAATCAGATCACCTGTGGTTTGCTTCAAGAGCTTAAAGGTTGGTACATCACCTTCTACAAAGTAACCACTATTAAGCGTAGCATCTGAGGTACCCATTGCAGGAATATCAACCATTACACCCTGCCATTGACGAATTCCAGTAAGCACGTTATTATTATAACTCAGCAGCCAATCCCCATGGTCAACAATTCCATCAAGAAGAGTTATTTCATCCACAAAATAGAATGCCTGCTCTGTGGATTGATTAACTTTGAACTCACCAAATGTGGGCATGGTTTCAGAATAATCTTCAATTGCTCTTCCGAATCCATCATTTAAATTATAGCTAAATGTTAAGTCTTCACTTACAATCACCCAGTAGCCTGAACCACCAGAAAAAGATGTAAGAGAACCAACCCAGCCATTTTCTGTATTCATGGCAGCGTTACCCTGAGACAATACTGCCTCAAATAGACTTTCTACATCATCAGGTATTGCAGCACTAACATCTGAAGATCCCTCCTCGGGATATGAAATCAGATTTGCACCTGCTTGTAAATCATAAACAAGGTTAGCCGTTGGGCTATCACATCCTTCAAGATTAAGTTCTGCAGAAGCATCCATAATAATCCAATACCCTGCCTCATACTCGAAAGTTGTTAACGAACCAATCCATCCCCAGCCATCTAAATACTGAGCTGCGGCACCACCACTTAAAACAGCAGAAACATTGCCCATTAATGGATCCATCATATCTTCTACACTGTTATCTTCAGGAAGAACATAGAAGGATACCAAATTTGCACCTTCATCAAGCATCACATTCTGGAAAAGTCCAGCATCCATTCGGATTATATTGTTAACGCCATATGGCTGGAATGCAAAGTTTTCATTTGGCATTGCATCATAATATTTGTCTTCAGATGCATCATATATTTTGAAAGTTGGCGTATCACCAGGATTTAAATATCCTTCTGAATATTCATTGCCATCATTACCAAAGGCGGGTACTTCCGTAGGTCCACCTGGCCATTCAGCACCACCCACACATACATCACCATTATATACACCAATCCAATCTTCACCTGCAACCAGATAGTCACCTGGGCAATCATAGGCTGAGAATACAAAATAATATGCAAACATAGTAGATTGATTGAAATTAAATGGATCAGTACCAGGCTCATTTGAACAATCAGAGGCTTCACAAACTAATTCACCATCCCAACATTCATATTCAGCACCAGGCCCATCACAAACACCACATTCATCATACCCTTCAGGGCATTCATCTTCTTCACAATCTTCAGGGCAAGATTCTGAAGTCTCATCACCATTACATTCGCCATCACCACAGCAAGGCTCACCATCTCCACCACCTTCAAAATAGGTAAAGGCTACTTCTTCACCACCAGCATCTGCCATTATAATTCCTGACAGACCGGTAGCATCACCATCTAAAGTTAATTCAATCATGGTTCCGCATCCCGAAATGGTAGAACCATCCAGAGAAAATCCAAGCACTGTATTGTCAGACGCCTGAATCATAAACCCGGCTGCATCTGCTTCACCGCCTTCTGCATTGGTGATTGTTGCCCCATCTACGTCAATCTGGAAACCAGCCAACGGAGTTGAAGAATTAAATAATATAGAACCACCTGCATCTAAATGCAGACTGTGATCGGGCATAGAACAGGGGTCGCCATCCCAGGCTTCTTCACAGTCACCACCGTCATCACAATCTTCAGGACAGGATTCTGCTGTTTCATCACCATTACATTCACCGTCACCACAGTATGGTTCAGGATCACCACAATCTTCAGGACAAGAATCTGACGTCTCATCCCCATTACATTCGCCATCACCACAGCAAGGTTCACCGTCACCACCACCTTCAAAATAGGTAAAACCAATATCTTCACCATCAGCATTGGAAATAATAAGTTCAGACATTC
>CAZGBZ010000103.1:0-6685 GCA_964524135.1 uncultured bacterium
TAGTCATCCACAAAATTTTCAATAGACCCCGAACTTGAGCCAATTTCAGCTACATCAATCATTTCTGTAGGGATACCCTTTTTATTTTTCCAGTCCACCAATGGCTGCATTGCTGCCATAAAAGCACCGTGAGAAATGACCAACATATTTCCATGATCTTCTAAATACTCGAAGCGAGTATCATCTCTAAAATTTATAAAATGTTCGTCATAAATATTTTTATATTCTCGGGCAATCAATTGTTTTCCAGCTTTTCTGCTGAGCATATTTCCACCGCCATCACCCATTGCAGAAACTTTTATCTTAATTTTAGAATACACTCGTAATACTTTTTGAATTGGATTATATTGAATGGGGTGAAAATCTACAGCCTGACCCCGTAAACTTCTCAGGATGTATGGATTCCGCAGCTCAGCAAGTGTGGAAGGAAAAAATGAGTCCTGACTATATTCTTCACCAAATACATAGGGAAGATCATTTGGATTAACCAATCGGGATATATTCCCTTTTGAAGGTGCAATAGAGATATTATCATAATCTGTAAATTCTGAAGATAAAATTTCAATTCCCATTTCCGCATTATCAGGGATAATTATGGATCTAGAAATTTTATGTAAATCCGGTGCACCCTTCTTAAGGAATGAAGCTCCATTTTCAAGTCTTGCCAGGTACAATATACCATCTGGAGTACTTACTGGTACTAAATTAAAATTTTCGGTATTGAATTCAATTACAGTAGATTGGATATCCGAAGATATAACTTTGGCATAATCTGCTTTTTTTCCTGCAAACAGACCAGTAATTAATAATCCTATTAATACTATTTTCTTCATTTTCTTCTTCCTATTCTTTGTAAATTAAAATATATATTACTACACATAGGCAAAATTACAGCTTTCTAACGAGGGTTACAATGGTCACAGGTCACATTTTACATACTGTTACATAGAATGCAAGATTTGTGATCTCACGAGGAGGATAATGGGTGAGGGACTATTATTTTTGTTAAATGTGCCTTCTAAAGGACGAAAATTACAGGGATTCTGTTAAAATTGTGTTCAACCGGTCTACAAACTCAGTTGGGTTCTTTAACTTGGCGCCTTCCAGCAAAACGGCTTGATCGAGGAGAAGTTGACTAATATCATCAAATGATTTACTTTTTTTCATATCCTTTAGCTTAATGATGATTGCATGCGAAGGGTTGATTTCAAGAATTGGTTTTACATCTTGTTGGCCTTGCTGTCCAGATTGCCCCATAGCTTTCATGAGTTCCTGCATTTTTGCAGTTGGATCATTTGAATCCGCAACAATACATGAAGGTGAATCCTTTAGTCGTGATGAAGCAGTTACATCTTTCACTTGTTCACCTAAAACCTTTTTCATTTTTTTCAGGAGAGGCTTAAGGTTGGTCTCTTCCTTTTTTTCATTATCTGTTTGTAAATCATCTGCAGCATCGCTGAAGTTGACAGATTTTAAGTCATGGTCTTTATATTTATTGATTGTTGGTATAACAAATTCATCAATATCCTGATCCATTATGAGCACTTCAATCTCTTTTTCAGTGTACATCTCTAGAAGGGGAGAATTCTTCAATGTTGCTTCATTATCTCCGGTGATGTAATAAATATTTTTTTGATCAGATTTCATTCTACCCGCATATTCAGCAAGGGAAACATAGCCCTCTTCAGTTGTAGATTTAAAGCGGACTAATTCTAATAGGTCATCACGATTATCTTGATCTTGGTATAACCCTTCTTTAATTGGAATTCCAAATTTATCAACGAATTCAGTGTATTTCTTTTTATCTTCTGAATATTTCAGGAGTTCTGAGAGGATTTTTTTCACGGAGTTATTTTTTATTTTTGCTAAAACTCTATTTTTCTGCAGAATTTCTCTGCTTACATTCAAAGGCAAATCCTCTGAGTCAATTACCCCTCTAATAAATCGTAAATAGGTTGGCATCAACTCTTTATCATTATCGGTAATAAATACACGATTTACATAGAGCTTTACTCCCGGTTGAAAATCAGGATTAAATAGGTCAAAGGGCGCATTTTTGGGTACAAAAAATAGGGTGGTATAGTTTAATGTACCTTCAGCTTGCGTATGAATATGGAGGATGGGGTCTTCATAATCAACAGCTATAGACTGGTAAAACTGATTGTAATCCTTTGCTTTTAGTGATCCCTTTGATTTTTTCCAAAATGCTGAACCGGCGTTAATTTTTTCCGTTTTATTTTCTTTCTTTTCCTTTTTCTTATCACCCTCACCTTTTGTAGTTACTTCTTCCCAATGTAGGTATATAGGGAAAGAGATATGATTAGAGTATTTTTTTACGATATTTTGAATTTCCCAACGAGTTGTATATTTTTCACCTTCTTCATTAAGATAGAGAATAATATCTGTTCCAAAAGAATCCTTTTCAGCATCTTCAATATTGTAGCCACTCTTTCCGTCACTTGTCCATTTGTATGCGGAATTTTCACCAGCTTTTTTACTAATTACTTCCACTTTGTCTGCAACCATATATGAGGAGTAAAATCCAACACCAAATTGCCCTATGAGGTTAGAATCTTTTTTTGAATCACCCGTCAACATTTCAACAAAGTTTTTGGTTCCGGATCGAGCAATGGTTCCCAGATTTTCTTTCAGGTCATCTTTATTCATTCCAATACCACTATCAGAAATAGTGAGGGTTTTATCTTTTTCATTAAAATTGATGTTAACTTGCGGTGTTAATTCAAGTGATTTGAATTTATCATCTGTTAAGGTTAGATATTTCAATTTATCTAATGCATCAGATGAATTGGATATGAGTTCCCTGAGAAATATTTCCTTATGGGAATATAGGGAGTGGATAATTAAATGCAGTAGTTGGTTGACTTCAGTTTGGAATTTATGGTTAGACATAAATTAAATCCTCCAGATTATTTTATGAGTGAAATTTAAGTGGTGGTTAAAAAGTTACAGATTATATCTGAGACTGAATCTGATCCATCGTCCGGGAAGTGTTACATCCTCAACATCTTCATATTGTACATTAAATACATTATTAATATTTAAAGTAGTCTCAAAACGCCAGATTTTATAATGGATTTGAGTATCGAAAATAGTTCTATTATCCTGATCATTAGGCTGTTCGTAACGAACATACCAAGAGCGGGAAATTCCGAATGGAAGGTTATACTGTGTACCAAAAACGAGTTGATGCTTCAAATAATGAGAAATATTTTTATAATCACCTTTTTCACCATTATGTTCAATATCTAAATAAGCATATCCCAGTTCAAATCGATCAACAAAACTCAGTCTTTTAATTATTTCCGGATATAATTCTAACTGCATATTGTGTCCAGATGTGAGGACATCTGGTATATTGTCAGCTTTCCATGTTTTTGTATTTCCGGATGATATTGTGTACCAATCAATGACATTGGCACTATTCTTGTAAAATTGTGAAGCGGTCATTCGTACAGCAGAGCCATAAATTTGAATTCCATACTCAAAAGAATTTATAGATTCACCCTTTAAATCTAGATTTCCATTATAGATATAGTCATCAGCATACATTTCAAAGAAAGAAGGAAGTCTAAATCCACGATCATATTTTTGATAAATATTTGCATTATTATTGATATTATATACCAATTGGTAACCTGGTGCAGCATACCACCCAAAGTCGTCATAATAATTGCTGCTAACACCAAAACCCAAATTTAGTTTTTTTAAGGATATAAATTCTTGATAAGTAAGAGAATAGTGATCCCGGGTAATTTCAGTTACAGTGGTATTAGAATTTGTTTCCCTATTATAGGTGAAGCCGGTTTTTCTGTTGCCCCATTTTGACGAAGCATTTGCATTAAAATTAACACCAATTTCAGTATTGGAATAGTTATCCCATCCACCGATATTTTTATTATATGCCAGTTCATCTCTATGGTCAAACCAATGGGTATTAGATTCTAATTTAACATTTCCAAAATCCCACAATATTTTAGAATTAAAGAATTTTGTAGAATTTTTTTCATATTGATTTTCATATACATTTTCTAATTGGTTAGTAATTCCGTTCCCTCTGCTCAAAAATCCAAATGAAAAGTTGGTGGATGTTTTGCCATCCTGCAGGGAATATTTATAGTAGAATGTATTTTTTAGAAAGTCCGTATTTGTTTTATAACCATCTGAAGATAAGCTGTTAAAGCTAAGGTTATGAAAACTTTTACCTATGGGAACCGTCACCATAAAATTACTATTTAAAAGGGAATAATCGCCAAATTCTGTAGAAAGATATGTTTTTCTCTCATCACCTGATTTAGTAATAATATTCACAACACCTGAAATTGCTCCAGTACCATATGTTCTTGCCGCAGCATTGCGGTAGATTTCAATTTGCTTTATATCATCAATATTAATGGGCAAATCCAAATCATGATGCAAAGTTTGCTGATTACTAATTTTCAATCCATCTACCAATATTAGAGTCTGCTCACCCGTTCCACCAAAAGTGGAAATATTTGCAAGTACATCTGAAACGCCCTGACGTTTAATGTTTATCCCTAAAACATTTTCCAAAACTTCTGCAATGCTTGTCCCAGGGATTGATTTAATCTTGTCTTCTGAAACAATTATTTTTGTGGATAGATGTATGGAGTTATCCCCTGCTATCTGTTCAGCATCTAATTGAGAGTTTGATGAAACTGGCTGGATTGAAGTAGGAGCTGAAGATATTTCGACAGATGACACAATTGTAGATTGAATTTCACTTTGGGTTACAAAATAGGGATTATTTTCTTCAAAATCATAAATTGCACTTTTGGTTTGCGGTCCCATAAATCCATCTTCAGAAATTTTTTGCGAACGATTGGTAAGCTCATTAAAGGTATTCAAATTATCCTGCAATAGTTGAATTTGAATATTGGTGGGGGAATCTACAGTATTTTTAAAGTCTGTTATAGTTTCAAAAATATCCTGAGCCAATTTCGCTTGATTATTTTCAAGAGCAATTTCTAATTCATTTATGTTTTTTTGAAATAGTGTATGTATAGTCAATGAATTATCTAATGATTGAATTTTATATTTTCTATAGTGATCAATAGCTTTTGCGGACATATTAGCCAACGAGTATGTTTGCGAAAAACACCAATGGAACTCCGGATTAATAACTGCCATTCGGGTCTCATGATCTTTGGGACTGATTTGAGCTATAGCATCAATTTTATCCACCATTTCAGTGTATTTGGAATTATCAAAGACATCGGGTAATTTTTTAGCAAGTTTTTTTCTTACTAATAATTCATTGGCAATATCCAGATAGGGGCTTTGGTTTTGCCCAATAATTACACCTATGAAAGCTAAAAGAATTAACTTTGAAATATATAACCTCATATTTATTATTTTAAAAAATTATTCGCTACTTGTTGAATTAGAAAGGTCTTGAATTACTCCTGAACCGTCAATTTTCAATAAAATAATTTCACTTTGATTACCATATGAATAGGTATTGCCTGTAATAATATATCCACCATCTGTAGTTTGACTAATAGAAGTACCTATATCATCAGCACCCCCACCATAGGTATAATCCCATTCTGTAGAAAGGTCATAAGTCAACTTTAAAACCCAAACATCTTCATTAGTTGTAGATTGTGCGAGTTTACTACCGACAATAATAAATCCTCCATCTGCTGTTTGTCTAACACAGTTGCCAAAATCGTCAAACCCCCCTCCAAAAGTTGCTATAGAAGTATTGGCATCTGATCCCTGAAAATCAGTTTTTAAAACAAATACATTATTTTGCCCATACCCACTTACCCAATAATTTCCTACTACTGCATACCCATTATCAGATGTTTGCTGAACAAAAATCCCTTCATCATTATAATTACCATCAGCTATGGCATAAGTAGAATCGAAACCAACACTAACCGTGCCACTGGTTACATTTAATTTGATTAATCTGATATCATTTGCATTTGTCGAGGTTTGGCTTTTTCCTACAATAATATATCCACCATCGTATGTTTGTTGAGCATAATTCCCAAAATCTCTTGTTCCATTATCAGTTGTCTCAGAATATACAACTTCATGACTTGAACCATCAGTTGCAATCTTCCAAAGCATTATGTCTTCATCATTACCGTCATGCGAAGTTCCACAAACTACATAACTTCCATCCAGAGTTTGTTGAATGGAATTTCCAACATCATTATATGTTCCTTTTATAGTATCCTGCCAAGATAAAGTAAGTAGGGGAGTATATTTAACTACCCAAACATCTTTGTCGGTGCCATTAAAAGTACTTCCAACCAAAATATATCCACCATCAGCTGTTTGCTGTAAGTCATTTGCAATATTATTATATTCTGAATTGTCACCTCCAAAACTGGTGTCACTTTCAAAAACTAAAGATGAACTAAATTTAACCAGCATAAGGTCTTCTTGAGTAGTCGTAGAATATTGACTTCCAACTACCGCATAACCACCATCTGCAGTTTGCACAACAGCATGACCAAAATCATTATATGCACCTCCCCAATAACTCAGTCCTTTATCTACTTCAATATTTGTGTCTTCACCACCAGGGTCATTTACCAGTTTTTGACATCCAGTTGTGAAAATACTTACTACTAAGATGAAGATATATATTTGCCTAAAATACATTTATGCCTCCAATTATACCATTTCG
>CAZGBZ010000104.1:0-6608 GCA_964524135.1 uncultured bacterium
TTTCCCCAAAGCAATGCGGAATAATTTCACTCCCGGCAAAAACCAGTTTTTCTACTACTTGGATTTCAGCTCTAATATCAGAATTTTCAGAAGTGGTACTTTCCGTTGTTATATCACCATCGGGAATATCTTCTGCTAAAAAATCAGCGATTTTGCCAATGATATATTCATCAGAAAGCTTTTTATGTTGGGGGTATTCTATCAACTGAGTGCCAACATTCTTTCTAAAGGAGCCAGTGCCTGGAGCCTAAGTTCTTCCGATAAAATAATTTCGGGAGACATAGTTTCAAGAGCCACCACCATTTTTTCAATGGTGTTTAGGCGCATGTGGGGACATTCATTACAGGCGCAGCCATCATTTGTTGGAAGAGGAATAAAAGTTTTATTGGGACTCTCTTTTTCCATTTGATGTATGACTCCCGGCTCTGTGGCTATAATAAATTTTTCGTGATTCGACTGATGAGCAAACTTTATAATAGAGGTTGTGGAGCCAATATGGTCTGAATGACGCAGTATATTTTCGTCACATTCGGGATGGGCTAAAACCAATGCTTCAGGATGCCTGGTTTTTAATCGGATGAGTTCTCTTTCTGAAAAAATTTCATGCACCTGACAGGAGCCATCCCACAAAAGTAAATCACGCCCGGTTTTTTTCTGTAAGTACGCCCCTAAATATTTATCCGGTGCAAATATGATTTTTTCATCTTCAGGCAGACTGTTAATAATTTTTTCAGCGTTGGATGAGGTGCAGATAATATCTGATGCTGCCTTTACCCCTGCAGAGCAATTTATATAGGTAATTACCGTATGATCCGGATGAGAATCAACCCAGGCTTTAAACTTTTGGGAAGGTGCAGAATCGGCCAGAGAACAGCCAGCATCCATGTCTGGTAAGATGACTCTTTTGTCCGGATTTAAAATTTTAGCAGTTTCGCACATAAAATGTACACCGCAGAATAGAATAACATCAGCATCCGTTTTCACAGCATATTGTGCCAGAGCAAGGCTGTCCCCCATGAAATCAGCCACATCCTGAATATCAGGATCTTGATAATAATGAGCCAGTATTACGGCATTGCGCTCTTTTTTTAATTGTTCTAATCTGGAGAAATTATCTAACATCTTCAATTACGAATGAATTACACCCTCGTAATTTAAAGATAGAATATGCCTGTCTAAAATAAATGAATGGGGAATTGGAGGGATGGAAAAATTGTTAATTTCTATTCACCGTAGATAGAAGAAGCAGGAATCAGAAAAGAGGAGGCAGAAGGAGAGCCGAAGTAAAGGGTCTCAATCTGATGATGGGTAAATCAAATTGAATCAGATACTTTCTTTACTGCTTTTGCTGAAACCGTCTCCATTTTCTCTAATTTTGAAATATATGCTTGAGAAACATTCATTTTTTCAGCCAATTCTTTTTGACTTAGTCCAGCTTTTAATCTGAGCAGGTGAATGTGATTATTCACAAAATCTTCTAAATTTAAATCAATAATTTCACCATCTGCAGGATCGCTTAATATTTCCTGTATGTAGGCAGAATCAATTAAATCTTCATCTGCATATTTAAGAAATTCATTATAGGGTATAATTACATAATCTGCTTTTTGCTTTTTCTTTATTACTTGAATACTCATTAATAAACGTCCCTTCTGTGTTTAACCGTAATTAATATAATCAACAATTCTTTTTTTCTTTTTTCGAATAAAATTCTGTAATCTCCACTGCGAATTCTATACGAATTATCAGAGCCTCTCAGTTTTTTTAAGTCTAAACTGTCCCAGTTTCCAGAAGCCAAGATGGACAATTTTTCCAAAATAAGATTTCGCCTTTTTTTATCTAATTTGCCAAAATCTTTTTGGAACTTCTTTGTTTGACGCAGTTTATACATAACTAAATATAACTCTAATATGCCATATAATCAACTTATAATGTTATTATCAGTTTAATCTTAGGGAGTAATTACAATTTACAACAGAAACCAGGAAAAAGGAGGCAGGACAAAAGAAAAAAGTTTTAATTGCAGAATGGGGTGATCTTTTCTGCAGATTTTGAGGCAGAATACTAACCATCAAACGAATACAATGCTGAATTCATAAACCCGTAAGACTGGTAAGGCTACACTAAAGAAAGTGGGGGTGAATGGTGAAAATCAATAACCAGTGTTAGCTAAATATTACCTTGTATTATAGAGAGAGAATGGTGTAAAATTGCGAGTTATGTGTCTTACAAAATTATTTTACTGAAATAGGAGGGCTTAAAAATGAAATTATTTATTATAACAGTATTAATGTTGAACTCTTCTTTCTCCCAAGATGACTTTTATGAATTTATTATTGCACCTAATGATAGTATCATGGATTGGGGTGGAGGTGTTGGAACTCACTTAAACTTAAATGGTAATGATTTGATATTAACTGGTTCTGGTCTTCAGGGGATGGATTATTATATTATTGATAATAGTGAATGGAATTTTATTCAAAAATTTGAGTTTTCATATGGTAACCCAGTAGGTAGTAATCAATACTTGGAATCAAACTACTTTTATGCCCGAAATTGGGGACCTAACATTCCTGGTGAAGGTGCTTCTCTGGGAAGAGTAAATGAGGTAAAAAAGGCAGGGGGGCAATGGGTTGCAGGATCTTCAATCAATGGCCCTGATAATAATTTATTTAACTTTGGTTTGGCATTAAATGTTAAAAATGGATTAATGAGCGGTATGGCTATAGATTTTAATGTTTACTACGATACTTTAGTTACCACTATGGGGGATTCTATTTTCAATTGGTTTAAGGACAGCCATTTATATATTTATAAAAAAGATTTTGAAACCTGGAACGAACCCTGGATACTTATTCAGCAGGAAGAATTTTCGGCTTTTGAACACAGTCAAATCACTAGAACACTTATTAAACCGGATGAACTGCTTATATCTTTTCAAAAATATAATTTTCTTGGTTATGATGAAGAAACAGGAGAAGCATCCGAAGAAGGGAAAGTCATGCATTATATTTGGAACGGTGAGAATTATGAATATTATCAAACAATTTATCCACCCACTCAAGCCTATCAGGGTAATTTTGGTAATTTTATGATTTCCAATAATGAGTGGTTATTCATTTCAGCTTTTAAAGAAAATAATTATGGTGTTGTGCATGCTTATTATAAAGAGGGTATAGATTGGGTTTATACTCAGGCGATTACTCCAAGCCTCTATGATTTGGGAGACAAATTTGGAGAAAAATTAGATTTAGAAGGAGAGATCTTAGTTGTCAGCAGTGCATATAGAGACGATGCGGGTCCTTCATCCGGTGCGGTATTTGTCTTTGAACTAAAAGAAACTGAAGGAGGTCCACTTTGTATTGAATATAAGAAATTATTTTCTTCAGATCTTGAAGCGGTGGATGCTTTCGGCGGAAATGTACAAGTGAGCGGTGATTATATTGCTGTGGGTGCACCTTTAAAAAATAATTTAAATGGTCGTGTTTAAATATATGAAACGGCTGACCGTTCTCTGCATGCAAACTTAGCTGGCTACCCCGTTGTTGGGAATGCCCCCCTAACAGTACAATTTAGAGAAATTGCACAGAGATATCCCACTTCCTGGCAATGGGATTTTGACAGCGACGGAGTAGTTGATAGTGAAGAACAATACCCCGAGCATACCTACAACTTTGAAGGTGAATTTACGGTAACCCTTACGGTTAGCGATGGTGAAAGCACCTCAACCTTCAGCAAAGAAAACTATATCAACGTAACCAACGGTTTACTCTATGGCGATATTGACCAAAATGGTGAAGTAAACATACTCGACATCATTAATGCAGTTGATTTTGTACTGGGCAATACTATCCCCACATCTGATCAATTAGAAGCCGGCGATATGAATAACAGCGGCAGTATTGATATTATTGATTTGGTACTGATTGTTGATGTGATACTGGAAAGGTGAAGTTAAGTTTTAGTATAAATCCATCAGACAGATAGCATGCTAAATTCATAGACCCGTCAGATGGTTCACCAATCAATTTTCCTACTCAATTAAAAAATCATTGATTATATTGATCGTACCTGATTAATTTACGACGTATTCAACACCGGTGATTTATTCACCGAACCCCTCCGGGCTACGGCTCGGAGGTTTTTTATAAATAAAGGTCCCTAAAATTGAATCGTACCTCTTTCCTCATTGATGGATTTAATATCTATCATTCCATGCATGATCTCTACCGAGATAAACAGATAAAAGTTAAATGGCTTGATTTAAACAAATTATGCCAAAGTTTATTGTATATTATCAGCAAAGATGCTGAACTGAAGGAAGTTTATTATTTTTCTGCTTTAGCCAAACACCTCCAATTGGATGATCCGGAAAAAACAATACGACATAAAAATTATATAGAATGCTTAAAAGATTCGGGAATAAAAATTGAGCTGGGTCAGTTTAAGAAAAAATATATTTACTATTCAAGCCCAAATGTATTTATTAAACTAAAAAGACATGAAGAAAAGGAAACTGATGTTGCCCTTGGAGCAAAATTAATTGAACTTTTTGTAGAAGATAAATGTGATACTCTATGTATTATTACAGGAGATACGGATTTAAAACCCGCCATAAATACTGCAAAAAAACTATTTCCAGCGAAACAGGTGATTTTTGCTTTCCCCTACAAACGAATCAATAATATTTTGAAATCCATATCACCACTTTCCTTTCGTATTCACCATTCCCATTATCTTAATAATCAATTTCCGGTAACCTATAATTTAAAAAATGGGTCTTCGATAAAAAAACCTATAGAATGGTAGATATAATCCACGCCGTTTTTAATTTAGATACGGATCATCCATAATAATGCCGTCTACCCCAAGCTGTTTTGCTATTGACAGGTCAGATGAAGTTTTTACCGTAAAAGTTAAAACAGACATTTTTTTTCTATGAATCCAATTCATTAAATTTTCATCTAAATACTCAATATCAGGATGGAATCCATCCGGGCGGCAAATCCAAACCCAAAGAGGGGTATTGAAAACTAATTGGGGATCTCTGGCGCTCCATAAAAAGGCAGTTAGTATATTTGGATTTATTTTTTTAATTCGCTTGAGTATAAAAGGATTAAAACTGGATATGATGCAATTATTTTCAAAATTATATTCTTTAACGGTTTCCAAAACATTTTTTTCAATGTCTGTGTTCAGAATTTTTGCTGATTTAATTTCGACATTGATGATACAGTTTTTATTAAGAATTTTTAAAACATCGGAAAATAAGGGGATTTTATGGTTTTCAATACCATTCAACGAAATTCTCTTCAATTCTGAATAGGGTAATTTTTCTATTAATTCTATTTTACCGGAATTATCTTCAATATCCCAATTATGATAGACCACTAATTTTTTATCTGCGGAATATTGTACATCCAACTCCACTCCGTCCATTCCGGCATCAATGGCTTTTTGGAAAGAATCCAGAGTATTTTCACGGGCAAGGGACGGAACTCCGCGGTGTCCAATTTTTAGGAGTTTATTCTTAGAATAAAAAGATGGGTATTTGGGTACCCATTTTCTTTTATAAATGCCGATGCAAATAAAAATAATGGCTAAAAGTAGTATTTCTATCTCTATCATTCACTAATAAATTACAAATGGTTTAAAATAAAATTCGGTATGTTTTCAACTTGTTTTAAGTGGACTTAATACCCGAATTTTAGGGGTGAATTTTATATTATTGTTACCAGCATGAATACGCCAGCCGAACAATCAGCCGGTGAAATGTATATGACTAAAGACGATCTTTGGGAAAAGTGTTTGCTATATATTAAGGATCGAATTCAAGAACAAGCATTTCAAACCTGGTTTGACGGAGTTGTTGCCACCAACTTAAATGAAGATGGAATTACACTTCAAGTGCCCAATCAATTTCATTACGAGTGGCTGGAATCTAAATACCGCCATCTTATAGATAATGCTATAAAGGAAAACGCAAATCATCCGCTCATAGTGAATTATAGTGTTATGATCAGCGATAAGAGCATTGATGAAATACCAACTTTAACTGCCAAGGAAAAACCAGTTCCACAAGGCTATCAAAGAAAATCTCAATTAAATTCCCGCTATATATTTGAAAATTTTATTGAAGGGAAAAGTAACCAATTTGCCAAGGCTGCAGCATTATCTGTTTCAGATACTCCTGGGCAAACTCCCTATAATCCACTGCTAATTTATAGCAGTCCCGGTCTGGGAAAAACCCATCTATTACAGGCAGTAGGAAATAAACTCATTCGGCAGAACGGAAATATGCGGGTAGTGTATCTAACCAGTGAGAAGTTTATGCTGGATTTCATCAGTTCTATTCAGAAAAACCGCTCAACAGATTTTATCAGCACCTATAGAAATGTGGATATGCTGTTATTGGATGATGTTCAGTTTTTCCAATCCAAAGAACAAACTCAGGAACAATTTTTTCATTTATTTAATGATTTATTCCAAAAAGGGAAACAAATCGTATTAACCACAGACCGGCATCCAAGTGAGCTAAAAGGTCTAAAAGATCGATTAATTTCCCGGTTTCAGTCCGGACTTGTAGTGGATATTCAACCCCCTGATTT
>CAZGBZ010000105.1:0-6586 GCA_964524135.1 uncultured bacterium
TCAGTTAAAATAACTTCTATTCTTCTATTTTGATCATCAATTATTACTTTTTGAATTTCTGCTGGTGCTAAAGCGCTAACTACTAAAGTAGCAGGATCTTCTGACCAATGAACAATATCTATTTTTTCTCCATGAAGCTCATTAACTACTGATTGTACTCTACTACCTCTCATTCCAACACAAGCTCCTACTGGATCAATGGAAGAATCTTTTGAATTAACACAAATTTTTGCTCTGCTTCCAGGATCTCTTGCTGAAGACTTGATTTCTATAATACCATCATAAATTTCTGGGACTTCTTGAAAAAATAGTTTTTCCATAAATTTTGGGTGAGCTCTAGATAAGAAAATTTGTTGAAATGCTGGGAGACCCTGTTTCCCGGGATAAGGTCAACGAATTTGCATTTGACGTAATGGGAGAAATTCCAGAAGAGAGAATGTTGATGGCACTTTTAGAAGCCTATCAAGTTGGACGGCATAAATACTATTCCCTGCTCAATACTATTATTAATTCAATGGATAATTTTGATAATCCTGAAATAAAATCCCTGTATTTAGAAATCGCACAGACCAAAGATTTCCCCAGTAATATCCGGCTGAAAGCCTTTAGGGGATTAACTCGTTTCTCTGATCCGGAGGTGGTGGATGGAATTGTAGAATTGCTAAATGATCCAGCAAATTACATCTATTATAATGAAATTGTAGGGATGCTACATGATTTTGATGTTTATGATAATTATCGAGATAAACTAAGAATGGCAGCCTTTAGAGCTATGAAAAAAGAAGCTGGATTTATTGAGTTTGCCAATGATTAGGTCATTGCTAATTATAATGATTCTAATAGTTTCCCTTTTTCAATTGGGATGCGGCAAGAAAAAAAGTGCAGACCCGGACCCTCAAATTGAAACACCCCCTCAAACTGAAATAACAGAAATATTTGCTGATAGTGCTGCCATTGTTCAAACAGATAAATTTTTTGAATTGGAGCAAACTATGGAGGACATTCAAAAAGAGGTGGAAACGCTTCGAAATAAAGTAATGAATTATGAGTACGAACCACCTGAAACGGATTATACCAAACAATTAAAAGCGCTCATTGATAATCCTCCACCCGCACATAAAATATCATTAAGTAATGGTTCCATAATTGAAGGCACTATTAAAAAAGATAAGTTAGATTATCTCTTGGTCAATACAGATGTAGGATTATTAACCTTAAATAAATCCGAAATAGTAGAAATTGAAGATTTAATACTTCCCACCCCCGATTTAGTTTTCATTGGACATGGACAGGAAGAAGTATTTGAATCATTTAGACTGTTCACCGGCAAAGTGATGAATCAGGGAAATCGAAGGGGAGACTTTGTAAGGGTGATTTATAATCTATGGGGAGAAAATACACAGCTGTTGGGTGCCGACTCTACCTTTATAGAGGGCTCACAAATTATTTACCGTTCCGGCATTGTTACCGACACTGTTTTAGAGCCAAACCAATCTGCTCAATTTAGTGTAAAAGTTGCAGTACCGGATTCCATCTCTGTTACGTATGTCACCAGAGATGTCCGCTGGGAAATGTTTGACTAATTATTCAAAGGTTTACGTCCACCTTTACCTTTAATTTTTCCCCATGGCAATCAAATTAATTTTCTCCATTTTAATCTTGATATTTCTGCAATCTTGCGGACAAGATAACCATATTAGGACCTATCAATTGGCTAAAACTAAAGCGCCTGATACCAATCCTCGAGTTGAGGTACCGGAAAACAAGTCTACAGGATTTAGCTGGACAAAACCAGAAAATTGGATTTCATCTTCAGGTTCCTCCATGAGACTGGCGAGTTTTGATGTTCCGTATTCTAATGGAATGGGCGATTTATCGGTTATTCAATTAGGTGGTACCGGAGGGAGTATTGAAGCCAATGTAAACCGGTGGAGAAGACAATTAAATCTGGAGCCCCAATCCCTTTCTGAAATTGAAAAAGAAATGTTCGATTATAAAGGAGGATTAGGAGATTACAAAATAATTCGAATAATTAATGAAGAATTGGATTCCGCCTTTCTCTGTGCCATCCTGCCAACTAATGAACAAACCTTATTTGTCAAATTATCCGCAAACCCAAAGGGTATTCGTGAAATCGAGGCCGACTTTATTTCGTTCTGTTCTTCTCTTATAATCTCAATTTAAAAAGACTGAATAATTAATGCGTGTTAAAGATATTACCAATTTTTTAAAGCAGCCGAAAATTTTTGTGTTTGCCATAATCTGGATGATGATGCTGGTATTTTTAGGGACATTGGCTCAAAAAGATATGGGCTTATATGCTGCCCAGAATAGATATTTTTCTGCCTGGATAACCTGGTTTTGGTATTTTCCAATGCCCGGAGGAAGGCTCACTCTCATTGTCATTTTGATTAATCTGTCATTCTTTTTTTTCAATAAAAGTATCTGGAAAATTAAAAAACTGGGGATAGTAATTCTACATCTGGGCGGAATCCTACTATTGGTAGGGGGTGGATTAACTGCTATGTTCAGTTCAGAGGGGAATATGGTCATTGAGGAGGGCGCTCAATCCAATCACGTGGAAGATTACCATTTTATGGAATTAGCCATTATTAATACATCTGCGAGTAGCTTTGATGAATTTACAATTTTTGATCAGGCTGTATTAAAAAGAAACCAGATACTTAACCATGCAAACCTGAATTTTGAAATTGAAATTTTAAATTATCTTGAAAATTGTGAACCCGCTAAAAGGACTTCCCCAGCAGGGATACAGCATAAAGGTATGTTGAAAAATTTTATGTTGAATGAATTAAAACCTGAAAAAGAGGATAATTGGAACCGTCCCGGAATGATTTATAAAATCAGTAATTCGGGAACTAGTTCAGATGGAATGTATGGTATTTTTCTGGGGCAACCAGTATCACAAACTCTATCAATAAAAGGTAAAGAATATACCCTAATTCTCCGCCGGAAACGCACCTATCTCCCCTTTTCAATTGAACTTTTAGATTTTAAGAAAATCCTACATCCGGGAACTGATATTCCAAAAAGTTACAGCTCAGATATAAATCTCATAGAAAATGGAACAATTCGTAAGATTCTCATACAAATGAATGAACCCTTGAGGCATAAAGGGTACACTTTTTTTCAGTCTTCTTTTATTGAGGGACCGGACAGAGAAACAACCGTACTGGCCGTGGTTAAAAATTACGGCCGCCTTTTCCCTTATATTTCCAGCATCATCATGTGTATTGGATTATTATTTCATCTGTCTCAAAAATTACCGGACCTCTTCAAAAAATCTAGAGAAAAGAATGCAACATGAAATTCTATAATCTGACATTAGTATTTATTTTATCAATTGGTGGAATTCTTTTACCCCGAGATTTTGACCACCGAGATATTCCCATACATGAAAATGGACGCATTAAACCGCTAGATACATTTGTAAGAAACCAACTGCTCCTCATTTACGGAAAGCGTTCTATTAAACCCAAAGCATTGCCGGAAGAAATAAATTCTAAAGGATTATCAGCAATAGATTGGTTTTTTGATATTGCATTAAATCCTGATGAGGGGGATAAATACAGAGTATTCAATATCAGTAACCCCGAGGTAGTGGCAAGCCTGGGGCTATATTGGGATCCGTCGCATTTATATAATCGAAAAGAAATATTATCCGGATTAAAAAATCAAATCGACTATATCTCAAATATCCATGGATTGCCGGAGGAAGAGCTCAACCAGTTTGATTTACAATTGCTGAAGGTTTACAGCAATGTAATTCAATATCAAGCGCTCAGTTATAGTCTATCCTGTCTGCTTCCATTATTACAAATTCATGATACAACCATTGCCCAATCTCTTTCTATAAATCCGGGAGATAAACTTAGTTATTACCAAATAATGAGAAAAGCAAATCAACTCAGTCCCTTAATGGAAAGATTGTTAAACCGGGATAAAGAGGAGTGGTCAGAATCAGACTTTGAGTTGCAGCATATAATGGGTATTTTAAATGATATTGATCAGGATAAATTTGCCCGGATTTTGAAAATTATACCTCCCGAAAGCGGAGACCAGAATGAAGAATGGCAGTCACCCTGGGACTTAATGGAAAGTAGAATGATTGGTCCAAATCAGGAGAAATTACTCATAGCTCTGGAGTCATTTTTAAAATCTCGAATTGATAATAATGTTGAAAAAAGTATTTCCAATTTAGCAAAATATGAGAATTTACTTTCAAATCCATTTAACGGTTTATTCAATCTATCCAATGTTAAACTGGAAACTTGGACAAATAAAGCAAACCTATTTTATAAAAGCATCGCATTCTATATTTTGGCGTTTCTCCTTTTATTAATTTCCTGGATGACCAATCCAAAATTACTGAGGAGAATTTCATTTGCCTGTTTGTTAGTTGGATTGGCATTTCATTTTTATGGTATCCTTTTACGTATCATAATTATGCAGAGGCCGCCCGTTTCAACATTATATGAAAGTATCATTTTTGTCAGCCTAATAGGGGTTATTTGTGCTTCCCTATTGGAATACAACCGTAAAGATGGAATGGGTATTTTTATGGGAACCATTGTCGGTGCGACACTCCATTTTGTAGGGCTGGGATATGCAAATGATGGGGATACCCTGGGTATGCTGGTGGCTGTGCTGAATTCAAATTTTTGGTTGGCTACCCATGTTACCACCATCACCATCGGGTATGGGACATCTCTTTTTGCCGGTGTGTTGGGGCACGTATATTTGCTCCAAACTATTCGAACACCCTTTGATAAAAAATACCTGAAAACTGTAAATGCAAATATGTTTGGAGCAACCCTGTTTGCTTTATTCTTCACCCTTTTTGGCACCATTCTTGGAGGAATCTGGGCGGATCAATCCTGGGGAAGATTTTGGGGTTGGGATCCAAAAGAGAATGGTGCTCTCCTCATTGTTCTTTGGCAGATTATGATGCTGCATCTACGCATCACCGGATTAGTGAAACCAACGGGGTTTGCGCTGGGAATGATTCTAAATAATATTGTGGTTATTCTGGCTTGGTTTGGTGTCAATCTACTTGGTGTTGGTCTGCATAGTTATGGATTTGCAACTGGTATTGCTATTAATATCTCTCTATTTATTGCCTTTGAATTAATAACTGGGTTTGGGACTTATTTTTGGGCAAAAAATAGGCAGAAACAGTTCACCGCAGTTTAGGTATTTGAAATCTTGGGACAATTTGATTTCCAATCTATTCCTAAATTCTTACTTGTCCATTGTAATAAGGGTGTAGATGGATTTAAAATTTCTATTATACCACTCCAAATACAAAAATATATATTTTTTATAATTCCTTCAAAGTGATTTGGATGTACTACAGGATTTCATTGATAACAGCTCCGGATCAATAATATCAACACTTGATACAAATTCAAATGGAAGAATCGAACCCCTTGAACTGAATATTCAAAAATGGAATGAAAATGGTCGACTTACATTTCTATGGTTATATGATGATTCTTTAAGTGGGGAAATACCTATTAGTATTGGAGAATTAACATTCCTAGATACATTGAATTTATCCTATAATCAACTAACGGGGAAACTACCCCAAACTATTGGCAGATTGTCAAACCTAAATTGGTTGTATCTATACTTTAATCAACTGGGCGGTGTGATGCCCGATTCTCTCTGTACTATTTATCCGAACCTCACCAATACTTATTTTGCCTACAACCAGTTTTGTCCCCCATACCCCAGCTGCATTCCTATTGAAAAAATAGGTGCACAAGATACATCTAATTGCCCCTGATTCATTTAATTCTAAAATTTAGCAACTTTTTTACAAATATTATTTTTTGTTTTAGTACTTGTGATTTCTTCAATGTAAATTTTGTTAATTAAATAAAGGAGTTTTTATGCAAATTGAAAATAATCCAAACTTCGTTCGAACCCCGCTTTATTCCTTCGGTACTAAGACCATTAATACCGGCTCTGGAATTGAATATTGTGTAGAATATATCAGTGAAGATAAAAGACAAACCCGCTTATTATGGTTTAAAGAGTCAGGGGAGTATATTCGACTGAAAGCCAAACATAATATCTATGAGGAAACCCTAGAAGCAGAAGCTTAATACTTTTCCTCACCCCTCAATATGAAACTAATCGATATTTGAAATTAGTTAGGTAAAATAGAAAGCCCCCTTTTGAAAGGGGGCTTTCTTATAAAAACAATATATTACTTACTTGCTTTCGGAAACAGATGCCTTTCTATAATCAGTAACGATTTTTTTGAATTCTCCAGCAGCTTTACGAGCACGAGTTCCTGCTGCTTTATTGCCTTTTTCTGAAAATATTGTGTGGTTTTCTTCCAAAGTATTCCAAAGGTCCTTCATATTGTTAAACAAATCCGTTGTTCCAGCCATTTTAATTATTCCTTTATATTATTATTTGATTATTTGATTCCAATATCCATTATTATGAATATTGAATGTTTACTATAAAAACCATATTAATTAGAACTGTAGGTTTTTAGTGCCGGGAAAAGGACTCGAACCTTCACATCACAAGGATACTGGTTCCTAAGACC
>CAZGBZ010000106.1:0-6560 GCA_964524135.1 uncultured bacterium
TCTGACAAAATTAGAATATGTTGATCATATCATTTCCATAATTGTGGGACCTGAGGTTATCACAGGCTCTACCCGCATGAAAGCCGGTACTGCCACCAAAATGGTGTTGAATATGGTCACCACTACCCTCATGATTAAACTCAATAAAACCTATGGAAATCTCATGGTGGACCTGAAAGCATCCAATGAGAAACTATGGGATAGAGGTACCCGCATAATTCAGCATCTCACTGAACTGGGATATGATGATTCATTATCATTACTACAGTCTGCAGATGGAGAGGTTAAAACAGCAGTGGTGATGTCAAAATTGAAAGTGGAAGTAGGAGATGCTCGGAAATTGTTGAGTGAGAATGGGGGATCGTTGCAAAAAACACTAATGAGGAAATGTTCTTAAGGTAAAATTAGGATAAATTAGAGGTAAAGTAATATCGGAAATACTTCATCATTTTCGTCTTAAAAACCAAAATACAAAGGGAAGGCAAACCAGGTACATCAATATTCCATATACTCCCGATGGAAGACTGAGAGGTGACAAACCAACATCCACGTTCATAATAATATTACCAATAGTAATACCAACGGTAGCATTTTGAATTCCTGATTCAATGGCAACAGTTACTGCCCGTTTGGCATTCATTTTAAAATACTGCGCACTTTTATAACCAATAAATAACATGACTAGGATCAATGCAATAATCGCAGGTCCAAGCGATGCTACATTTGTGATAAATGCATCCCATTCACTGGCTAATGCTCCAAAAACAATAACCACAAACAAGACCGTGGATATTTTACCCGCTATAGGTTCAAATGAGGATGAAAATTTCTTTTTCTTTGTATTTAATAGCAATCCAATTCCTACTGGAATTGCAGTTATAAGACACATGGTAATACCCAGTGACAGAATATTTATAGGAGGCGCATCTGTCCCCATGAAATGAGCTATGGATAATCCTGTGATTATGGGGAGAGTGAATACCGTGGCAATGCTCATGACCGCTGTATAAGAAATAGATAGAGCTGTATCACCCTTTGCCAATTTTGTAATCATATTGGAGGTTACCCCGCCGGGACAGCAGGCAAGAATCATCATTCCCACTGCCATTTCTGTTGTTAATCCAGAGAGCTTCACTATTATGAACGCTACTACTGGTAGGATTATCATCTGATTGAGAAGCCCTACACCAAAGGCTTTGGGCTCACGAATAATATTCGTAAAATCACTTACGGTAAGACCAAGTCCTAAGGTGAACATTATAAACACAAGTGATAAGGGTAAGAAAATATCAATTATCATAAGTTTGTTTTAGTTCCTTTAATTAATTATGTGATAAAAATATAAAACGTAAAGTGTAAAACGTAAAACATAAAACGTAATCAGAAATAATCAAAAGCGTTTTTGTTAGCAACTATACTTAAATATTTACATTTTAAATAATTACGTTTTATTTACTTCCGATAAATAGTTTCGGTTTAATAAGTAAACCATTATTTTTCTGTATTTCTCCTGATTTCTTTTAATTCATCCAGAATTTGTGAAAGCACATTTTCATTCGAATTATAAACAGGTTCACTGGTGGTGGTTGATTCTGAAACCGGGTGTAGCGATTTCAATTTTTTTCTCAGTTCTCCATGGACTGAATTAAAGTCTATAAGACCCGACAAACATCCTTCATAGCCAGTAGCAGTTGTAGATTGTCCTGCTGTTTGAACCTGGATAGTACCAATACCAAGCATTCGGTCAAAGGGACCGCGTTTTAATACGAAATCAGTAATTGACCGATAGGGAATATTTTGTTCTTTCTTTGTGAGTATCCCTGAAAGAATAGTAACCCGGTCATCCTGAATAATATAGGTGAGATTCTTTGTATAGAGATGGATTATAGGATAAGAAATTGCCCACATACTTAGGTTTGAACCACAGCAGATTGCCCATAAAACCATGGTTGCTTCAGGGTCAGGATCAGGATAATTTAAAATAAAATGCAGCACCCCTGCAGATATTAGAATAATCGCTGATATAACGGCAAGGATTAATATTTGTGCCGTCCAATATTTTCTGTCCGGTTTGATTATGTTTTCCATTTTAGTATCCTTTATAATTAGTAATTGTTAATTTAATAATGGGTTTAATATATAAGTTAAACCTTATAATACAAATCCAGATAACGTTTTAAGAAGTCTCGAATGACCCCTCGAAATGGGAGAGAGGCTGCCATGCCATACACCGGTGCCATACCGCCAGATTCAGAGGGGTGTGCCTTTACATGGGAAACTGCTACTTTCAAGTCAGACAGAAACCGTTCAGCTACACCAGCCTGGGCATGCCGGAGGGTGAGGCAGATATGCACACAGGCTGGTTTATGGAGCCCGTTTAAATTCCAGCCTTTCTGCGTCATTTGATCCATCACTCTGTAAATATCAAGCACTTTTGATTCAAATGAAATAACCCACAAAGGGTCACCCAATAAGCTCAATTCTGATATTTCACCAATGCCTTGTTTTATCAGTTCTGCGGTCTCCAATATTTTTTGCACCGAATCTCTATAGCCGTTTTCTCCAAGGGAGATCATGGCAGCCCAGCAGGCAGCACTGAGAGCGCCCGGGCGGCTGCCTGCAAAGGTTGGTGAGAAATACAGTCCGCCGGGCCAATCGGCAATGGTGTAATATTGGTAGCGTCTAATTTCAGGGCTGCGGTATAGGATAACTGAGGTCCCCTTGGCAGCATAGCCAAATTTATGAGTGTCCGCTGAAATTGATGTTATTCCAGGCAATCGGAAATCAAATTTGGGGATAGGATACCCCAACTTTTCAGCCCAGGGAAGAACAAATCCCCCCAAACATGCATCCACATGAAAACAAATACCTCTTTCGCGAGCAAATTCAGACATATCTTCAATGGGGTCAATGGTCCCTTGGGGAAAATTGGGCGCTGATCCCACAATACAAACGGTATTTCCATTGGCAGCTTTTCGCACCGCGTTAATTTCTGCCTGAAAGTTTTTATCAACGGGAACTCGTTTTACTTTTATTTTGAAATATTCCCCTGCCTTATCAAAAGCCGCATGGGCAGTAATGGGGATAACAATATTAGGGCGGCGAATTGCATTTACATCCCTTGCTCTGTCCCTATAGGTTTTCATGGCTAAAAGAATACTCTCTGTACCGCCTGATGTTACTACACCACAAACTTCGTCATCAGTTTTATCACCGCTCAACATCTGGGCAGTCATGGACACAATTTCCGACTCAAACTTGCTGGCGCTAGGAAAGAGGTCAGAATGAAGAGGATTGCTCTGGGACTGCAGGGCATAAACCTTATTCAGAAATTCTATATGTTCATTATCCCCATGATACACTGCACCAGAGACCAGACCTTCTTTCCAGCGTTTTTCTTCCAAAGTCGTGATTTTTTTCAATTCATTTAAAATATCATCCCGATTGATACCCGTTTCAGGCAGTTTGGTATGGGACTGAAATTTCCCAGTATAGGGTTTTACCATGGATTCCATATCACTCACCATAGAATCTGTTTGACTGTCGATTTCCTTTTTCACAGATGGCAGCCTGCGCAGCCACTTTTCTATAAATTGAACGAGTTTAGGTGGCATCCAGTTAATTTTATTTGTCATTTGGTCAATATCTGCCATTAGATTATAACCTGAAGAGCTTTTGGTAGAATTATATATTTTAATGGCGGAACTCCAATATTTTCACCATCGGTTTCTAATATAACAGAATCTTTAGTACGAAGTTCAAATTCACCACAGGTTTTATAATGTGCCTGTTTTTTATTTAAAACGTTACCGGTAAACAAGGAGGGCATCATGGCTGCCAATCCCAGCTTGGATGTCCCATCCAGCCATACTACTGATAGCAGTCCGTCATCCTGGACAGTTTCTACCCCATAGTTCATATCACCGCCAAAAAAAGATGTTTTAAAAATGGTGATATTTGAAAAGTTTCGGGCTGAGTTTATTTTACCATCTATTAAAATCTCCGCCTGAAATGGTTCAAATTCTGTAATGGCTTGAAGTCCACAAATGACAGCTCCTGCATCCACGCTCATTTGCTTAATCTTTTTGATGATACCGCTGACAGAATTGAATTTTTCATTTGCCAGGCTGATGATACCGATGCTAGAATTATTGATAATATAACGGCTAATCGGTTTCCCTGTAAAATCCCGGCATTCAACTTTGAAAATATCAATAGCAATGGAATCTTCCGCTTGAATTCGGTCTAATAAGCTTCGTTTATTTTTGAACTTCTTTTCAAAATCACAGCTGCTTCCAGCGGGAAAAAAAATGAGTTTGATATCATCAGATTTAATTTGGTCATCTTTGAAAAGTCCCTGGAGTACTTCGTTTAAAGTTCCATCTCCACTGAAAACACCAATACGATTATAGCCGGATGAAACTGCTTCAGTGACAATTTCAGTGGCATGGTTTCGGTATTCCGTTTTTACGGCATGATAAGCAATTTGATTATTTTTCAGATCATTTTCAAAATTCTGCCAACGTTTTTTTGCTTGACCATCTCCAGCAGTGGGGTTTACAATGATGAATGTTTCAGGTTTCATGGATAAATTTAGTGATGATTAATATTTCCGTTGGATGATTTTGCTATTTAAAAGGGTGATCTCGAATTATAAATTACTTTCTTTTATCCTAATGGAAGTATAAAAAATACAATGGAAAATATTGAGTCCATCAACTGCCTGCATGCCAATGTTTTTAGGGTGGGCGTTGATTGCGTTTTAATATGGTTAAAGCAGTCCAAAAGGAGGATATGGAGTTAATCAACTGTCTCTATTAATAAATTTTGTGGAATTAACTTTTTAGCATTTATCAAAAACAACTCCGCAGGAGTTTAATATTTATAGTATAAATTAAAACTGGCACTCAACCCCAGCGGGGTTGAACATTTCGGGGAATACCTGAAGGAATTCCCCGAATCAGATAATACCACCTTAAGCCTCACCACCATAATTCAGCATTGGGATTTAAATCAAAGTAATCCTCCACTATTCCAATTTTCCAGATTATTCTCATTTCCCGCAAAAATGTCATTTTACTATATAGAAGGAGGTTCGTAAATTATAGGTCATTATGGCAGGATTTAAATTACATTCATCTTTTGAACCCGCTGGTGATCAACCTCAGGCTATTGAGGAGTTGGTAACAGGTATTGAAAAGGATTTAAAAAATCAGGTCTTACTGGGTATTACCGGTTCTGGTAAAACATTTACTATGGCTAATGTCATTCAAAAGGTGCAGAAACCAACCCTCATTTTATCTCATAATAAAACCTTGGCTGCTCAATTATATGGTGAATTCAAGAGTTTATTCCCCGAAAACGCAGTGGAGTTTTTTATTTCCTATTATGACTATTATCAGCCAGAAGCGTATTTGCCGGTGTCAGATACTTTTATTGAAAAAGATATGTCTATGAATGAAGAAATTGACCGTCTTCGCCTGAAAGCTACTACATCGCTTATTGGTCGGAAGGATGTAATTATCATTTGTTCAGTAAGTTGTATTTATGGCATCGGCTCTCCCGAAACCTACAAATCAATGTTGGTACATGTGGATAAATCTTCACACCTTGATCAAAAGCAGTTTCTACATTCCCTGGTGAATATTCACTATGTTCGAAATGATTTGGTATTAGAACCAGGGACATTCCGAGTGAGAGGAGATGTCATAGAGGTATTCCCTGCCTATGATGAATGGGCTCTTCGAATTGAACTTTTTGGGGATGATGTGGAGAAAATTTATTCTTTTAACCCTTTGACAGGCGAGATGCAGAGTGAATTTGATGAATTTTGGGTGTATCCTGCTAAGCATTTTGTTACTACCCGGGAAAACCTGAACAGAGCCATGGATGATATAAGGATTGAATTGTCTGAGCGGTTGAAGTACTTACGAGAGAATGCTCTTTTACTTGAGGCACAACGCTTAGAACAGCGCACCTTATACGATTTAGAAATGATGGCTGAGCTGGGATATTGTTCCGGAATTGAAAATTATTCCCGTCATTTAGAAGGGAGAAAAAAGGATGAGCGCCCCAGCACTTTAATCGATTTCTTCCCAGATGATTTTCTCATGTTTACCGATGAGTCTCATGTTTCGGTCCCCCAGATCAGAGCCATGTATAATGGAGACAAATCACGAAAAACCAGTTTGATTGACCACGGATTTAGACTCCCCTCTGCATTGGATAACCGCCCTATGAAATTTGAGGAATTTGAAAAGTCTATAAATCAGGTTGTATATGTTTCGGCAACGCCTGCGGAATATGAACTTCAGAAAACTGATGGAGTAATTGTAGAACAGATAATTAGACCTACCGGTCTTTTAGATCCTGAAATATTTGTGAGGAAAACCAAGGGACAAATTGATGATTTAATTGGTGAAATTCGTGAAGTAATTGCCCGGGATGAACGGGTATTGGTTACAACTCTCACCAAGCGTATGGCAGAAGATTTAACCGATTATCTGAAAGGTGTAAATATTAAAGCAGAATATATGCACAGTGATATTGATACTATCGAG
>CAZGBZ010000107.1:0-6505 GCA_964524135.1 uncultured bacterium
GTTGGGCATTTAAAAGCACAAAACTTTCAAACAGCCAGATAGCTGAATAAAAGCACTTTGCTATCTTAAAATAGCTGACCGCCCAATGACCTATATACATTGTTGCCTGTAGTTATTTCTTGTTCAAGTGCCTTATAGTCTGCACTTTTCTCCAGTTTTATTATCTTAAATACTTTAATTATTTCCATTTTTTTCAGGTCACACATTTCCATAATGCCTTGTTTTCCTTTTTCGATTAAGAGCCTATTCCCGTCAAATGACTCACTAGTCAAATATTCTGAATTACTGTTAAATTCGACAACTGCTAGAGGTCTGTGTAAAGGAGAAAATGCTTTAATTGTATATTTTGACCCTCCATTTTTTGAGCTTTGAATTAATATCAAAGAATTAGACAATCCAGCTTGGATTCTGCTTGCTTTACTGCCTGAAAATTGGTCTTCTTTTTTATTTGGCTCATATTCTGAAACTAGCAATCCATTATTTCTTAATACTTTATCAGCCAAATCAATAGTTATCTTAGAAGAAGTTTTATGGAAGTTTAATCCACCTGACAACACTCCTATAACATTAGGAAAAACATCTTTATTATTAGATATTGAATTTTTGTCAATACCATCAACCAATCCATTACAAATAGCCCATTTTTTGGAAAAATACTCCCCAACCTTGTTAGCAATTTTATTCCCTAAATCTGTCGATTTACGAGAACCTATTATTGCTATAGCTTTTTCTAAAAGGTCTTTATTTCCTTTTAAATATAAAATAGGTGGTGGGTCTTTAATTTCCAATAGAAGACTTGGGTAATTATCTTCGATTATTGATACTGTAGATATATTGTATTTTTCACAGTCAGCCATAATATAACTTGCATTATTGAAATACTCTTCCAAATCATCTAAGTCAATCTTTGAACTTAATTCACATAGCTTTTCTTTATTTAAGATATTTTGCTTTATAAATCCTAAATGCTTTTTGATAAATGCAGAACCAATCCCTTTTATTTGAGATAAAGCGATGATATATTTTGTTTCAACTGTACTCATTCTTTCAAATTTTCTGTATATCCGCAACCATTGCCTCCAAATCTAGGAGGCAAACAAGAGTAAAACTTATTACCATCAGACTTTCTTATTTTAATCTTCAATGGTTTACCGCATAACTCCCCATTTATAACATTGGGGCAAGTTTTACTTTCAATAGGCAAAATAAGATAAAATAATGCTATAAATAATATATTTTTTGCCCCTTGTTTTCTTAGCTGAGATGAAATTTCATAGGCTGTTGCTGATGAAGTAAATTGGTCATCGAGAACAATTATATTTTTATTTTTTACATCAAAGCTGTTATCAAAGAATAAATTTTCAGATATAAATTTCCTTCTTGTTTTGTAATCTGGTCTATTCCTAAGGTTTCCATCTATATTATCCTTCCACTTAAATAATTGAACCTTCTCAATTGGCGTATTTACCAAATCAAAAATTTCCTTCATTTTGTTTGGTGGTTTTGTGGTAGACTTATCTGTCAAGTATGTAAAATAATCCCAAGAATATTTCTTAAATGTCAAAACCTGGTTTATGTAATTTTCTGCTGACTGTCCTAAGCTTTCTAAAAAATCAGAGGTTCTGTTTGGATTATCAATTTGGTAGTATTTGTCTGCTCTAGCAAACCTGTCACATTCTCCGTCGTTTTGTCGTGCTAAACAGCGAAATGCAGTAAAGCCATTATTATGTTTTTGAAATTTAAAGTCAATTGCTTTTGAAGAACTACCGCCTTGAAAAACGCTCTCTAAAGCAAGTAGATTATCAATTGGATTTTCAATAACATCGCTTAATTCTTCAAAATTTTTCACGCAGTACGTAGGTCCCATTTTTATTGGCTTCCAATCCTGACCTATTCCGTCTCTTTCTTCAACTACTGAAGCTTTATAAAACTTAGTCAAAACTGTTCTAACATTTAGTCTTCGCCCAAGTTCAATATCAAGCCAACTATCTCCAATCATTAAAAAGTTGTCTTTGTCATTAAAGCTTTCTTTGAGTGAGGGGCTTTTCTCTATGTATTCTTTAGTTTTATGTAAATTGGGCTTATCTGTCAATGAGACACAGTCAATATTGAAAATATTGGATGCGATTTTATTAACATATTTTGGATGTGAATCGGAAACAATAATTGGAATGTTTCCATTCGCTTTTTGCTTTTCAACAAATTCCTTTGCACCATTTATAAGCGGAATTTTTTCAAGCACAGTATCTACTTTCCCATCTTTCATTGCTTTAAAATCAGGATGAGCTGTGTTTGTTAATGTTCCATCTAAGTCAAGTAGCAATATCATTTGCAGGATTCTGTTTTTTAATTACAGGCAACATCCCAATAAACACAATTGCGTTTATCCGGCTATCTAGTTTACTAATTTATTGAGATTCAAATATATCTATTCTTTACTACTGAAATTGAATTATTTGTGTAACATCGGCTGTATTAATTTCCATAGTTTACTTTCATCTTTAAACTCCATTTCAATTTTAATAACATAAGATTCAAATTCATCTAAAAAACTATCTGGTAATTTTACCATGTCTTTTTCAGTGGTGATTATGCCTGTGCAATTGCTTGCTATAATCTGAGCTGATAATTCTTTAATGACCGATTCCGTATATTCTTGATGATCCCTGAATATTCGCTTTCCACCGGTTTTTAAATCTAATTCAGCAAGGGAATCTAAAAAGGATTTCGGTTCCCCAATTCCGCAAAAGGCGAAAAGTGGCTTAGATGGTGGCAGTGATTTATGATATCCGGTAGAATCATATTTCATTAGGGTGGGTGTCATTTTACTAACAAAGGTATTTTCATTAAAATAGGATTGTACCTCACTGCTAATTTCCGGGGGTGCAAACTCGTCTGTTTTGGTAATTACCAGTGCATCAGCTCTTTTTAATTGCTGCAAGGGTTCTCGTAATTTCCCCCAGGGAAGCAATCGGTAATCCTCTTTTTTGTCGTTGGCTGAAATGGTTATAATATCTAAATCCCGTTTCACTTTTCTGTGCTGATAGCCATCATCCATTATGACTACATTTACAGAATAATAATCAATGAGTTGTCGAATACCATGACTGCGATCTTCGCATACAATCACTGGTACATTTTCTAAAACTCGTGCCATTAAATAGGGTTCGTCCCCTGAAGACTCTACATCAGTGAGTAGTTTTTTTCCATCATGCACCACCAATAATCCCTGAGATGTCCTTCCATATCCACGACTGATTATGCCTGGTTTCTTACCATTTATATTGAGTAATTCAGTAAGATAAATAACCAGAGGAGTTTTACCCGTTCCCCCTGTTGTGATATTTCCAACTGAGATTATGGGCCTATTAAAATTTGATGATTTAATCCAACCTTTATCATACAATAAATTTCGAATCCAAATAACCAAACCATACAACCATGATAATGGTATAAGAATTGGAAAGAGTATTCTTTGGTAAAAGAGCATTAACTAATTTTGCCAGTTATGCGGTCAACTTTATCCTGATAATGGTTCATATAATCTGATAATAATTTTATCTCTTCTTCATTATTTTCAGGTGGAGTTGTAATTTCTAAAGGAGGAGCAACAACAATGTCAATTCTGCCAAATGGTTTGGGTAACATGAATCTATCCCAGGAATTTATTTGCCAGAATTTAGAAGCTGATCCCGTGATGGTTACCATGCTTACTCCATATTTAATGGCAACGCCTGTACTACCGGGTTTGGAAATTCTAGGCGGACCTTTGGGTCCGTCGTTTGTGATGGCAATTATTCCTCCATCCTTAAAAACTTCCACCATTTTTTGTACCACCGCCTTACCGCCCTTTTTTGTACTCCCACGAATGAGACCATATCCCCAGCGCTTAAGAATTCGAGCCATAATCTCGGCATCGGTATGACGGCTGGCAATAGCATACAAATTGGTAATTTTGAGCCGAATGTACCAACTGGGGAATAATAATCGACCATGCCAAACACAGACCATTACAGGTTTACCTGCCTTGGCTAAGTTTAATAAATTTTCTTCACCATGAATTTTCACCTTATTTAATAGGAAAAGAAGTTGAAATACCCAACGTCCAATAAGTGAAAGAAATGTTATTTTATATTTATTATTCATAATTGCAGTGTCCAAAAAAAGATTGCAACACACCCATCGGCTTCGCCAGATACCCCTCCAAGGAGGGGAATTTAATTTCTGAATTTTTCATTTAAGAGTTAAACCCTAAAATATGGCTGGCAGCTTTTTTTGAAGCACCAACACCTTTTAGCGTTAGTTGCACTTCTTTAAGATCAGCCACCATTGTCTCCATTTTTTGGGGATTATTAAGAATTGACAATGCTGTGCAAAATACTCTTTCAGGAGTTGCATTTTCCTGGAGTAACTCGGGCATAATTTCTTTTCCAGCAATAATATTTACCATGCCTGCAAATGGTACCTTCACCAATAATTTTGATAACCACCATGATATTGTTGCCATTTTATAAATGACGATCATAGGGGTTCCAAATACTGCCGCTTCCAATGTGGCAGTACCAGAAGCAACCAAGGCAAGATCAGCACTTTCCAATGCATTCTGTGGATTATCTAATTCAATCTGAATCCAATTTGGAAGGGACCATTGACTCCAATTTATTTGTGGGGAGGCTCCCAAAATAAATTGCCGAGTAGAATCTTCATTTCTTAATTTTGCTGCTGCCTGAACCAAAATTGGCAAATGTTTTTTCACTTCTTGTAAACGGCTGCCGGGATATAAGGTTATTATCTGTTTATCCGAATTCAAATTTAATGATTTACATAATTCTTTCTTAGTAGTAGGTACCCAATCATCAAAGATTGGATGTCCTACAAATTTTGCTTTGACTCCCCTTTCTATGTACCATTTTTCTTCAAAAGGGAAAATAACCAGCATTTGATCTATGTAATTGCGGATGATTTTGATTCGGCTTTCTTTCCATGCCCAGAGTTGTGGACTGATATAATATGTGATGGGAATATCGAATTGTTCCTTTATCTTTTTTGCCAGTCTCAGATTAAATCCAGGATAGTCTATGAGAATAATTTGTTCTGGTTGACACTTATCAATTTCAGCTATTGCTCGTTTGGATAAATCCCGGAAAAACATTAAATGACGGATAACTTCCACAAATCCCATCACTGCCATTTTATCAATATCTTCAATGGAGTTAAGTCCGGCATCAACCATTTTTTTTCCACCGACCCCATTAAATTCTATCTCAGGGTTTTGTGCTATGATTGCCTCCATTAGTGAAGCGCCGTGATTATCAGCGGACTGTTCTCCGGCAATGATGAAATAGGTATGTGGTATTATATCAGTAATAGGATTATTGATCAATTATTTTCTGAATTTTAAGGGCAAGGCTCAGGGCTTGAGCGGCGCTCTCACCATCGGTTTCAGGTTTTTGGGAATTTTTAATGGAATGTGCAAAATGGATAAGCTCTTCTTTTAAGGCATCATGTTTTATGACTTCCGGCTTTCGGTACAGCACATATTTTTTTTCTCTACCCTTCAATTCAATCACTTGATCAGCTTCACCAAGTTCTGGTGCTTCGGCACAAATTTTGTATTCTTCAAGTATTCCATTATGAAAGTCAATGGTAATATAATCTTCTTCCTGAAATAGCCGCATTTTACGCATTATTTTTTGTGAAATTCTGCTGGCAGTTACATTGGCAATACAGCCATTTTCAAATTCTAAACGGACATTAGCAATATCTACTGAAGACGAGACTACTTTCACACCATTGGCTCGGATTTCTTTAATTTCAGATTTCACCAACGATAATATAATATCCAAATCGTGAATCATTAAATCCAAGATCACCGGCACATCATTCCCCCTTGGATTAAACTCTGCCAAGCGGTGTGCTTCAATAAATCGGGGTTGTATTCCCAAATTTTTCAAGACTGCAAATGCTGGGTTAAAGCGTTCTATATGTCCCACCTGAATTATTTTATTTAGTCTATTGGCTTTTTCAAGTAACAGCCGGGCATGTTCAATATTATCAGTTATGGGTTTTTCAATAAAAAGATGACAATCTGCATCCAAAGCCAAATTACCTATTTCATAATGGTAGGGCGTGGAGGTGACAATTGAAACCGCTTCTGATTTCTGCAAGAGATCTTTTACTGTAGAAAATGATTCCACATCATATTTTTTGCTCATTTCATTAGCCCTGTTAGGGTCGCTATCAAATATTCCAGCAATCGAAAAGTGGGGTATGCCCTTCAGTTGTTTTAAATGAAAATTTCCTAAATGTCCAGTTCCAACAACTCCAATCTGTATTGTGGTATCATTTTTCACCTTAAAAATTTACATTACACTGTTCCATGACAAAAAGAATCCCTTTTATTTGATTTTATTATCCTAATGCTTGATAAATACCTGAGATAGTCGGAAATTAGGTACTTGGAAAACAGTTTGATTTTACAAATTACCAAATGAATCAGAATCTG
>CAZGBZ010000108.1:0-6487 GCA_964524135.1 uncultured bacterium
ATGTATTGGCTGAATATGAGAAAATACTGCGACAGAAAATGAAACAAACGCTGGCTGAATTAGCAGATGAGAAAATTAAATTGGTGATTGAACGAAACCGAAAAACCAGCCTTCTGAATGAAAAAAGGAAGGAAGGATCAAATTTAGAACGGGACAAAAAAGAACGGAAAAATATTTTGGCAAATATTAAAAGGGATAAGGGTAAATTAGAAAAATCCCGTTCTGTGAAGTCTCAGGTAATTTCAGAAATGGAAGCGCTCATTAAAAAGCTCTATTCTGATAAAGAAGCCATGAAAAAACGGGAAGCAGAACTTGCACGAATTAGAGCAGAACAGAACCGAGCCACTACTGGAAACTTTGCCAAAATGAAAGGCAGGCTGCCTTGGCCTGTTCAAGGGAGGATTATTGGAAAATTTGGGACTAGCAGAAATCCAGGTACTGGTGTAGTTATTGAAAATGTGGGAATTGATATTCAAGCCAAAAGTGGCACTGCAGTGAAATCTGTATTGGATGGAGTTGTTAGTACCATCACCTATATTCGTGGACATGGTAATATTATTATTATCGATCATGGCGGTGGATTCAGTACGGTGTATGCTCAAATTGAAAATATTAATGTACATGAAAATGAATATGTACAAAGGGGCAGCACCATTGCCACTGTTGTAAAAGCAGAAAATAATACTTCTGCAAAACTCCATTTTGAAGTATGGGGAAATCAGCAAAAATTAAACCCCGAGATTTGGCTCACTCATTAATGATCGCCCCGGATTTACTCATTAATAAAAAAAACTGGCAGCGATTGGTTCGTTCATGGCGTTCGGGTAAACTACCCCATGCGCTTTTATTCCATGGACCTGAAGGCGTTGGAAAGGAAGGTCACGCACTGGAATTGGCAGCACTGTTAAACTGTGCTGATAATACAAACGATGAACCTTGCGGAAACTGTCCCTCCTGTAAAAAAACACAGACCTTTCAACATGGAAATGTAAAATTAATTTTACCCCTACCTCGGGGAAAAATAAAATCCAGTGATGATTCTATAGAAAAAGCTTACTCAAATTCTACTCTGAAAGAATATTGGGAATTGCTGAAGCAAAAAGAGAATGACCCCTATTTCCCTATACGGTTGACGGGAGCCAATACAATCTTAATTAATTCAATCAGAGAATTGAAACATGATTTGGCATTGAGTACCGTTAATAATGAATGGCGGATAATCCTTATATTTCAGGCTGAAAAACTCTGCATTCCCAGTCCAGAAGCGGCTCATTCCTTATTAAAAGTATTGGAAGAACCACCCGAAAAAACGCTGTTTATTTTGGTTTCTTCCCAGCCGGGTACAATTTTGGACACAATTCACTCCCGTTGTCAAAGTCTTTATTTTCCTCCCATTTCAGTACAAATATTGCAGGATATGCTAATACAAAATGGTACAGATTCAGTTCAGGCGGCAGTGATGGCACGAATATCCTGCGGCAATGTAAGGCTCAGCCAGGAGTTAAGAGAAAACTCAGCTGATTTAATGGAAAAATTGTACCTTTTTTTGAATGCCTGTTTCAGCAGCGACCCATCAATTTGGAATAAATGCATTGATACCACTGCCCGCTTAAAAACCAAAGACATAAGCCAAATGGAACAATTGTTTCGCTGTGCAGTGCTGTTTTTCAGAGACTTGCTCTATTATTCTGCTACTGGTTCTGATAATGAGATAATCTATAAAAATAAAATGAACAAAATTGACAAATTAACAAAATCGTATAGTGATGCAGATTGGCATGCCTGTATTCAACATATTGAAAATACGCAGAATTATATTTCACGAAATGGGTACCTCCCGCTTCAAATAATTTGTATGATTCTCGATATTCAAAAATCCCTCAGGGGTGAAATTTATGAACCATTTCGTTTAAGTGACTGGACACCGGTTTAGGATTGAAAATGGAAGATTTATTCACTACAGGAATTTATTATTATCAAAAATGGTAAACTAAATTATTATGCACAGTAGAAAATAAATGAAAATCAAACTCACTGGTATCTTCGTGAATGATCCCTTAAATGCCCATAAATTTTATACAGAAGTATTGGAATTTCAGTCCCTCATGTTGAATGAAGAATACCAATTAGCCATCGTGGTTTCACCTAAAGATCCAAATGGCACCGCCCTTCTATTAGAACCCAACTCAAATCCCACTGCCAGCAACTATCAGCAGGAAATTTACCAACAGGGCTTACCAGCAATTGTATTGGGAGTTGAAAATGTTCAGTCTAGATTTACAGAACTAACTGAAAAAGGAATCAAATTCATACAAGAGCCTACTACTAATGATTTTGGCACTCAAGCCATATTTGATGATACCTGTGGCAATCTCATTCAAATTCACCAGGATTAAAATGAAAATATTATTAATTCTTCTATCTTCCATCTTAAATCTTCAATTACTTGCCTCTCCGGAAAGTCCACCCGACACCCTCACCATCCATCCTATCACATTTTCTACCCCAAGCCCTGAAGGTTGGAATGCCCAGTACATAACGGTAGCTTCCTTTCCAAAAACGGATGAACAATGGGCAAAAATTCTTATGGTGCAAACCCTGAAATGTGATTCCTTAACCGCTGGTGATAAATACCCTTGTGGTGAATGGGATTATATTTGGAGTACATTTGTGGATGTTCCCCAAGGTGATACCACCGAACAATTCTGCCTGGGCAGTTTCGTCACCCCCTATGGTAAACGCCTGGAAATGGGTGGTGAATCCGGTTGGGAATGGGTTTACGATATTTCTGAGTATGCACCCATTTTAAAAGGGGAACTCAATTTAACCGTTGGCAATAACCAGGAATTCCTGGATCTTAAATTTCATTTTATCAAAGGCACACCCCCGCGGGATGTAATTTCTGTAGAAAATATTTATCCCTACAAAGATTACAAATATGAGTTCCTTGCTGATGACAGTCTGCTCCAGGAAACAGAGATCAAACTGAATGCTGAGGCAGAGGGTTTTCGGATTAAGTCCATTGTCTCTGGCCATGGTCATGCCGGTCCACGCAACTGCTGTGAATGGGATAGCAAAACCCACACGTGGTACACAGATGGCTATGAACTTTTCCGCTGGAATGTGTGGACAGATTGTGGTAATAATCCAATTTATCCACAGGGAGGTACCTGGCCATTTGACCGTGCCGGATGGTGCCCTGGAACCATTGTGGATGAACATGAATTTGAGCTCACCCCTTACGTCCTCCCGGGTGATACCATCAATTTAGATTATGGTGTTGAAAATTATTCTGATAATGGTGAAAAGGACGGTACATTCCGTTTGACCCATCAGCTCATTTCGTACAGCGAACCTAATTTTAAGAACGATGCAGAACTTCTGGACATTATCTCTCCGAGTAGCCAAGACACATACAGTCGTATTAATCCCATTTGTGATAACCCCCAAATCATTATTCGTAATTCTGGTGAATTCAATTTGCAATCAATTAGAGTAGAGTATGGACTTTCCAAAGGGAAGAAATCAACCTTTAATTGGCACGGTAATTTAGCATTTTTAGAATTTGATACATTGACCCTCCCTCCTATAGATTGGAGAAAATTAAAGAAGAATCAAACTTTTGTGGTCACATTGAGAAAACCCAATGCTGTAAAAGATGAAAATGAACGGAATAATTCTCTCACATCTACTGCCCCCATGCCGTTGCAACTGCCCCCAGAATTTATACTCCAAATTCATACCAATAATGTGAATCGCGCTCGTGAGAATGCCTTTACTATTTCAAATGCTGATGGTGAGGTTTACTATTCGGATGATAACTTTACAGATGATACCGATTACAGTTATGAAGTAAAATTAAACAAGGGCTGTTACCAATTTTTATTTACTGATAAAATGGAAGATGGTATTTCAGTTCACTGGTGGTACCGCCAATCTGACCCGGACAAAGTGGGGATTAACGGAAGTGTTAATATCCTCTCAATTGAAGGTGAAGAATTGCATAATTTCAAGCCGGACTTTGGGCAGGAACTGCGGTTGAATTTTGTAGTGGAGTAAATTTATCAATTGTTCATAATACCAATTTAAAGCTCATTCATATTCAATTTGGAGCTCATAACAGTAGTATAATGAGCTCTATTAGTATTATTTTTGAGCTACAAAATAATTTATCTGAAAGCAGATTTTTATAAACCAGTTTGAATTTGCGATGAACACTTATATTAAAAGAAACTAAAATGGAGTTACAAAATGAAAACTATGACATGTAAACAATTAGGTGGAGCTTGTGATAAAGAATTTCAAGCCAATACTTTTGAGGAGATAGCTGAGTTAAGTAAACAACATGGCGGAGAAATGTTTCAACAGGGAGATGAAGCGCATCTGAAAGCCATGAATGATATGAAGCAATTGATGTCATCACCGGAATCCATGCAAAATTGGTTTGAGGATAAACGAAAAGAATTTGAGACAATACCGGAAGATAAATGAAAATTGATTAGGTAACAGATTTGGAAAATTTGGACAAAGGTGCTAACGTAAAATTTCCACCACCATTGATATTTGTGGGTTGGATGATTATGGGTGCTGTACTACAGAAATTCTTTCCACAAAATTTGGGGATTCCCTTTAACCACATGTATTGGGGACTGGGAATGGTTATTATTGGAATCTTTCTAATAATGTATTTCCAACGATTATTCAAAAAGGCTGAAACCAATATTAAGCCATGGGAGCCCACCAGAAATATTATCACCACCGGAGTTTATGCTTATTCCCGAAACCCTATTTATCTGGCATTCATTTTTTTCCCTATTGGGCTGGGGATTTTTTTTGATAATTTGTGGGTGCTTTTGAGTTTTATCCCTGCACTATTTACTGTTTACCATATTGCCATCAAAAAGGAAGAGGCATATTTAGAAGAAATGTTCGGAGAAGAATATTTAAATTATAAAAAGAAGGTAAGGCGGTGGATTTAATGTTTAGGAAAAGTAATAGGATTATTAATTAGTGCAGTATAAAGCTAAAACTATCCTTGAGTATATTTCTCAATTACCCGAAGACCGAATGCCACCTATTTCAAAACTTCGAAATATCATTAATCAAAAAATAGATAAGAGATTTTCAGAAGAAATAAGTTATGGAATGCCCGGTTGGGTGGTACCCCATTCACTTTACCCTGACGGCTACCACTGTAACCCTAAACTACCACTCCCATTTTTAAGCATCGCATCACAAAAACACTTTGTAGCCGTTTACCACATGGGGATTTATGCCAGTCCAAAACTTCTGGAATGGTTTATCGGGGAATATCCTAAAAAATCTTCTACAAAATTGGATATGGGCAAATCCTGTATCCGCTTTAAGAAAGTGGAGAATATTCCCTACGAACTCATTGGTGAACTTGCTTCCAAAATGAGTGCCGAAGATTGGATTAAGTTATATGAATCTCATGTGAAAGGTTCACGAAAACGGAAAAAATAACTAAATACTATTCTATAGTGAATCTGGACTGGCGCTGAAGGCTTTCTCCAATGTCTTTTCAAGCTCTTCTTCTGTATGATCACCCTGTTTCACAATATCTTGTATGATTGCTGTACCATTTGGTTTATTCCCCAAGTTTACTGGTCCCGGGGATGCTGATTTATCCTGGATGAGGTACAGAAATAAAACAACCAAAATACAAAATAATACGATTAGTAGTTCCCTGTTCATCATTATATCTCCTTGATTTTCATTGACATTGATTTTAATTCCTGTTTGGTACTGTAATATACCAAGATTAAAGTTATAAAAACAAAAAACCCCTCTTTCTTAAAGGATTTGTTTGCGAATCAATTCATAAAAGTCGCCATTATTCCCAGCAACGAACCAAGAAAAATGAATGTAAGTACGATACTCACTGCGATCATGATTAAGGTTGCCTTAGCCCAGTTGGCTTTACTGGGCTGGGTATTGCTGCCAAAACCCCAAACAAATAACATGATAAATCCAACAATTGGAATGGCAAGAATAATAGTTGTTATTACCCACTCACCCAAAGATATGGGAGTGTATTGTGGCGATTCATTTACAGGAATTGATTGAACGGTTTCATTTTCCATCCTTAAATCTCCTAATTTGATTATTCATTTACTGAAGGTGAATCTAAATATTTTTCAGCGTCTCGCAAAGAATAAATTCCCCAAATGAAACAGGAAATGCTCACTATTGTAAAATTTTCACTATCGTTTTTTTGAATAAATCCTTCAATAAAAATTTATATAATTTCGATAAGTGTACTTTCGATTATTGAAAGGCACAGATAAACATCATTTTGCAGAAATCTTTTCAATTGCAGTAATTGTGAATTTCGTCTCTTTACCCCTGATTTCAAGTGTAAAATCTTCCTTAATTTTTTTCCCAACTATGGCTTGACCAAAAGGTGAATGGTAGGTTACAATCATGGGATAAAGATCCAACTCAAATTCGATGGGACCTAATAGGT
>CAZGBZ010000109.1:0-4142 GCA_964524135.1 uncultured bacterium
CATATCGATTTGAAAGCGATTCCTGCTACTCAGGAAAAACAGCTGCTTTCTTCCTTAATCAGCGTCCTCCAATGAAACAGACTGTCATCGGACTTTCCGGTCATATAGACCATGGCAAAACGGCGTTGGTGAAAGCGCTAACGGGTGTCAATACAGATAGTCTCACCGAAGAACAGAATCGGGGAATGACCATGGATATTGGGTTTGCATTCCTGGATGAAAATATTACTCTCATTGATGTCCCCGGCCATGAAAAATTTGTAAAAAATATGATGGCAGGAGTATCGGCTGTGGACGTTGCTCTGCTGGTAGTTGCCGCTGATGATGGCGTAATGCCCCAGACACGGGAACATTTTGAAATTCTTAATTTGCTGGACATTCCATTGGGAGTAGTTGCCATTAACAAAATTGATCTGGCTGATAAAGACTGGCTGGAATTGGTAGAGTTGGATATAGATGAACTGCTTCAAGGGTCATTTATGGAGGATGCTCCCATTTTAAAAGTATCTGCAGAAACTGGTGAAGGAATTGATCAATTGAAAACCACTTTGCTGGATATTTGTAAAAAAGCTCCTGAAAAACAGGATCGAGGAATTTTCAGACTACACGTAGATCGGGTTTTCAGTATGAAAGGGTATGGTACCGTAGTAACAGGTACTGTAAATTCTGGAAAATTAAAAATTGGAGATACGGTAGAATTACTACCAGGATCGGTGAAATCCAGAGTGAGAGGATTGCAATCTCATGGAGAGGAGGTACAACAGGTAGAAACTGGTGACCGGGCTGCTATAAATCTTCAGGGAGTGGAAAATAAACAGATTGAAAGAGGCAGTCAAATTGCTGAAATTGGTTATCTCCAATCTATTAATCAGATGGGTGTCACTTTACAGCTTTTAGGTTCGGCACAAAAACCAATTACCCAAAACCAGAGAATCCGCATTCATTTAGGAACTCAGGAGGTTATGGCACGAGTAGCACTAACCGGTGGTAAAACCCTTCGACCAAGTGATGAATGTCCAGCCCTTCTGCGTCTTGAACAGCCCATGGTTGCTGCAAGGGGGGATAAATTTATTATTAGAAGTTTCTCTCCTGTTATCACCATTGGGGGCGGGGAAGTTATGGAAGTATTAATTGAAGAGAAATGGAAAAAAGTTAAGGAAAAACTGCAGAATTTATATGACAGTCCAAAATCGGATCAACTCATTCACCTTGTACAAGGGGAAGGCGCAAAACCCATTACGCCAGAGAAACTACAATATCGAATAGGGCTATCCAAAGAGCAAATAATTGCATTAGTAGAAGAAAAAGAGGAATTATTCTGGCTCACCCATAAACAAGGGAAATGGCTGCTCACACAGAATCAATGGAAGAACTTAAAAAATAGTATTCAAGAATTTCTAAGACAATATCATAAAATACATCCAATGAATGCAGGGGCTCAAAAGGAGGAAATCCGCCAACATCTTGGCTGTGAGAATTCAATTTTAGAAGCGCTGCTGCAATCAAATTTGGATGAAAAGCTCATTTCTCAAAAGGGTGAATTATATTTGGACTCAGAATTTTCTATTACTCTAAATAGTGAGGATGACTCCCTGCAAAATAATATTTTAAATCAGTTGGATCAGGAAGGTTTTACATCATCTACACTTGCACAATTATCAGTGAAAACGGGAAATTCCAAAGAAAAGCTCATGCAAGTGTTGAATGTGGCTGAACAACAGGGGAAATTATTAAGGATTGATGGGAACCTCATGTTTACACAAAAAAATTTCACTTTGCTTAAAAAGAAGGTCACCCACCATTTTTCAAGCAATCCTGAAATGACCGTATCTGAATTTAAGGAACTTGCAAATACTTCCCGAAAATATGCAGTACCTTTGTTGGAATATTTTGATAAGAAGAAGATTACATATCGGGAAGGAAATGCCCGCAAATTGGTGAGATGAAAAATAAAAATACTACTCCAGTAATGAAGCAATTTTGGGACGCGAAGAAAGCTCACCCTGATTCAATCATGCTTTTCAGGATGGGAGATTTCTATGAAACTTTTGATGAGGATGCTGTTTTGACTTCTGAAATTCTGGGAATAGCTCTCACAAAACGTGCCAATGGAGCTGCCTCAACCGTACCATTAGCAGGATTTCCGTACCATTCTCTGGATCAACATTTGCATAAACTTTTGAAAGCTGGGCATAGGGTTGCAATATGTGAACAAGTGGAAGACCCCAAATTAGCCAAAGGAATTGTAAAACGAGAAGTGGTAGAAGTTCTATCGCCCGGTACAGCACTCTCTGATAAATTTTTAGATAAGAATGAAAATAACTATCTATGTGCAGTAGTATTGAATAAAGCAGGATGTGGTATTTCCATTTTAGACCATTCTACTGGAGAATTTTATACCTGCAGCCGGAATCATGAAAATCTACTTTCTATATTAAAGAAATACCAGGTCTCCGAAGTGATAATTTCAGAAAATCAGGAGGATGACCTTCGAGCTTTGACTCGAGGGGAAGAGATTTTCACTACCACAATTCCAGAATGGTGCATAAGTTTTGATATTGCTTATGAATGTCTTACAGAGTATTTTAATGTATCTTCCTTAAAGGGGTTTGGAATTGAAGATGACCCCCTAGCCATTACTTCTGCCGGCTGTGCTCTGTATTATGTTGACAAAAATTTTCATGGCAGGATTAAACATATTCAGTCACTATCAGTTTTGCAGCAAGCAGGTAAAATGAGTTTGGATGCATTTACTATTCGCAATCTTGAGATATTTAAATCATTATCCACGCAAGGCATTCACGGCACCTTAGTAGGCACAATAGATCAAACTATTACTGGCTCTGGAAGCAGGCTATTAAAAAACTGGCTGCGGCAACCACTTACTGATCCAATTAAAATTAATGAACGCCTAGATAGAATATCTGAGTTTATCGATCATCCTGACCTGCTTGAATCCATGCAGAATATATTAAGGGAAACATCTGATTTAGAGCGTATCATGGCCAAGGTTGCCAGTGGAAAAGCGAATCCCAGAGATTTATTAAACGCGGGAAATACGCTGGCTAAAATTCCTACTATTACAAAACTAGTGAATAAGGGTAATCCGGTTTTGAAGAAACTGGTGAAACAATGGGCAAAAACTGATGATATTTCGGAACAAATATTAGATCAATTAAAAGCAGATCCTCCTGCCGTCACTAAAAAAGGTGGATATATACAAACCGGAATTTCTCCTGAATTAGATGAACTGCGCCATCTGTCCGCAAATGCCAGCCAATGGATGGCGGATATGCAAAAAGAGGAAAAGGAAAGAAATAATATTCCCAGTTTGAAAGTAGGGTATAATAGAGTGTTCGGTTACTATATTGAGGTTACCAAAACTCATGTTGAAAAAGTACCTGGACATTATATCCGCAAACAAACCCTTACCAATTCAGAGCGTTATTTTACAGAAGAATTAAAAGAATATGAAGTGAAGATTCTTTCTGCAGAGGAGAAAATTATTTCTTTAGAACTAGGTATTCTTGAATTACTGCAGCAGGAGATTTTGAAATATGCAAAATCCATTCAGAATAATGCAAAAGTTTTGGCTCGATTAGATGTTGCTGCCGGGTTTAGTCAATTAGCAATTAGTAGAAAATATTGCAGACCGCAAATGGATGAATCATCTTTCCTCACTATTCATAATGGCAGGCATCCCGTGGTAGAAGATTTACTTCCTATGGGTGAAGATTTTATTCCAAACGACCTTGATCTTGATAATAATGAAATTCAAATAGCCATAATTACCGGTCCGAATATGGCTGGAAAAAGTACTTATCTCAGGCAGGTTGGACTGATTACAATATTAGCGCAATTGGGAAGTTATATCCCAGCTGATTCTGCTCGAATTGGCGTTATTGATAAACTATTTACCCGGGTAGGGGCAAGTGATAATTTGGCTGGAGGAGAGTCAACCTTTCTGGTAGAAATGAATGAGACAGCTAATATATTAAATAATGCCACAGAAAAAAGTCTGATTTTATTAGATGAAATTGGTCGGGGAACATCTACCTATGACGGACTTTCACTGGCATGGGCAGTAACTGAATATTTACACAGTCATAAAGATGTGCAGGCCAAAACCCTCTTTGCCACTC
>CAZGBZ010000109.1:4152-6435 GCA_964524135.1 uncultured bacterium
TATCATGAATTGGTTTCTTTAGCAGACCAGTTGCCCAGAGCCATAAATTTGAATGTTGCTGTAAAAGAGTTTGGGGACAAAATTATATTTTTAAAGAAAATTATTTCCGGTGGTGCTGATAAAAGCTATGGAGTTCATGTGGCTGAAATGGCAGGACTTCCACGAGTTGTAATCCAGCGAGCAAAGGAATTGCTCCAAAAACATAGTAATACAGATAATGGCTATACCCCTGAAGTGAATTTAGATTTGAGACCTCAGATGGATTTGTTTTCAGAAAAAGAACAGGCATTGAAGAAAGAACTGGGTGAAATAAATGTAAATGAAATGACACCTCTGGATGCATTGTCTAAATTGGATGAGCTGAAAAAGAAACATGGTTGTTAGGATTATTCTATTTTCCATTTTCACAAATGTGATGGTGGGGGAAATGGTTCAATTTGGCGGTGGAATATTTTTAGATGGTCAAGATGCCAGGAATGCAGGTATGGGAGGATATAGTATTTCCATAGCCGGCGGGCGAAACCCGGCAATGCTAATTCATGCAAAAGAATCCTCTGTTCACTTTTCCAATAAAGAAAAATTTGGAGGATTAGCAAGGGTAATTTCAGTTTCCTATCTGCATTATGGAAAAAATGATGAAAATCAACCTCCAATTCATGTTAGTATGATAAATAGAAGTGTTGAGAATATTTCTGATACGCGGTCAGCATGGTTCGATGATGGTAACTCAACTCCTGAGATTGGAGATATAAATTATTTTAAAATAAAGGATATTTCCCAAAATGAATTGGGAGTAAAAATTGCATTATTCCGCAGGTATAATTCTTTTGTACTTGGAACGTGTCTGAAGCCAACTTATACTGGTTTGGCGGATTATAGTGCATGGGGAATTTCTGGAGATATTGCTGGGTTAGTCCAATTGTTTGAAAAGAAAATGGATATCACTCTCAGGGTTGAGGATATTATTAGTATCAATAAATGGAGTACAGGGAGAAATGAAACCATAGTACCGCTGATAACCGGAGGGGGACAATTCCAGTTATCTTCGCTGTTGCTGGGTTTTGAAATTGGCTCCCAGATTATGGGGAATACATCACTGAATTACAATGTTGGTTTTGAATTTCACCAAGAAGATGAGGTTGTAATATTCCGAGGGGGAATTTCACATAACCAACTCTTTAGTGCAGGGATTGGTTTGAATTTTAAAATGGTTCAAATTGATTATGCCTATTTACATCCAAATAACCGCAATCCATTTGAACCCTCTCAAATTGTATCAGCAGGAATATTCCTTGAAAAGTTGGATTGGATAAGAGGTAAATTAACTCCTTAAATTCTTTGCGTTTAAGTATAAAAAGTATTAGTATATAAATCTTGGAATTTTAATTAAAAACCCCAAATATAACAGAGCGAAAAATTGATAGCAAGTATGACCGGTTATGGCAGATCGGACGAACATAATGAGCAACTGGTTTTAACAGTAGAGATTCGAACTATTAACAGTCGATTTTTGGATTTTTCACCAAGGTTACCGAAAGCACTTCTCCCATTTGAAGATGAGGCTTATAGATTGGTTAAAAAGAGATGCGAGAGAGGAAGGGTAAGTTTAACAGCAAAGATTGAATATCTCCCGGGTACCAAAAATGGGCTGACTTTGAATCAAGATAAATTGGAAGAATATATGACCGTTGTAAAAGATATTCAGAAATCATCAGAAATAGATGATTTTCCATCAATGGGTGATATTCTTAGACTTCCTGATATTGTAGTAAATGGGGAACAAAAAGATGAAGATGAATTAAAAGAAGTTTTTCTCTCTGTCTTAAATAAAACCTTAAGAGAAGTGGAAGTAAACCGCCTTAATGAAGGGGATAATATCAAAACAGATTTATCCATGAGGTTGGGGTTATTAAATAATCTTGTTGGTAAAATTCGCAATAAATCATTGTCAGATCGAGATGATAATATGGAACGTTATAAACAGAAAATTCAAGTTTTAGTGGACGATATAAATTTAGACGAATCTCGACTATATCAGGAAATTGCAATATTAGCAGAAAAAAAAGATATTACAGAAGAATTGGTTCGGTTGGACAGTCATATTGATTTGTTTACAAAATATACAAACTCAAAAGATAATAAGGGGAAAAAATTAAATTTTCTTCTTCAGGAAATGGGAAGAGAAATTAATACAATTGGGTCTAAGACAGATGAAATAGAAATTAGCCATCTGGCTGTAGATATGAAAGATGAATTAGAAAAAATAAGAGAACAGGTGCAAAA
>CAZGBZ010000110.1:0-6389 GCA_964524135.1 uncultured bacterium
AGTAAATCAGGGGCAGCTCAATCAGACCATTGTTGATGCTGTGGTTAAACATCTTACAGAAGAAAAATTGCCAACTGTACCCCGATCCATTCGGCATAAGTATATGAGTGCTTTTTTATTGGCAACAACAGGTATTACCGGAATGGACCGTGTGGTTCCAAAGGTTGCGGGAGTGGAAGCCCCTGAACTCATGTTTAAACTTTCCCGCCGCTGGGGTTATAAGGTGAAAGGCATTCCTGAAAATAAAGCCATTATTATCGCTGCTAAGGGGAATTTTCATGGGAGAACCGTAACTGCAGTTTCCATGTCAGATGACCCCGATGCCAGAGAGGGGTTTGGCCCCTTTGTTCCGGGAATCGAATTGGTACCCTTTAATGATATTGATGCTCTCACTTCTCTCTTTGAAGAGAAGGGTGAAAAAATTGCAGCTTATTTGGTGGAGCCCATTCAAGGGGAGGCTGGCGTTATTGTACCAGATAATAATTATTGGACCCAAGTTAGAGCATTATGTAATAAGCATAATATTCTTCTTGCCATGGATGAAGTACAAACTGGGTTTGGCAGAACCGGTGCGAATTTTGCCCATCAACTTTTTGATGTAAAACCTGATCTCATGGGTTGCGGTAAGGCTGCCGGAGGCGGAATACTCCCAGTTTCATTTGTAGCAGGAACAGACGAAGTGATAGGTGTTATGACACCGGGATCAGAAGGGTCAACTTTTGGAGGCTATCCCCTTGGCGCTGTTGTTGGGGTATATGCAATAAAGGTGTTGGTAGATGAAAAACTTGCTGAAAATGCTAAAATTAGAGGTGGTCAACTAATGAGCCACTTTGAGAATATGAAAAGTGAATTTCCCGATAAAATAAAAGAAGTGAGGGGTCGTGGCTTATTAACAGCATTTGAAATGCATGATGACCCTAAACTGGATGGGCACCACGTGTCACTAGAACTTTTAAAAAATGGTGTGTATGCCAAAGAAACTCATCACAGCACCGTGCGTATTGCTCCTGCCCTTACAATAGAATCATGGCAAATTGATAATATTGCTGAGGCAATTTATAATGTTATAAAAGCCGTGTAGTCCGTAAAAGGCGAATTGTGATTAGTGATTTTACGTAATTACGTTTTATATAATCACTTCCAGAAAAATTTGTGATTATTATGGGTTAAGGGTATATTTCAATACTGATAAACCAATCAGTTTATTGATTTAGGGGAAATTCCTGCATCCAAGTATATATATATTAACCATTGCCATAATGATCCACCTATTTGCGTGGACATACGTCTTTGCAGTAAATCGCAGCAGTAAACTAAGTAAAGCCTATCTGATTTATATGGGGTCAATTATGGGATGGCTACTGATGGATTTAACCGGCAGGATCATTTTTAACGATATAACTCCATTGTATTATCTCCGGATTATGTCCATATTCTGGCTGTATCTGGGAATAGGAATGCTTAATTTCATCTATGTATTGTTGGAAAAAAAATATGATCCCCTTTTCAAATATTTAGCCTGGCTATATCCCCTATCACTAATCATCAGTCTCACTACAAAAATGAGTATCTTGCCCAGTAGATTGTTTTTACCTACACTTATAGTAGGTATTTGTGTTCCCAGCTTCTATGGTATATTTCTTATTATTGACCGTTTAAGAAAAACAAAAAATGAGATCCTTGGGCTTCAATTAAAGCTGATTATAGCAGGAATAATCTCTGCCATAGTAATTGGTTTGGCTACCGATGTCATCCCAATTTATTTAGGATTTAAATTTGATTGGCGACTGGGTTCTGCTATAACCTGCATTCAAGCATTTTTTATTTTGCCAGCATTATTAAAATACCATTTTATAGCCTTTCCCGTAGGTGAAGTTGCTTTTGGTCTGTTTACCAAAGCCAACGAAGCTATTATTGCAATTGATAATAAAGGGATTATTTTGCGTACCAATAATAAAGCAAACCAGCTTTTTAATATCCACCCGGAAAACATTCAAGTAAAGAATATAACAGATTATATAAAAGATTACTCACCTAAAGATAAATTTATCAGTAAGGAAACTGTACTGATGGAAAACTCTGATATTGCTATTAATATTTCTCAAACAAATCTTCAATTTGGTGGCTATGAACAAGGCAAGGTTATGGTAATCAGAGATATTACAGAGCGGGTTCAAACAGCCCTTGCATTGACTAAAAGTGAAGATAAGTATAGAACTTTGATAGAATCTACTTCTGATATCATTTATAATCTGGATATTTCTGGAAATTATGTATATGTAAATCCAGCCTTTGAGAAATATTCTGGATATAAATTTAAGGATGCCATTGGTATGTCTTCCATCACTTTCATCAGACCAGATTTCAGAACTTATGCGCAAAATATCTTTCTCAATCTGTTTAAGCAACGTAATAATCAGAATACCACCGAAACGCTATTGACAATTCCTACTATTGCTAAAAATGGGGCTGAATATTGGATGGAATTAAATGTTAAACTAATTTTAGCTGGTGAATGGGTTGCCGGGTTCAATGTTATATCAAGAGATATTACTGAACGTAGGAAAACTGAAGATGCTTTAAAGGAAAGCGAAGAACGCTATCGCCAATTGGTTGAAAATTCAACTGATATGATTTACAAAACCGATAAATACGGGAATTATACATTTGTAAATCAAGTTTTCATTAATGTTTCAGGTTTAAGTGTAGCAGAGATTTTGAAAATGAATTGCTTCGATAAAGTTCCAGAAAAATACCAAGAAGACGTAAAATTATTCTACAGAAAACAATTTGAAAAGAAACAACCTGTATCATACTATGAATTACCATGTTATATTGCAAATAATAAAATCATTTGGGTTGGACAGTATTCGAGCTTGGAGCTAGATGAATCTGGTGAGCCAATAGGATTTTCCAATACTGCTCATGATATTACGGATAGACTGAAAGCAGAAAATAATTTAAAAGCAAGTGAGGACCGGTATAGAAAGTTGGTAAAACATTTACCCGATGCCATTGTAGTTCATGATGGAAAAATAATATTATTTGCTAATGATCAGGCGGCTGATATGGCCGGTGTTAAATCTGGAAAAATCCTTCATGGTCAGCCAATTTCAGCTTTTATTCATCCAGAATATAAAGAAATATTATCAGAAAGAGTAAAAAAAATAGTTGATGGAAAAACTCTAGATCCCATTGAAGTAAAACTACAAAATTCAGATGGTAAATCTTTGTTTGTTGAAACACAGGGAGTATTAATCAATTTCGATAATAAACCTGCAATTCAAACAGTATTTCGTGATATTACAGAAAAGAAAATTGCCAGTGAAGCTCTAAAGTCTAGTGAAACTCGGTTAAGGAAATTAATTGAAACATCTCCGGATGGAATTGCCATAAACGATTTTAAGAATATTTATTTTATTAATGAAGCTGGTGCGGAAATTGTAGGTGAAAAACCGGAAGATATCATTAATAAACCGTTTCTAAAATATATTACCCCTAAAGAAAAAGAAAAATTAAAAGATATTATCAATAAACTTAAAAATGGTGAAAAAATCAGTAGCTTTGATATTACTGTTCTAAGGGCAGACGGTACGGAACGAATTATTGAAGCAAAAGGGACTACTACAACTCATAATGGTAAACCAGCTACTTTGACATTTCTTCGAGATATTACCGAAAGGATTCAAGCAGAAAACGCAGTAATATCCAGTAGAGCAAGATTAAACGAAGCACAGAAAATGGCACGATTAGGCAGCTTTCAGTACAATCTATTAACAGATAAAGTATTATGGTCTGATACCTTATATCACCTTTACGGTTTAGACCGAAAAATATATACAGCTACAAATAAGAAATTTCTAAATGAAGTCGTTCACCCTGATGACAGAAAATATGTGAAAGAATTAATCGCAAGTGCAATACGGAATAATGAATCCTCGCTGGATTATTTTCATAAAATAATAACACCAGACGGAAAGGAAAAAATAATGCATGCCCTGGTTCAAATTATTTATGATGGAAAGGATAAAGCCGTTATTATTAATGGTTCTGCACAGGATGTCACCGAAATATATAATACCCGGCAGAAGTTAGAGAAAAGTGAAAAAAATTACCGGGAACTGGTTGAATTATCACCTGATGCAGTAATGATTACGGACAAGAAAAATATTCTTTATGTAAATAAAGCATTTATTAAAATGATGGGCGGTGAGAATCCTAATGAATTTCTTACTAAAGATATCTACCACTTTATTCATCACGGTAGTATTGAAAAGGTAAAAGAAGATTTGAAAAAAATGGATGATGATTTACCCATTGGCACTACCCAGATAAAAGCCTTTAAATTAGATGGAAGTATTATTTATGCTGATGTTAGGGGAATGAACACTCAATTTAATAATCAGCAATCAATTATGTGTAGTATCCGTGATGTAACCAACAGAATAATTGCAGAAAAACAACTTAAGCAAAGCGAGCTCAGTCTTTCTAAAGCACAGAAAATTGCACAGCTGGGTAGTTGGGAATATGAATATACCAGTGATAAATTAATATTTTCAGATGAATGTAAATTTTTGTTTGGTTTCAAAAAGAATGATGAAATAACTGTTGAAAAATATTGGAACAAGGTTCACCCTGAAGACCATGAATGGCTTAAGAAGAAATGGGAGGAAGCCAAAATTAAAAAAACTGCCTTCCATGAGATTTACCGAGTATTTGCAGATAAAAAAAAGATGCGCTATTTAAAGGAACAGGCTGAATTTATAGTAGATGAAAATGGTGGAATTTTAAAAGCCATTGGTACAGCATTAGATATCACTGAGCTGGAATTCTCCCGTATAAAATTGGAACAAAATGAAGAAAAATACAGGAATCTCTATAATCACTCGCCCGCAGCTTATTTCAGCATAGGGTTGGATGGAGTAATAGTTAATTGTAATAATAGGGTAAAAGAGCTTTTGGGATACACTCCTAAACAGTTAATTGGTAAACCCGTTTTTAATTTATATTCCAGCGATGGAAATGGCATTGATAAGGCAAAAGTAATATTTGAAAAATTTGTAAATGGATCTACTATTGTGGATGAAGAAGTCCAGATGACGACTAAAAAGAAAAAGGATATTTGGGTGAGTATAACTGTTGAGCCGGTAAAAGATGATGGTGGCAGAATTATTGAAAGCCGGTCAATGGTAACCAATATAACCGATCGTAAAGAATCTGAAGAGGAATTAAGTATATACCGAAATAAACTTAGGGAATTATCTTCACACATACAAGACCTACAAGAAGAAGAACGGAGCCGGATAGCTAGGGAAATTCATGATGAGTTGGGACAGAACCTCACCAGTATTAACATGGACATTGAATATCTGAAAAGTAGGGGTCAAGAGAGTGCAGACCCTGATATATTAAAACGGTTAAAAACACTGGGCAGATTGGTGAATCACACAATTAAAACAACCAGGAGAATCAGTCAAGAATTACGTCCGGGGATTTTAGATGACCTGGGATTAAAATCTGCTATTGAATGGCAGGTATCTAATTTTAAAAAAAGGTCTGAGTCAGAATATAAATTAAATTTAAAGGGAAATGATGAAAATCTTTCAAAAGAGCAAACTACCACTCTTTTCAGAATAACGCAAGAATCATTAACTAATATTGTACGCCACGCAGGGGCAACAATTATTAAAATTGATTTAAAGATTGGAAATCCTTCTATCAAATTAGAAATAAAAGATAATGGCAAAGGAATTTCTAAAAACAAATCTAAAAATCATAACGCATCATTTGGTATATTTGGTATGAAAGAGCGTGCATCAATTTTAGGGGGAGAATTAAAAATTGTAAGTGCACCCGAAGAAGGGACATCCATAGTAGTAGAATTACCAATTCAGCCTAATTAAGGAAAACGAAATGATTAATATTTTAATAGTTGATGACCATTTAATTGTAAGAGAAGGAATTAGAAGAATCATTGACGATTCAGCAGGTATGAATGTTGTAGCAGAAGCTTCCAGCGGGATGGAAGCTCTTGAACTTGTTTGGAAAAATAAATATGATTTGATATTACTGGATATTTCTATGCCGGGACAAAATGGTCTGCAAACTTTGAAGCAAATTAAAAAACATGATAAAAATGTTCCTGTATTAATGCTCAGTATGCACTCTGAAGAACAGTATGCCATGCGGTCAATGAAAGCAGGTGCGTCTGGGTATATGACCAAGGAAACCGCTTCCAGTTCGCTTGTAAAGGCTATTCTTAAAATTAATGATGGAAGAAAATTTATTACTCAGGAAGTTGCAGAACTATTGGCCACCGATCTTTACCATGAACATGACAAAGAACCCCACGAATATTTATCGGATAGAGAATTTGAAGTATTAAAAAT
>CAZGBZ010000111.1:0-6330 GCA_964524135.1 uncultured bacterium
TTTTTGTAACAGAATACCGATAGCCAGTTCCGGCTGTGCTTTCAATCTGAATAATATCTCGTTTACTATTGCCTGCCATTTCTCTACCTATTCAACAATTTCAGTTACAACACCAGCGCCAACAGTATGCCCACCTTCACGGATAGCAAAACGAAGCTCCTGCTCCATGGCAATTGGTGTAATAAGTTCTACGTTTAAATTGACATTATCTCCAGGCATCACCATTTCTGTACCATCAGGAAGTATAATAGCGCCAGTCACATCCGTGGTTCTAAAATAAAACTGAGGACGATAACCTTTGAAAAACGGAGTATGACGGCCACCTTCTTCCTTCTTTAAAACATAGATCTCAGCCTTAAACTTTGTATGCGGGGTTATACTTCCAGGTTTTGCCAATACCATGCCGCGGTCAATCTCATCCTTCTCAACACCACGAAGAAGAAGTCCTGCATTATCACCTGCCTGACCTTCATCTAATATCTTTCTAAACATCTCAACGCCTGTACATACTGTCTTAACTTCAGATCCCATGCCTACAAGCTCTAAACTCTCACCCACCTTTACAATACCACTTTCAATTCTTCCTGTGGCAACAGTACCTCTTCCTGTGATTGAAAATACATCTTCAACAGGCATGAGAAATGGTTTGTCAACTGCACGCTCAGGAGTTGGTATAAAACTATCTACCTGATCCATAAGATCAAAAATAGGCTTGGCAGCATCACCTGTACCATCTGAGTTTAATGCGTTTAATGCACTACCCTGAATAATGGGGGTATCATCACCTGGAAATCCATATTCTGCCAACAGCTCTCTAAGCTCCATTTCAACCAGCTCTAATAATTCCGGATCATCTACCTGATCACATTTGTTCATAAATATTACTATAGAAGGTACATTTACCTGTTTGGCTAAAAGCAGGTGTTCTCTGGTCTGCTGCATAGGACCATCTGTAGCAGCTACAACCAATATAGCTCCATCCATTTGAGCTGCACCTGTTATCATATTCTTTATATAATCCGCGTGACCAGGGCAATCTACGTGAGCATAATGACGTACTTCTGTTTCATACTCTACATGGGCTGTGTTAATTGTTATACCACGCTCACGCTCTTCCGGTGCGTTATCTATTTGATCAAAATCCGTAGTTTCTGCCAACCCTTTAGTTGCCATGCACTTAGTAATAGCAGCTGTTAAGGTAGTCTTACCATGGTCAACGTGACCTATTGTGCCCACATTTACGTGAGGCTTCGTTCTTTCAAATTTCGCTTTTGACATAGCTTAAGTATCTCCTTATTGTAATTTTACTTATAAAATCAGACAGTTACTTTGCCTTGAAATTTTTCCACCATTTGCTCAACGATATATTTTGGCGCTTGAGCATAATGTGAAAACTGCATTGTGAACACTGCTCTTCCCTGCGTCATTGATCTCAATTCTGTGGCATATCCAAACATCTCAGAAAGAGGAACATCTGCATTTAAAACTTGCACACCATTTCGAGGATTCATTCCCTTTACATTTCCACGGCGAGAGGTAACATCACCCATTACAGACCCTAAATAATCTTCAGGCACAACAACCTCTAAGGCCATCATCGGCTCTAAAAGTGTTGGAGCAGCTTTTTTAGCTGCATCTCGAAGAGCCATTGAACCAGCAATTTTAAATGCAATCTCACTAGAATCAACATCATGATAGGATCCATCAATGAGAGTTACCTTTATATCCTCTAAGGGATATCCAGATACTACACCATTGCCCATGGCATCTTTTACACCTGCCTCAACAGCGGGTATATATTCTTTGGGAATCACACCACCAACAATCTTATTTTCTAATTCGAATCCTTTTCCAGCTTCATTGGGCTCAATAATAATATTAACATGACCATATTGACCTCTTCCGCCTGATTGCCTGACGAATCGCGCCTCATGCTCCACTTTCTTTGTAATACATTCTTTATATGACACCTGAGGGGACCCAACATGAACAACTACATTAAATTCCCTTTTGAGCCTATCAACAATAATCTCTAAATGAAGTTCACCCATTCCTGAAATAATAGTCTGCCCTGTATCTTCATCACTCCTTACAACAAATGTTGGATCTTCTTCGGCTAATTTTACTAAACCATTTGTAAGGGCATCCTGACCATCTTTTGTTGCTGGCTCTACAGCAATTGATATTACAGGCTCAGGAAAGTCCATAGACTCAAGCAGAACAGGATGATCAACAGAACAAAGCGTGTGACCAGTTTTCGTATTTTTCAATCCAACTATCGCAGCAATTTCACCCGTTGTTACAGTTTTTCGCTCTTCACGCTTATTTGAATGCATGAGCATCAACCTTCCAACACGCTCCTTCTTACCAGTATTAGGATTAAGGATATGCTCTCCAGTTGATACTGTCCCTGAATATACTCTGAAAAATGTTAATCTACCAACATAAGGGTCAGTCATAATTTTAAAAGCAAGAGCGCTAAAATGATCACCATCATCAGGTTTTCGTTCAATTTCAATAGAATCATCATCAACATCAAACCCTTTTACATTACCTACATCTAAAGGAGAAGGCAAATAATCTATTACTGCATCTAATGTCCTTTGAACACCTTTATTCCTAAAAGCAGATCCGCAAAGAGTTGGAATCATAGTTCCATCCAATGCAGCTTTCCGAATAGCAACTTTTATTTCTTCTGGAAGAAGAGTTTCTCCTTCAAGATACTTTTCTAATAAATGCTCGTCATAAGAAGCAACCTCTTCCAATAAATGTAAACGCCATTTATCAGCAGTCTCCTTCATATCAGAAGGAATTTCACCGTACTCGAAACTGGACCCATCCTCAGAGGTATAAAGAATAGCCTCCATCTTTATTAAATCAATTAAACCTGTAAAAATATCTCCAGAGCCTATGGGCAATACAATAGGAACAGGATTTGCGTTTAATCGCTCTTTAATCATTTCAATAACTTTAAAGAAATCTGCACCAGTCCTATCCATTTTATTTACAAATGCTATCCTTGGTACACCATACTTATCTGCCTGCCTCCATACTGTTTCCGACTGAGGCTCTACACCGCCAACGGCGCAAAATAATGCAATCGCTCCATCTAAAACACGGAGAGATCTTTCTACTTCAATTGTAAAATCTACATGCCCAGGAGTATCAATAATATTAATTCGATTACCATTCCAAAAAGCGGTAGTGGCAGCTGAAGTAATTGTTATACCACGTTCTTTCTCCTGATCCATCCAATCCATGGTTGCAGCGCCATCATGAACCTCACCCAGTCGATGCGTACGTCCCGTATAATACAAAATCCGTTCTGTGGTAGTGGTTTTTCCGGCATCGATGTGCGCCATAATGCCAATGTTTCGTACATGTCCTAATGGAATATTTTTCATGGTTTTTATCTAAAATGGGAGAAGGCTTTATTAGCCTCAGCCATTCTATGTGTATCTTCTTTTTTCTTCACTGCGGACCCATCATTATTAGCAGCTGCAAGCAATTCGGCTGCAAGCCTATCAGACATGGTCTGCCCTTTTCTGGATTTGGAAAAGCCAATGATCCAACGCATTGCCAAAGCCATTCGACGAGCTTCAGAAATCTCGATGGGAACCTGATAGGTTGCACCACCAATCCTTTTAGACTTCACCTCAAGAACAGGTGCGACATTTTCTAAAGCTTTCTTAAATAATTCAATACCATCATCCACCTTTCCCTGCTTCTTTATTTTATCAATACTTTGATAAAAGATTTTTTCTGCAAGGCTCTTTTTTCCCTGTTTCATGAGATTATTAATAAACTTTGCTACAATTAAATCTCCATATACAGGATCAGGCAATATTTCTCTTTTTTCTGGTCTTCTTCTACGCATGAATTAAAATAATGAAATTAATTTTTTGGTTTTTTTGTACCATACCTTGAACGACTGGTACGACGACCTTCAACCCCCGCAGGATCAAGAACGCCTCTGATAACATGGTATCGCACTCCAGGTAAATCTTTTACCCTGCCTCCCTCAATCATTACAATTGAGTGCTCCTGAAGATTATGACCCTCACCAGGAATATATGCTGTAACTTCAAATCCATTCGATAAACGAACCCGAGCCACCTTTCTTAATGCAGAATTAGGCTTCTTGGGTGTAGTGGTATATACACGGGTGCAGACACCCCTTTTTTGAGGACAGGCATCTAAAGCAGGCACTTTGTTTTTCTTCAGCTGCTTCTTCCGACCTTTCCTTACAAGTTGGTTTACTGTTGGCATTTGATTCCTAGCATAGCTTGGTAATTTAAAAGGTATATAAAATTCAACCCAAACATTTATTAAACATTTTATTATTATTTTCCCTGTATGAACTTAGCATCAGATTTCCAAAAATTATACTAATTGCCCTGTAAGTTCTTCCTGCTGATTTTCCTCAATTGGCAATTCAACTTCTAATGCCGCCTCTTTTTCTTGTTCAACCGGATTTGTTACTATGAGTCCCCTATTCTGCAAAGCACCTGTTCCAGCAGGAATTAGACGACCAATAATTACATTTTCTTTCAATCCCTTTAAATAATCTGTTTTACCTTCTACAGCTGCATCAGTTAGTACACGTGTAGTTTCCTGGAATGAAGCAGCAGAAATAAAACTTTCCGTGTTCAGAGATGCACGAGTAATTCCCAATAAAAGCGGGCTAAATGTTACTGGTTTAGGCTTTGAAGTTTTGATTAGCTTTTTCCCAGACTCTTTCAAATCTTTATTAACATCTTTAATATTAGATGCATAAACCACATCACCTTCTTCATAGTCAGAGTCTCCTGCCTTTGTCACTACAGCTTTCTTTTTCATTTCTTCATTGGTTTTCTGAATTTCAAACCGATTTATACGATCTCCATGGAGATATAAAGTGTCACCTGCATCTTCAACTGTCACCTTTTTCATCATTTGACGAACAATTACCTCAATATGCTTATCATTAATTGCAACCCCTTGGAGCCGATATACTTCCTGAATAGCATTTACAAGAAATTCCTGCACTTTAGAAGCACCACCAATTCTTAAAATATCTTTTGGAGATACTGATCCTTCGCACAATTTATCTCCAGCAAACACCAAATCTCCCTCGTGTACCAGAATATGCTTTCCATAAGGTATCTTATATATGCTTTCCTTTTCCTTTCCAATTACATGAATTTCACGAATACCACGTTTTACTTTTCCATATTTAATGGTACCATCAACTTCAGTAATTACAGCAGGATTTGCAGGATTTCGAGCTTCAAATAATTCAGCAATCCGAGGTAAACCTCCAGTAATATCTCTGGTTTTACCAGCATCCCTTGGTATTTTAACTAATATTTGGCCAGCTTTTACCTTATCTCCATCACGCACTATGACTGTAGCCCTAACAGGTAAAATACTTGCACCACCTGTCGCATCGTCTTTGCCTTTTCCTTCAATATGAATATGCGGGCTTAAATCACGGTTTTTAGATTCCGTAATTACAATCATTTTCTTTCCACTTTCCACTGCTTCTTCAATATAGGTTTCACCTTCAATCATATCCCGGAAATGAATGATTCCGGCAGTTCTGGCAAGAATCACATCTGTATATGGGTCCCAAGCAAATAGGGTTTGTCCAACTTTTACTTTTTCTCCACTTTCAACAAACACTTTTGACCCATAAGGCACCTGCCAGTTTGAAATAGAATTTCCCTTTTGATCTATTAATTCCATCTTACCATTTCTCACTGATGCCACCATTACATCATTACCATTCTCATCCTTCACACCAATAAGATTTAAGTTCTCAGAAAGTTTTATAGTACCTTCTCTACGAGCACTCCGATGAGACTGCTCGATAATCCTTGATGCTGTACCACCAATATGGAATGTTCTAAGTGTCAACTGTGTACCTGGCTCACCAATCGATTGAGCCGCCATAATACCAACTGCATCGCCAATCCGAGGTTCTTTATGAGATGCCAAATTCAATCCATAACAACACATACAAACACCATGAGGCGCTTCACAAGTAAGTACTGACCGCACTTTCACCTGATAGACATTGCTCTCAGCAATTAAATCAACAACTTTTTCTTCAAGAATTTCACCTTTTTTGGCAAATTTTGTATTGTCAATTGGATCTACAATATCTTCCAGAATATACCTGCCAACAATACGCTCATCTAGAGCCTCGATGATTTCTTCACCTTCTTTCAGGTCTTCAAGCACAATCCCCTGAACAGTTTTGCAATTTTCCATAGTAATTGTAACATCTTGAGCAACGTCAACCAATCTACGAGTTAGATAACCTGCATCTGCAGTTTTAAGAGCTGT
>CAZGBZ010000112.1:0-6252 GCA_964524135.1 uncultured bacterium
TTAAAGGAAAGATGATAGGTAAAATCAGGTGATAATATACAAAATCCTACTAAAATGGGGGAATTGGTTTTCAAATGAAAAATAGCTGCTCCCTTTGGTACAGAGACATCCATTCCAAAAAAGGGTACATCTGTACCTTTTCTGCCTGCATTCTGGTCACTTGCTAAGCCTAGAAAATACCCCTGTTTTAATAGTTTTAACATTTCACCACTACTTGTATTTATTGGGAGTATGGTTATTTTACCGGTTTTCCTCAGATCATTGAAAAATGTATTAGATTTTTTGTTCTTTTGAATTTGTGCCACTGCAGCCATGGAAATTCCATTTAATCCAAATGCTGGGAGGATGTATTCCCAATTGCCTAAATGGGCAGTAAGAATTATCCCGCCAGAACAGCTTTCTAATAGTTGTTTGGATTGGGTGTCTATTTTTACAATTTTATTGATGTTTTTAGAGTTTAATGCAGGCAGGCGGAGAAATTCTGTAAGTACCATCCCAAAATGCCGAAAACAGTTTTTGATTAACTGATTATTTTCTGAGGGAGAATTATCAGGAAATGCCATGGACACATTTTTCAACGCTACAGATTTTCTCATTGGGATAAAGTGGTAAAAGAATAATCCAATTATCCAGCCAAAAAAGAGTGTGATTTTTCTGGGGAAGAACTGAAATTTCCAACTGGCAAGTTTAAGGAGAATACTCATGATGAATGCTTCGCGCATAAATGCGACGGTGCAAATTTAGAACGATTTGGAATTAATTAATAAAGAGAAATAATAAGGTGTGAGTAGAATAGATATTACACTTAACCTTCAGAGATACATCTAATTATCATGTTTCAACCCGGAAGGTTAGAAAAAATTACAACGTCAACTCAAATGATTTTAGTAAAACGCCCGGGCAGGATACCCCGCCTAATTCTCTGCCATCATAAGTTTCAACTGCCGGATGTAAATGTACCTTATCCGTAACCGCTTCCAAATTATCACCAAAGAAGTTATAGATGCTGTCATCAAAACGCATATTTTCTATAGGGGCGACGACTTCTCCATTTTCCACCCAGAAACAGGCGTAACGGGTCATACCGGTAATGCGTCCTCCCGGGCGGTCACTCCAATTGAGGTAATGCAGATTTGAAAGATAAATACCCTTATCAATTTTTTGTACCACTTCATCCTCATTTAAATCGCCGGGTGATAAAACAGGAGAGCGCAAAGATTCACCCTCACCGGCGAAATTGGATTGCACCCCATACTCCTTGGCGGTTCGGCTACTCACTAGTGTATTTTTCAAACTGCCGGCAAGAATGAGGTCTAACTTCTCCGGAGCCAGTTCACCATTGCTGTTAAAGCGGGGTACCATGCCTGATGTGAAATCTTCACTGAGTGTAAAACAGGGTGACATTTTTACATCATTCTGCCGCATATTGCAGAGAGAACTATCGCCCTGCTGAATGGATGCTTCTCCTACACCGCCCCAGGAAAACATACCCACAATATCTGCCACGCCAGCCGGAGCAATATAGGTGCGATATTTCCCCGGTTCAATCTTTTTAGCGGCTTTTTCCATCATCCGTAATTTGGTTATGGACTTTGCCATGTTCTTTTCATATTCAGATTGATTCCAATGGCTACCGGCAAAGGTGCCTTTTACCATGCGTTCATCGGGAGTGATAAGAGAATAATCCAATGAAAAGGTATCCGTGGCAAACCAATGTTTCTGTCCGGCGGAATTGGCATTACCTGTAAATATTCTGCCAGATGCCCAAATTCCAGCCAGATCCACGCCTGCCAATGCAGGGCTAAGAGACCGGACCACATTTTCAGCAGGTAGCAGGCTGCCATTATGCTCTTCCCGGCTTGAGCCTGTATCCTCCGGCATAACCACAAATGGGTCTTTGGGGAGTGTGCTCACTTCATCCCGTAATCGGTTCATTTCAGTCATTGCTGTAGCTTTATCATTTTCAATAATACCCGTTAAGGTGAAACTGCCATTGCAGGTACGCCCATCATTGATGAGTACAATGCTTAAACTGGCATCATCCACCAGGCCCGACTGCCGGACTTTGGATTGGCTGAAACGAACAAATTGGCTGTTCTCACCGCCGATGGTTACTTTTAAATGTTCACCACTCCGGAGATTATTTAATAATGTTTCTGATAATTGATTGAATAGTTGTTCCATTGTTAAACTCCTCCAAAAATTTCTACATTCTCAAAAAGGCAGACCGGTGAGGCATGTCCCACCCTGATCACCTGATTGGGTTCTCCCTTACCGCAGTAGGGGGTACCATAGACTTCAAATGTGTCGCTGTTGCCCAGCATTTTCAGGCTGTTCCAAAATGGATTTGAAATGGCACGATAGTTGGGGTTTTTAACGGTTTTAGTGAGTTTTCCGTTTTCAATGAGTTTGCCGTATTCACAACCAAACTGAAACTTATTGCGGTAATCATCTATTGACCAGGATCGGTTGGTTTCCATATAAACGCCATGGTCTACGGCAGCTATTATTTCATCAAAAGTGGAATCCCCAGGTTCCAAGTTTAAGTTTGCCATTCGGTCAATAGGGGCGCGGTTCCATGAGGAGGCTCTGAAATTTGCTACCCCAGGTACACCGGAACGAAGCTGACTTTCTTTGCCGCCCAATCCTTTTACCAGCAGTCCGTCCTTTATGATAAAATCCCGCTCGGCTTTTAAGCCCCCATCATCATAACCATAGCAGGCGAATTGATTGTCCACGGTTGGGTCAAAAGTAATATTCATTATTTTGGAGCCGTATTGCAACTTGCCAAAATCGGCTTCTCGAACAAATGACCAACCGGCGTAATTGCGCTCATCACCTAAAATTCTGTCCACCTCTAATGCATGACCTACCGATTCATGGATCTGCAGCATCATTTGGTCTGGGGCTAATACGAGATTTGTGGTTTCCGTAGGGCAATCTTCCGCCTTTAAAAGCTCTAAGGCCTGTTCACCAACCCGGTTTGCCCGCACCAATACTAAATCTTCATCAAATTCTTCCATTCCAATTTGCAGACAGTGATTGTCTGTTCGGCGTTGATACACATCCCCTTTATTTGCCATGGCAGAATAATCGGATTGCACCATGAGGAAACACTGTTGCACATCGCTACCATTTGAGCTCACAAAATTGCTTTCGGTTTCAATGATCATTGCCATGGCAGAGGCAGAAACAATTTGGTCATTCACTTTTAACTGATTATAAGCTTTCAGCATAATATCATTTAACCTGCCGGCAGATAATTCATTTACAGATTGTCTATATGGGGATTGAAAATTGCCATTGGTTACCGGCCGGGCTGCGGTGGTAAATTCAAATATGGGATTTTTAGCTGCTGCCTTTGCCTGCACCAATGCTTTTTCTGCAGCATTTGCAATACTGAAATGGTCAAGATTATTACAGCCATAATAACCAAACTGACCATCTGCAAGCACCTCCACCATTACGCCATGGTCAACCCCTCGTGAATTGGCTTGAGGGTTACCATCTCGGATGATACGGTAAGTAGTGGATTCCTTCACTTCTCTCAAGCCTACCCAGTCCGCCTGAATATCTATTGCCGATAATGCATCTTGTAAATTGAGCTTTGACATAAATCTCCCTGAATTCTATTATTATTCGTTATTGTGGAAAAGGTGTAAATTTACGGCTTCTATCGTAGTAAGAACAAAAAGGAATGGAAAATAAATATGGTCATACTCTTCACATTTTGGTATATTTTGGCTTGGCAATTTCCCACGTGGCTGTGGGTACTTTCTGGGATTTTCTTCTCATTCAAATTGAGCAAATCGGTAAATCGAATAATAGCTGGCATTCGCGGTGAATCGGCCAAAAGTAAGAGGTCGTCTTACCCTGATACTTCCATGGGATTACCACTATCATTAGCATTGGGGTTGGTTTTTGGCGCTCTCCCTGATGGCAGTTCCATTATTGCAGATGGACAGGGTTGGACCATACTTTTTATCTTAATTGGTTCGGGGATATTGGCTGGCGGAGTAACTTTTAATTCATCTACAAAAACAAAAAAGAAATCCACTGACATTAAAGTCACAGCCAACTTAGCTGAAGAATCAGTTTCTGGCGAAGAGGGTGTTCCGGGGAGAAAACTTAAAATTAAGGTAATAAAAGATGGAAAGAAAACGGTTAATATCACGCTAAGCCTGAAAATGGTTCGATTTTTGGGTAAGTTTGTACCTGGAAAGGCAAAGGCTGAAATGAGTGAAAAGGGTATTGATTTTGATGCCATTATTGAGGAAGTCAAAGGCGGTGCCGATGTGGGTGTAATAGCAGAGGTGCAGGACGGTGATGATCATGTGCTTATCTCCATTGAATAATGAATTAAAACGTAAATATTTAAAGCGTAATTATTTAAGAAATGTCATCAACAAAAGCGTTCATTACGTTTTACGATTTCAATACTTAAACCATGATTAATTAGAATAACTTTTATAAAGGAAAAATATGTCAATAGATAGTAATCCACTTGTAAAACCATCCCCCCATAAATATGGGGCAGTACCATTTGATGATATTAAGCAGGAGCATTTTATACCCGCTTTGGAGTATGCCATCAAAAAAGCTGAGGCGACCTTAGATGAGATAAAAAATAATAACGATAGACCTACTTTTGAGAATACAGCTCTTCCCATGGAAACCTGCTCAGAACTTATGGAGACTATCTCACTTACCTATTTTAATCTCATGGGTGCAAATTCGGACAATGATTTTAAGGAATTGGCTCAGCAAATTTCACCTAAGTTGTCTGCCTTCAGCAATAATGTACATTTAGATTCAAAATTATTTGAAAAGGTAAAATATATCTATGAAAATATGGATGCTGAAAATTTGAATGCTGAGCAAAAACGTCTGGTTTCAGAAAGTTATAAAGGGTTCACATTGAATGGCGCATTATTAAATGATACTGATAAAAAGAAAGTACGGAAAATTGATGAGGAATTATCAAAATTATCTCCCAAATTTTCACAGAATATATTAAATGCCACCAATCAATATTCCTACTACACGGAAGATGAATCGGAGTTGTCTGGAATTCCGGAAATGGTAGTTGCTCAAGCGGCTGAGACTGCTCAGAAAAAAGATAAAAAAACCGGTTGGATGTTCACGCTTCAAATGCCCAGTTATATTCCGGTGATGCAATATGCGGAAAATCGAAATCTGAGAGAAACCATGAGCCGTGAGTTTGGCAAAATCTCATTTGGTGGAAATTTTGATAATCAGGATATTATTAAAAAAATGGTAGCACTCCGCTACAAAAAGGCCCAAACTCTGGGCTTTGATGATCATGCTGATTACACCCTTCAAAAACGAATGGCGGGTAAAACCGATGTTGTCATGAACTTTTTAAACCGCTTGTATGATGTGTATTATCCTTCTGCACAAAATGAGCTGGATGAAATGAAAGATCTTGCCCGAAAAGATGGTATAGAAGAAATGCAGTCTTGGGATTCAGCCTATTACAGTCAAAAATTAAAAAAGCAAAAGTACGATTTTGATCAGGAAGAATTGCGTCCCTATTTCAAAACGGAGAATGTTATTGATGGTATTTTTAAGGTCGCAGGGCTAATGTATGGCTTGAAATTTACTGAAACGACGGATATGCCGGTGTACCATGAGGAAGTAAAAGTATTTGAAGTTCATGAGGATAATGGTGATTTTCTGGCACTTTTTTATATTGATCTTCATCCCCGTGAAACTAAGAATGGCGGAGCATGGATGACCAGTTGGCGACCACAGGGCTTGCATAATGGAAAAGTTGAGAGACCATTAATATCAATTGTTTGCAATCTCACATCTTCTACTGATGATAAACCGTCTCTCTTAACTTTTAGGGAAGTGGAGACCATCTTTCATGAATTTGGCCATGCACTACATGGAATGCTTTCAAAAGTAACCTACGCTTCCCTTGCAAGCCCTGATGTGTATTGGGATTTTGTGGAATTACCGTCCCAAATAATGGAAAACTGGCTGGGAGAAAAGGAAACCTTAAGTCTATTTGCCAATCATTATGAAACCGATGAAATCATTCCTAATGAACTTATCGAAAAAATTAAGAAATCGCAGTCTTTCAACGCAGGAACAATGGGCCTACGACAGCTTTCATTGGGTATGCTGGATATGGCCTGGCATACTGGTGATCCATCAAATGTGGATGACGTAGCAAAATTTGAAGATGAAGCCATTGAAAAAACGCGTTTATTACCTAAAATTGAA
>CAZGBZ010000113.1:0-6238 GCA_964524135.1 uncultured bacterium
GTCAGCCATTCGGAAGATGATATAGGTTGAACCCATGACAAGGCTGATTACTCCCAATAAAACTAGTTTATATTCCCAATGATCTGTCTCAGATGAAAAAATCATCACTGATGAAATAGCACCGGGACCAGCAATAAGGGGAATCCCAATAGGGGTATAAGCTATATCCTCCTTCGTCCCAGCCTCAGTTTCCTCTTTGGGAGTAGACCGGGTTCTTGGGACTCTAGATTCTAACATTTGAATCCCCGTTCTGAAAAAGAGAATTCCCCCTGCAATCTTAAATCCTGAGACGGTTATACCAAAGAAAGAAAAAACAAGTCTTCCGAGAAATGTAAAAATAATTAAAACAACCAGAGCCGTAAATACACCCTTTAATGCAATTTGTCGTTTTTCATTATCATTGCAATGTTCTACCATTGATAGAAATACAGGGCTCAACCCGATGGGATTTACCAGGGTAAATAGAGATGAGAATGCCAAGATGAAAAAGGTGGTTAATTCGTTCATTACATGCGATCTGGAGCTTGAATTCCCAGTACGGTAAGTCCATTATAAAGAACAATTTGCAGAGCCTTTACTAAAATCAGGCGTGCTGATGTTTTTGCTTTATCATCAGTTACTACTCTCTCCTTGGCATAATATTTATGAAACATTCCTGCAAGAGATTGAAGGTAGGTAGCCAGGGTTTGGGGTTCTAAATTGTCTTTTACTTTTTCAATAACATTGGGGAATTCCAATAAGAATTTTACTAATTGAATTTCAGAATCAAGTGAAAGAGGTGAGAGGTCAGTATTCTTATCAAATATGTGTGCCTGCCCTTCGGCATGTTTCAAAATATTGCATAAACGAGCATGGGCGTATTGGAGATAAAAAACGGGATTTTCATCGGATTCATCCTTTGCCAGAGCCATATCGAAATTGAGATGTGTATTCATACCCCGCATAATGAAAAAATATCGAACTACATTGTGTCCAACTTCATCGATTAACTCATCTAAGGTGATATAATTTGCCTTTCGGGTTGACATCTTAACGGGTTCGCCTCCTTCTGTAAGGGTGACAAATTGGTGAATAATAACATTCACTTTTTTAGATTCGCACCCCAATTGTTCCACCGCAGCCAGTACATCCGGATAAGCATCCATATGGTCTGCGCCTAGAATATCTACCATTAAATCATACCCTCGATTAAATTTATTTTGATGGTAGGCAATATCTGGGAGTCGGTAGGTTGGTTCACCAGAGGATTTGATAATTACCCTATCTTGATCTCTACCCGCTGCAGTTGCTTTAAACCAGGTGGCTCCTTCTTTTTCATAAATCAGATTTTTTTGTCGAAGTGTATCCACCACATCATCAATTGCACCAGAATCATATAGTGTATTTTCATTGAAAAATGTATCAAATTTGAGACCAATACGTGCCAGCGTATTTTTAATGTTCATAAAAATACTGGATTCAGCCGCTTCTTTAAATACTTTATTATCTGTGGCATCAATGAGTGAATCACCATTTTTATTTATAAGACTCTGGGCAATTTCAACAATGTATTTCCCTTCATACCCCTCTTCGGGAAATTCAGTTTTTTCGCCCAAAAGTTCAAGATAACGTGATTTTACAGATTCTCCCAGTCGATGCATCTGTCTTCCGGCATTATTGTAATAGTATTCCCGTTCTACTTTATAGCCGTTCCATTCTAAAATACTGCTGATTACATCGCCTAAAATGGCACCTCTGCCATGCCCAACGGTAAGGGGACCAGTAGGATTAGCACTGACAAATTCTACTTGAGCTGTTTTTCCCTGTCCGAAATTTGATTTTCCATAATCTTTATTTAAGGATAACACTGTATGTAATTGAGAAACTATTGCATTTTTATTTATGGAAATATTTATAAACCCGGGACCTGCAATATCGGTGGAATCTACTAATTCCGAGTATTCACTTTTAAGTCTATCGGCAAGAATTTGTGCTATATCTCGAGGATTCTCACCTAATTGTCCTCCAAGCTGGAGGGCTATGTTTGTGGCAAAATCACCATGATCTGGATTTTTTGGTAATTGAACAATTATTTTTGTTTCTGGGTAATTCAGGGTGGTTATAATCTCCTTGAGAGCGGAGGACAGGGCATTTTTCATTCTTTGTCTTTTACTAATGTAATTTTACCGTCCGCCCAAAGTCGCTCAAATTCATAATATTCTCGAGCCTTCTGGCTAAAAATATGTACTACAACATTTACAAAGTCAACCAATACCCAGTCCAAATGTTGATAGCCTTCTGTGTGCCAAGACGAATTCCCCTCTGTTTTCATTTGACGGTTGACATGGTCTGTTATAGCTCGAGATTGAGGTTCAGATTCTGAGGTGCAGATTACAAAAAAATCAGTCAAAGTAGTAATAGTTCTCACATCAATAATTTTTATATCCAGCGCTTTTTTATCCAGCATAAGTTCTGAAATACGGTGGGCGTGAAGCTCACTCCCTGAAGGATTAGGCTTTATTTTTTTTGTTTTGGGCAATGGAGTTTAAATAGTTAAAAAGGGGGTTGAAATAAAACAGCCTCGCGGTAGGATGGTAATGTAATATAATCCTCCCCAATTATGAGGGTCAAATCATAGAAGAGAGTTTCATTTTTGTCATCAATAACATTTTTTTTGTCAATCATTAGAATATTAGCTAATTCCATAGCACGGTTAATTTCCCCTCTGTGCAGGAGGATAATGGTTTCTGAATAATTAAAATGGTCTGCATTTTTTGAATCCAATACATCCAAACCCTCATTACGAAGAAAGTCAGTGTACATTCGGGCAAGATTTGATACTCCACAGCCATTCCTAATTTCTATCTGGATTTTATGTCCTGTTTTCTTTTCGTAGGGCGTTTTGGTAATTAATGTGCTTAAATCAGGATAATTTGCATCAATTCCTGAGTTAAAGAAAAGACGGTTTACTCCGGAAATGAGAAATCCAATAACCAATACACCAAGAATGCCAAAGGATAGATTTGTAAAAAACCCCTTCAGTTTATTAAAAATGGATTTCTTTTTGTGATGTCGCTTTTTAAGGGACATTAAAAGGGGAGAAATTCCGGTTACGAATTGGAGAATTACTATAATTAACCAATTGAAAAGTAAGGATAGAATTGGGACTCAATTTATATTCTACTCCAAGTTCATATCCAATACCAGTTTGAGGACCATTGGAGTAGGACAAATTATTTTGACGTTGGGTTAAGTGGAGCCCTGTTTTAAATTGTAACCGTTCTGAAAGTTTAAAGCTGGAGTAGTTAGAGTAAATCCCCATGGTTTGACTTTTACCTCCACTCATTGAGGTCATCATGGTAAATCCCTGGTTCATATTAAATTTATTCGGATTCATATTAGACTGCTCAAATTGACCGGTATTATTTGGCAATTCGTTTGGGGATTGATTGGCAATAATGGATTGTCCATTAACCATTACAAATGTTAGGAAAAGAATTAACGGGTTAAATATGGATAGAGTTTTTTTCATAATATTCATTTATTTCCTTTAATTGCTCAGAATTATTTACCCCTTGAATTTCGAAAGAATCATTAATTTTTTCAATAGCAACTTTTTCGTTTTTCTCCAAAATGAGGTTTAATACATCTGGAAGATAGTATTCCTTTTGAGAATTATTGTTCCCTACCATGGGAAGTAAATTAAATAATGTCCATGATTTAAACACGTATATTCCGCTGTTTATTTCATTTACAGCTCGTTCTTCCTCAGTGGCATCTTTCTCTTCAACAATTTTACTTAAATTGCCATTTTCATCGCGAATAACCCGCCCATATCCTGTTGGGTCCGAAAGATCTGCTGTCAGAATAGTACCTAAAGCACCCTGCTTATCATGAGCCGATAATAAACTTGCCAATGTTTCCACATTAATAAGGGGAACATCACCATAAAGAATAAGCACATTTCCATTGAAATTTTGCAAATTATCATGGCATTGTAAAACAGCGTGAGCAGTCCCCAATTGTTGTAATTGAAGGACACATTCAACGGGTTCATTTTTTAATACTGATTGAACCAACTCGTGTTTATACCCCAAAACCGGTATAATAAGGCTGGCGCCCAGTTCTTGAGCAGTTTGCACAACACGGATTATCATTGGGAGTTTTCCAATGGGGTGAAGAACTTTGGGCAAGTCTGAATCCATCCGCGTACCCTTCCCTGCTGCCAGAATGACTACGGCTAATGGCTTATTACTACTCAATATTTCTCTCAATTATACCGCCACCCAATACGATATCATCTTCATAAAAAACAATGGATTGCCCCGGTGTAACAGCAATTTGCGGTTGTGCAAACTGCACTGAAAATTGATTCTCAGTATTAGAAATTCTCGCATCAATTACAGGGCTGTTATATCGAATTTGTGCTTTAATATCGCGTGGGAATGAAATATTTTCAACCAACCAGTTAACACCAGATACTTTACAATTATCCTTAGTGAGGCTTCCTTTTTTGCCAATTCTGATTTGATTATTAGAGGGGTTAATATTGGACACATAGCGAGGTTCTGGGGTTGATAATCCCAATCCCTTGCGCTGACCAATAGTGTAGTCGGTGTAGCCTGAATGTTCACCTACCACTTCACCGGATTCATCCACAATTTCTCCAGTGCCAATTTCAGACATTTTTTCTGGTACATACTCTTTTAAAAATCGTTTATAATTATTGTCTGCCACAAAGCAGATTTCCATACTTTCAGGAATTTCGGCTGTCTCAAACATATTTTCTCGTGCAATTTCACGTACTTCCTCTTTGGTGAGGCCGCCAAGGGGAAATAGCGTACGAGAAAGGGTGTTTGCTGGAATTCCCCAGAGTACATAGGCTTGATCTTTAAGGGGATCTTTTCCTTTTAGCAAAACGGATGACCCATTTTGGTGATTTACTTTTGCATAATGCCCCGTGGCAATATAGGCTGCACCTAATTTATCGGCTTGTTCAATAAATGCATCCCATTTTACCAGAGAATTACAGCGAACACATGGGTTTGGTGTCCGTCCTGCCAGATATTCATCTGCAAAATTATCCACCACCGATTTTTGAAATACGTCAGTAAAATCAAGTGTGTAATGGGGGACATTCAATCGGTCGCAGACCAGTTTTGCATTGTTAATAGCGCCTACTGAACAGCAGTTGCTATCATCTAACAGGTTGCCACCCACATCACGATATTCCCATAATTTCATGGTTACACCGATAGCATCATACCCCATCTCCACAATTTTTAAGAGGGTAACAGAGCTATCCACGCCACCGGACATGGCTACCAATACTTTATCCTGCATAATTTGCTACCTCAGGCACCTTACTTTTTATAATTTCTCCGATAGATTCAGCTACTTTTTTTATATCTTCTAATTGATGGATTTTGCCAAAGGAAATTCGCACTGTTGATAGGGCATCCTCTTTTGTAATGCCCATTTCAATAAGCATTTCGGAGGCTTTCACTGTTCCGGAGGTGCAGGCGGAGCCAAATGAAATACCAATACCCAAAAAATCCAATTGCAGAACCAGGTCCTGTCCCACAACCCCATGAAAGGTAATATTGAACACACCCGGTATTCGTTTTTCCCCATTAATGGAATAGGATATATTCTGCTCATTCAGCAGATTTAAAAAATAGGTTTCCAGACGCAGAATATGCTCGGTATTTTCTTCTAAGTTGGATGTGGATAGTTCAGCAGCCATTCCAAAACCACCGATTCCCCCTACATTTTCTGTACTGGCACGAAGATTGGATTCCTGACCACCACCATGAATGAGGGGTTCAAGTTTTGTGCCCCCTCTTTTATAGAGTGCTCCCACCCCTTTGGGTCCATATAATTTATGAGCAGACATAGACAAATAATCTACTGGAATATCTTCCGTATTAATTTCAATTTTTCCCAATGCTTGGACTGCATCAGAATGAAAAAGTATATGATTTTCTTTTGCTATTGAGCTAATTTCAGAGATGGGATTGATAGTACCCAATTCATTATTTACCCACATGATTGAAATAAGTCGGGTATTTCCCTGAATACTATCCTCAATATCTGTTGGTTGTATCATCCCATTTTGATCAGGCTTAATAAGAGTGGTTGTAATATTTTTACTTTCTAAATAGGGCAATACTTTCAAAATTGCAGGATGTTCGTAAGAACTGGTAATAAAGTGGTCTCCGGAGCGTAAAACACCTTTTAGAACCATATTATTAGATTC
>CAZGBZ010000114.1:0-6222 GCA_964524135.1 uncultured bacterium
ATATCACCAGAATAGCGCATTCCCCCATCAGAAATTATTGGAATATCATTTTTTTGTGCACATTCGAATGCATCCATCACAGCTGTTAATTGCGGAACCCCTACACCGGCAATCATTCGTGTAGTACAACTCGACCCAGCACCAATTCCAACTTTAACAGCGTCAACACCCATATCAATAAGAGCCTGGGTACCATACGCAGTGGCTACATTTCCAGCAATAATCTCAACATTAAGCTTAGATTTTAAATTCTTTATAGTTTCTAAAACACCTTTCGAATGTCCATGCGCCGTATCTACAACCAAGACATCAACTTGAGCATTTACCAATGCCTGAGCTCTTTCCATAGTATCTGAAGATACCCCAATAGCAGCAGCAACCAATAGTCGACCATGTTTATCTGTTCCGGCATTGGGATGATTTTCTTTCTTTAATATATCCTTCACCGTAATAAGTCCGCAAAGAGCACCCTTATCATCTACCACCAATAATTTTTCAATACGATGTTCCTGGAGAACAGACTTCGCTTCATTTAATGTAGTACCTTTCTTTACCGTTATTAAATTCTTTCCGGTCATTCTGTCCGAAACCAGTAATTCCAGATTGGTTTCAAAGCGAATATCACGATTTGTGAGGATGCCAACCAATTTCCCATCATCCACAACAGGTACCCCAGAGATATGGAAATGTGCCATTATATCTAGGGCATCCCGAATAGTTTTCCCCGATGTGATTGTTACAGGATCTAGGATCATGCCACTTTCTGATCGTTTTACTCTATCCACTTCTTTCACATGATTTTCAATGGATAAATTTTTATGGATGACGCCAATCCCACCCTCTCTCGCCATTGCAATTGCCATTTGGCTTTCAGTAACCGTATCCATTGCAGCACTGATTAATGGAATGTTTAATTGAATATTCCCTGTTAATCGAGAGGTAATATTTACATCCTTTGGTAGAATACTCGATAATTGTGGTACCAATAATACATCATCAAAGGTTAATGCTTCTTTCATTCTAAACTCCCTACTAATTTTTCTATTTCTTCAAGGATTTCACCAGATTTTACTAATTCTTTCATTTTGGTATGATCTGGGTATAATGGTCTATCTATATCAAGAAAATCCACATATTCACGAATAATCTCTTTTGCTTTTTCAACTCCATCCCCAAATGAGTACTCTCTAAAATCTAGAGCTTGGGCAGCTGCCATCAATTCAATTCCAAGAATCCCATAGGCATTATCTAAAATCTGAAAATTCTTGATCGCCGTATTCATCCCCATGGATACAAAGTCTTCTTGATCTGCGGCAGCTGGTATAGATTGAATAGATGCTGGCATGGATAATATTCTCTGCTCTACTATCTGCGTATCCGCTGTATATTGAGATAGCATCATGCCTGAATACATGCCTGCTCCTTTAGTCAAAAACGCTGGAAGCCCTACATTTAAAGCAGGGTTATTCAAGCGGTTCATTCGTCTTTCTGATAACACACTCACCATTGTGATGGATATTCCGATCATGTCCATTGGTAAGCATACCGGGGTTCCCTGAAAATTTGCACCCGAAATTTGAGTATTATTTTCAGGAAAAAATATGGGATTATCTCCTACCCCATTCAATTCAATTTCAACCTGAGATTTGGCATAGGCTAGAATAGGCATCCTGCACTTTGCATTTAATTTTATTTTTGGCAAGATCCCCATTTTCCACTAATTTTCTAATTGCCTTTGCAGATCGAATAGCGCCGGGAAATCCCCTAGCTTCATGGAGTTTTGGCAAATAGGGTTTCATGTTAGCTTTTAATGCTTCTAATGACATTGCACATGCTATTTCGGCTTGCTTGTACCAGCGATTGGTATCGTAGATTAAAATTGCGCTCATGGCTGTTAATACATTAGAGCCATTTATAATAGCCAATCCATCTCTTGCCATTAATCCGGGGATTGGAATTCCAGCACGCTCCATTGCTATTTTTCCATCTAAAAGTTCACCTTTATAATAGGCCTGGCCCTCCCCCAGCATTAGCAGGGCAATTTGAGACATTGGCGCTAAATCACCACATGCTCCCACCGACCCCTTCTGACAGACAAATGGAGTAACTCCTTTATTTAACATATCTACAAGAGTTTGGGTAATTTCCAGTCTGCAGCCCGATCTGCCTTTTGAATGTACATTAATTCTGCCTGCCATTGCACCGCGCACATATTCTATAGGCGTAGGATCACCAATCCCAGCAGCGTGATTATAAATGAGGTATTTTTGGAAATCCTGAATTTGGTCATCATCTAATACAACCTCAGAGAATTCCCCAATTCCCGTGTTTACGCCATACATTATTTCCCCAGCCTCAATCTTTTTTTCAAGCATTATTCGGCAGGATTTGATACGGTCAATTGCACTGGGATGAAGCTGAACTTCCTCATCAAATCGGGCTATTTGCACCAACTTTTCAGTAGTTAATTGAGTATTTCCAAGTTCTATTGACATGATTTACTATTGCTTTAAATTGAAAATTTTATTACTTCAACCTTGATGATTCTTATAACGAAAAAGATACTTGCTTGCAAGAGGTCAAATTTATTCTCTGTTTACTTATGTCTAAAAGAATTTTTGTGATTCATATAGTAATGAATCAACTGTCTGATACGGAATAGCTTCTACAGGAAGAGACCCTAAAATTGTTTTACCATAACCTCTTTTATATAATCGTGTATCTCCAACAATACAAATTCCGGAATCATTCATATTTCGGATGAGTCTGCCAAATCCCTGTCGAAAGCGCATGGCAGCTTCCGGTACCTGATATTGCAAAAAAGCCTCACCACCCCTCTGATTATAATCTTCAATTTGAGCCTGAATAAGAGGATCAAATGGATTATCAAAGGGAGTTTTCACAATGAAAAGAATTTCCACCTTGTCACCGGGAAAATCGACTCCCTCCCAAAAACTTGATGTCCCAATTAGAATGGAATGAGAATGCTCTAAATAGCTTCTTACCAAAACATTTCTACTTATTCCAGGAGCTTGTGTAAATACTTTCCCGTCACTCCCTTTTAATTTTGGTTCAAGATACTGCTTGAGAGCTAAGGTTTGTTTGAAGGATGTACATAGCACCAACATCCTCTTTTTTAAAGAGGTGAATATGCGCTCGATCTGAGAGCCAATTTCATTCATAAACAGGGGATCATTTACATTTATGGAGCCGCTGAAAACAAAGAGTTTTACCTGATCATTATAATGAAATGGTGAATGATATACTTTTTCTACAACATGATGATCAATTACAGCTAAATCTAATCCAATTTTTTCATTAAAATAGCGAAAATCATCATTCACCATTAAGGTTGCTGAACAGAATACACCACCGGGGTATTTACTCAGCAGATTATCGTTAATAAAACTGTCTACCTTCAATGGAGCAGAGTTTAAGGCTGTGAGATTTTGATAATCTGACTGTACAAATGACGACCATTGTACTAATTCTGATTGAGCATCTAATGCAGCATTTAAACTTTCCAATCCTTCTTGTAAAATACCATTAATTGCAGTGAATTCTAAATTTAATGATCCAGCGATATCTTCCTTATTTTCTTGTAGTAATGCATTGAATTTCTGGACGTTTTTCTCAAATCCCTTCAGATCGGTTAACACCTCCCAGGGAGTTGGTTCTGTATCTATAAATTCTACCTGGCTATTCCGGTAAAGTACTTTGTTAATATGATAATCTGAACGACTAATTTCATCCCGTTTATTTTCAAAATAGGAATTAAAAAAGTTGTATATCGCTTTTTGAATAATTTTACTTTCAGCTGCAAGAGAATTATATAACTTGAAAATTTCTGGAAATTTTTTCAGTACATTCTTTTTCCAATTATCTTTTCCCGAATTGAAAAATTTGAATACATCATCAAATGATTTTGCACCAACCTGGGTAACGAGCTGATCTCTGATAACCTTTGCAAAATGATGAGCTTCATCTATCACATAAATAAAATCATCTGGCAAACATGAATTATCTCTCATCAACTCATTTGCAAATAGAGAATGATTGATAATAATGATGTCAGCTCCTTCTACTTTTATACGAACTTTACCGAGAAAGCACCCATCATATTTACTACATCGTTTAGAGGAGCAATACCCTCTTTCACTTCGAACAAGAGACCAAAGTCTCTTTTGTCTATTAAGTTGAAATCCATTACATTCATTAATATCACCTGATTTGGTTTCCCACTCCCAAACCATCAATGGAAGAATATTTTCGTATTCATAAGCTTTAATTAATTGGTGGTGATTTTCTAATAGGCGGTTAAACCGGGTTCTACAAATATAATTATACCTCCCTTTGTAAACGACTGCATTCAAATTCTGGTCTATTGCTTTAGACAGCTTGGGAATGTCCTCAGTAAAAAGCTGACTTTGTAAATTTTTTGTATAAGTAGAAACTACCAGTGCCGTTTGTTTTTGTTTGGTGGCTAAAAATCCAGATGATAAATATGCCAATGATTTCCCAAGCCCGGTACCAGCTTCGGCAGTGAGGATTTGTCCTTCAATGAATGTCTCAAATGAATCATTGATTAATTCAGTTTGGGATGAACGTTTTTCATAACCATCCCAATTGAGACTTATTACTCCACTTTCAGTATACCATTCACCGGGATTGTCAGGGAGAGCAGTAGTCCCACTTTCAGTAAATTCATAAGAATTATCCGATAGATTATGAGGAACTGGGCTTGGCATGAGACCATCTATAGTATTTAACCGTACAGATGCCTTTATAATATTCGAAAATAATTTGCCATTATACACGTTCCCATTGCTGAATAAATTATCAACCCTCTGAATAAGTGTGAGAGGTTTTGACAGTACTTCCTGAATTAAATAAGCAAACAACTTACCTGTACACAAGGCATCTGCACTGGCTCTGTGTGCATTCTCTATATTAATGCCATAATAATCACAAAGCGATCCCAAATTGAAGCTATTACGGAAATAAATAAAACCTCGAGCAAGGGAAAGTGTATCATATAATGGCAATTCTGAGATTGAAGAATCGGTAGATGATAAATTATTAGTTATAAAACCGTAATCAAAATTGATATTTTGTGCTACAAGGGGAGTTGAACCAATAAATTTTAAAAAGTCAGGAAGAGTATCTTTTATAGAGGGTGCATCTTCAACCATTTTATTGGTAATACCTGTGAGAGCAGTAATATTTTTTGGTATGGGAATGCCGGGATTAATGAGCGTGGTAAATTCTTCTATAAATTCACCATTAACAAACCTGCATGCAGCAATTTCAGTAATTTTATCTTTATCCGGGTTTAAACCGGTGGTCTCTAAATCAAATGCAATGTATTCATCTAAATCAAGAAGTGGAAGAAGGTCCTTAAGAGTGCGCTCATTAGACACCTGCAAAAACTTTCAAAACATCAATAATAAGGGTGGGTTTTTTAAATACCGCAGCTTTAAATACGGATGTAAGTGTTCGTTGGCCATGTGGAATAGATAATACATTTTCAGCAATGGAATCTAATTCATCATTGGTTAATTTTTCTGTAGCTTCTTTTATTTTGTAAAATCTTTCATGATTTTTCCCAAAATCTTTTCTCATTCTTTTTGGATAATCAATCAAACCGTTTTCTGAATAATCATTGTTTTGAATTGCTTCCGCTGCTACTTGCCCTGCAATCCAGCCACCTTTCATTCCAGCTACAATCCCACCACCAGTCATAGGATTGATTTGGTGGGCTGCATCACCAACCAGCATAATGCCATTTGCAACAGGTTTCTCCATTGGTTTCGCACAAGGGACTCCCCCGCACATCGTGGTAAGAATTGCTGCGTCAGGATATACCCTTTCCATAAATTCATCTAAATATTTTTGTGCCGATTTATGTTTACTATACTTTCCACTGATACCAATTCCAATATTTGCAAACTTTTCTCCTTTTGGGAACACCCAAATATAGCCGCCTGGAGCATGGTTCCTACCCACATACATTATCATTTTATTGGGTTCAATATCTACATTTGCAACGGAATATTGAACAGCAGATTCCATATCTTTCATTCGCACATGAGATTTCAATCCTGCCCATCTTCCTATCCGGGAAGTTAAACCATCAGCACCGATTACAATCTTTGCTTGAATTTGTTTTTCTTCTCCAAGATAGTCAAGTATTACACCATTTGTTTGCCCATTATTTGTTAA
>CAZGBZ010000115.1:0-6163 GCA_964524135.1 uncultured bacterium
ACGTACTTGACATTGTAACCCTTGCTAACTGCGTACTTGCAGGTAACTGTGCAGAGCTTGAAAATGGCTGTGCAGGTGACCTTAATGGTGATGGTGGGTATAATGTACTGGACATTGTTACCTTAGCAAATTGTGTTCTTGCAGGTGACTGTGGTTCTTAGAAGCTTTATGTAATAAATTAACAAAGGGGCGAATTATCGCCCTTTTTTATATTTAGAAAAAGTAGTGTCTGGTAAAATTTTAAGTAAAATGAGGAGTTGTATAGAAATTAGGATAAAAACTATATTTAAATTCCCCCCCTTAGGGGAGTAAATAAATTGAGTGGGAAAATATTTGGTGATAATTCTCCTCTTGGGAGGAGACCATGGCGAAGCCGGGAGGTGGGTTTTGAATCTTTAACTGATATGAGAGAGTCTAATTATTTGAATGATTTGTGAACCCACAAACCATTGTACCCACCCCATTCACTTCGTGAAACCCCTCAAGAGGGGAATTTATCGGGTTGCAATTATTAAATATTATTCTAATTTTTACCGGACATTACTGATTTGGGGAAATATTTACGAATCCAATTCGTCTAATACAAACTGAGACAAATTGAAGTAGTCCTTACACGAAAACTGAAAGGTTGAATGTTCATAATCACCATGATCATTTATCAAGTAATGTTTTTCATATTCAGCCTGTTTTGTAATAATTTGTTTCAACGCATAAATAAAATGATCCACATCGTCTTTGGTATTATACAAACCAAAACTCACCCGAACCATACCCATCCATGGCTCGGCATGCCAATCGGTAATCTGCTTTGCCCGGGCTTCATTTATTTGAATATGGTGGGTCAACTCCAGCATTTTTTCAACATAAGGGTGGGCGCAGAAACATTCATTTCTAACGGCAATATTGAAATAATCATTTAGAATTGCGGCTACAAGTCCATGATTCAAATTTTTCATATTAAAGGAAATGGTACCTGCCCGGGGGCAAGTTTTCATACAGGTTTCACCATAAATTACCACCTCTGGTATTTTAAGCATTTCTTCCAGGCAATAGTGGGTTAACTGGGTGTCTTCTTTCAATACATTTTCCATTCCAATTTGATCTAATACATGAATGGCTGCTCCCAGTGTGATTGCCCCGAGGATATTTTGGGTGCCTGCCTCTTCCCTATCAGGGAAATCATTGGTAACATAATAGCGTTCGGGAAATACCCGGTCAACCATACCACCACCCACTTCTTCAGGTTCAATTTTTTCCATGAGGTCTTTCCGAACGATTACAACACCTGGTGATCCGGGGGCGTATGTTTTATGACCGGAAAAAATAAGCGCGTCCACATCCATGGCATGGTCAGAATGACCGCTCATTTCTATGGGCACATGGGCAGCCATTTGGGCTGCATCCACAACCACATAAGCTCCATAATGATGGGCTAACTTTGCCACCTCATTTATGGGGTTGATTATACCCGTCACATTGCTGATTCCCGTAACCGAAACATAATTTACACGTCCCTCGTATTCTGCTAAATAGTGTTCTAACAGATCCATATCCACACAGCCCATCTTTGACTCATGCGTATCAACAGGGATATGTATGACGTGACCACCATGTTTTCGGTGAGGAAGATCATTGGAATGATGTTCCATAATGGATACCAGAACCACATCCTTTTTGGGTTGCAAATGATTGAAGACCCGTGCGATTCTGTTCATTCCTGAAGTAGTACCGCTGCCGGTAAAAAAACAGGTGTAATGTTCTGGATCTGCCTGGACAAATTGCAAAATTTCATCATGAACCCAAGTATAAGTTTTGGTGGCTATTTTGGCACTGAAATGCATGAGCGAATGGGTATTGGAATAATGCTGAAGAAATTTTTCACCCGTTCGATGGGCAATTCCCATCATGAGGGTAGATGCCGTAGAGTCCAGGTAAATCCGCCGGGTAATTTCTCCACTTGCAATTTGGTAATTTGTTTCCAGTCCCAGAAAATCGTCCTGGACCTTTTCTAAGAGATTCGTACTATTGTTTTCTTTTAATTCAGGTATTAATATATCAGTTTCCATGGGCGAAATTTACGACGACCCCTCAATAATAAAAAAGATTGCTATTGGTTAAAATTAATTATATAAACTGCAAGAAGTGACAGAATTCCACCCAGAATTATAACAATGTCAAAGGGTTCATTGAGAAATAATGTGCTGGTAATAATTGCTGAAAGCGGAACCGTAAAAATAAATACCGAAGCTTTATCAGGTCCCAATTTCGCTGTTGTATATAAAAAAATGGATGTACCAAATGACATTGCTCCTATTGATATTAAAATAAAATTGATCCAAAATATATAATCAAAATTTAAAAAAGCAATAATTTCAGGAATAGGATTTAATGGTAATAAAAAAAATGCGGAAATAAGATACATCCAAAAAATAAAAGTCATTGGGGGTGATCCCTTCTGACCCTTTGCTAAAAAAATAGTAAGTATTGCCCATGACAAAGCACCTAATAGGAAAAAAATATTTCCAGAATTCAGTAATATTTCCCAATCAATTTCCCAAATTTTTAAAATGATAAGACCACCAATTAATCCCAAAATCAATCCACCAATTTCTAAAGCAGATAATTTTTTACGAGATAAAAAAGAAACCAATCCAAAAGTGAAAATAGGGCTTAAAGTTGTGACCAATACTCCCCCTACTCCTGCATAGCCTTCAAATGTGCCTTTAAAATAAAGCCAATTATACCCGATAAACATGAGTGCAGAAATACAGACAATTCCCATTTTTTTTAGAGGGAGAATCAGGGGTGTTTTTCGGGCATTTAATACTGGCAAGAGAACCATTCCTGAAATTAAAAATCTACTGAACATTAGGCTATCCCTACTAGCGTAATTTCCCAGAACTTTTGCATTCGTCCAGGATATTCCCCAAGAGATCATTGCGAGAATTAAAAGAAGATATAAAGTGGGGTTTTTAATTTTAATGAGAAATAAAATTAAAAAATTTATGGATTATTAATTAGTACATCCAGCTTTTTCATTAACTCAAAGGTGATTTGATGATCAGATTTCCACCCATCCCAATAACAGGGTAGCAATCCAATGCCGGTGGAAGAAATAAAGGCTTCGTCCATTTCGTTAATGGAATCAAATGGTATAGAATCTTCAATAACTGATAATCCAATTTCTGGTGCAATTTCCATAATCGTATCCCGCATTACACCTGGCAGAACTCCCAAATCAAGACCTGGAGTAATAAGTGTTTTTCCCTTTATGAAGAATATATTTCTGATGGCGCATTCTGTTATAATTTTGTCTTTATTATAAAATATAGGTTCAAACGCACCGGCTTTTTCAGCATCTTTTTTTGCTAGCATATTACCTATATAATTTAGTGATTTTATCGCAGGATTAAACCGGATAAGGGGGTATTTCTCTTCTGAATAAAATAAAACATTAACAGGCTCTATTGGTTTTTTGGTAAACGGACGAATTGTAACATAGAAATTGGGGCTTCCGGAATAATTCCATGGGGTTCCCATTATTTCACCCCTGGTTACCATTAATTTCAGCAATCCGGATGGGAGTTGATTTTGGGTAACCATATCTTCTAAAATGGATAAAATTTCAGTATTTGATTTATCTAGTTTTATTTGAACAAGATTTAATCCGGAGTGGAGTCGTTTCAGGTGTTTTTCCGGTTTGAAAAGTCTCCTGTTTTGAAAGCGGATTGTTTCAAATAAGCCATCACCGCGCTGAAACCCACCGTCATTAAATGATACTTTTGAATCGGAGGCCGACTGCCATTTACCATTAATATAATTGATAATTTCTGTCATTAATGAGGGGTATTTTGATTCTCAGGTTTATAATTATGCTTTTGGGGCTTTGTCTCATGGTAGAATGGTTTAAGGATGGCACCTTTTTGCTGTGCTTCCTGCCATTCTTCCAGAGAATCTGAATCCCAAACAATTCCACCGCCTACTGGATAAATTCCTACATTATCCCGGATGGTCATGGTCCGGATGGCAATATTGAAATCCATATCTCCATTAGGCTGAATATATCCCAAACTACCGGTATAAACACCCCGTTGATATCCCTCCAGTGAATCGATAATTTCCATGGATTTTTCCTTAGGGGCACCCGTGATTGAACCGCCTGGGAATAATGCGGTAATAATTTCCGTTTCTGTGACTGATTGGTGTAATTCCCCATAGACACGGGAGACCATTTGATGCACCGTTTCAAAGGACTGAATGCCATATAAACCATCCACATTTACAGAACCATAATTACAGATTTTACCAATATCATTTCTAATTAAATCCACAATCATCAAATGTTCAGCGCGATCCTTTTCACTTTTATAAAGTTCTCCAGCAAGACGCTCATCCAAAATGAGATCTTGGGAACGAGGGCGAGTACCCTTCATGGGAAATGATTCAATCTTTTTGCCTGAAGTATGGAAAAACCGCTCAGGGCTGAAACTTAAAATCTGAAATTCCTCCAGGTTAAGATACATGCCATAATGTGGGTGTATACTTTCCCTCATTGAAAGATAAATATTCAATGGATTGCCATTTAATTCATACTCCTTTGGCTGTGTAAAATTAATTTGGTAACTATCACCATTTCTGAGCGCAGTTTTTATAGTATTGATTGAATTTTGATATTCGTTAGGTGAGGGAATATCTTTTTTCAAGTGAAAGAAAGAAGATGTAGCTGATTCAGTTTCTGTTAAATCGTAAGGAATGACCTGCTTGGGTTTACCAAACCAAAGCAAAGGTTGGCGAGAACCTGGTTTATTAAAGGGAATATGGGGGAATAAATAATTTTTAAAATCGTAAGATATAAATCCTACTGCTGATAGTTCATTTGATTCCGATTTCCAATTATCCAGAGTTTTCTGCCAAAATTCTAAAGGTGGTAAATCAGAAGAATCGCCATTTAATTGGGCGATTCCATTGCTATTTATAGAGAAAGTCTCTTCAAATCCCCAGATTGCACACCGCTGGGAAGAATTATCCCAATGATCAACAAGGGCATCAGGGTTGCCAAATTTTTCTATTAAGTGATGTAAATCAGTCATGTTTTTTTTCAAGTGGCGATTTATGCAGCATGCCAAAGCTAGTAAAGTTAAAAATACGGGGAGATGGAATAGCATAAGAAAACACACGATTTTCTTTTAAAAATTGTGAAAGTCCAATTTCCTTTATGAGAGCTAATGGGACTTTTTTCCGAATACCATTAATTGATTTTAAATTTGAGGGTAATTGGGGAGGAGTCCACCCCAGGGTATTGCCGAAAAGATTTAACAATTTCAATATTATATCTTCATCCCAATCCGGGTTACATTGAAATTGTTTGCTACAGATGCTAAGATGTTTGCTTCTGAGTTTACTCTTTCCGGTAACTGCCTGCATAGATTGTAAAAGTGGATACAAATATTCGTCAATCCGTTTTTCAAAAGCTTTTGTGTTTACTCCTTTAAATAACCATTTCCAGTTATATTCGGGTAATGACTCTTGCCATTTATTAGAATTTTCAGTGTATTGTTGGTTCTTCAGCCAGGCGGCATCACTATGGAGCACCAAAAGACGAGCCAATAGATCATTTTTAATTTCTATTTTATGCATCCAAAGCAGATAAATAAGAGTTGAAAATGGGAATTTCCGTTGAAATTCTCCAGCGGTTATGTTTGCCAAAATGTTTGGATTACAAGAAGACTGAAAACCTGGGGAGATTTCGCCGGAAATAGAAACAATATGTCCGCCGATTGCTTTACCCTGTTTGGGCAGAATATTCAGGTCCACCCAAATCAAATTTTGTTTTTCCTTAATTCCTTTATCAGTAATCCAAATGGTATTAAGATCATAATACCCTTCCAGTTGCCAATTGAGATGGTGATGCAGAAAAGATGCGCAGATTAATCCGTCATAATCTGCTGAAATAATCATGGGGAGATTTTTCTCTTTAAGCCAGGGGAATTGCGAAAACATTTCATTCTGTTGAAAAACCATGGGGAAAGATTAAGAGAATCCTGTTAAATTATTAGAACCATTTTCAATTAAATATTTAATAACCCGAAAGGAGTACCATGAAAAAACTCATTCAATCGTTTTTACCCATTTTTATTCTAAGCTCTCAAGTTTTTGCCATTGC
>CAZGBZ010000116.1:0-6143 GCA_964524135.1 uncultured bacterium
AACATTGATAATGATTCTGGTGGTGGTGATGGTAATCAGTATGCCCCGGAAGGTTTTGACCCAGGTGCTTGGATTGGTGCAGGGCAAGGATCTGACACTTGTGATGATGAGTCTGCCTGTAATACGGGTGCTGATGGTGCCTGCGAATACCCTGATACCGGTTATGACTGTGATGGAAATTGTGTAGGTGAAGTAGACTGTGCAGGTAACTGTGGTGGTGATGCAGTAGAAGATTGTACTGGTGAATGCGGCGGAGATGCTGTTGTAGATGACTGTGGTGAATGTGGCGGTGATGGCTCATCCTGTTCAGTCAATGTAACCTTTTCTGTGGATATGAGCATTGAAGGTATTGTGGGAGATATCAAACTTCGCACTTCAACGGTAAATGGAGAATATAGCCCCAGTGATTGGCATGTCATGACAGATGGTGGAGATGGTACTTATTCTCATACATTATCACTCCTTTCAGGTGTTGAATATGGATATAATTTTAATAACAGTGATGGATCTGGTTACGAATCTGGAGATGGACTTGGAGATTGCGCTGGTGGTAATTATGGGAATGATAGATTTGTAACTCCGGGGGATTCTGATATTACCTTGGGCACAGTATGCTGGGAATCATGTGAAGCGTGTCCGGAAGATATCCCTGGGTGCACAGATGAAGGTGCTCTTAACTATGATGAAAATGCAACCATAGATGATGGAACCTGTGTCTATGACTGGCCTGAAGTAGCTAATCTCTTTTTCTCTGAATACGCAGAAGGATCAAGCAATAATAAATATCTGGAGATTTATAATGCCACAGATGGCGATGTAGATCTTAGTGGCTACTCACTATCCAGCTGTTCTAATGGATGTGATGATGGTGCTAGCTGGGACTATCCCGATAATGTAACTTTCGAGGCTGGAACAATGATAGCTGCTGGCGATGTGTATGTTGTCTGTCATGGTTCATCGGATGAATTTATTCTGGCAGAATGTGATCAGACATTTACGTATCTCAGTAATGGCGATGATGTTTTTGCCCTTACTCAAATTGGCAGTGGTACTATTTTGGATATCATTGGAGTAATTGGTGATGACCCTGGATCAGGTTGGGAAGTTGCTGGCGTATCCAATGCTACCAAGGATCACACCTTGGTTCGAAGTGCATCTGTTGAATCCGGTAATGGTGGTAATTGGGACGAATCAGCTGGAGATGCTGATGGTTCAGAATGGGTGGTTTTCGAACAAAATACATGGACATATCTTGGTAGCCATCCTCACGACTTTGCTGTTCTTTGTGATGATGACAGTGCCTGTAATTTTGGTGAAGAAGGCGACTGTACCTTTGCTGATGAAGGTTATAACTGTGATGGTAATGCACTTGTTAATATAACCTTTCAAGTGAATATGATTGAGCAAACTGTAGATACAGAGGGATATGGTCTTGATCTATATTTAGATGGATGGTATGACATGTCAGATGATGATGGAGATGGTATTTACTCAGCTACTCTATCCCTTATTGCCAATACAACTTATTCCTATAAGTTTAAAAATGGTGAAGAATGGGAAATGAATTTTAATGATGCTGGATGTGGCGATGGCAGTGATTATGGAAACCGTACATTTACTTCGGGTGATGCAGATTCTAATGTTGGACCTTTCTGTTTTAATAGCTGTGAAGACTGTTTTGATGAATGTGGTTTAGGTGATATTAACGATGATGATACTACAGATGTCTTAGATATCGTAGGTATTGTTGGATGTATAATTGATCCGAATAATTGCCCTGAAGATATGGCTTGTGCTGACGTTAATGGTGATGGAGTAGTGAATGTTTTGGATGTTGTTTCAATTGTAAACCTAATTCTTAACCCTAGGGCTGAATTTAATGATGCAACATCTGCACGTCTAATCAAATCAGGAAATGGTTTGAGTTTGAAGGCTGACGGATTTGTGGGCGGTATTCAATTGACTTTATCACACGGATGGGGGTTTTCACTTCAAATGAATGAAAGTGCATGGATTGCCGAATATGCTACCCATGGAACTATAACCAATGTAATAGTGATTAATCCAGAAAATGGAAAATTATTTACAGCTACATCTGAATTTAAAATTACAGATATGATTGTAGCAAATTCCAGGGATGCAATAGAAACTTTGGTTATTGGAGAGTTTTCTCTTTCAGATGCCTATCCTAATCCGTTTAATCCATCGACAAATGTTGAACTAACTCTCCCGGAAGCGGGTCATGTGTCTGTAATGGTGTATAACATTACCGGTCAGTTGATGGCTGAACTTGTTAATTCTTTTATGGAAGCAAACCAGTATCAATTTACATGGAGGGGTGAAAATGTACCCAGTGGTATGTACCTCCTACGGGCAGAATATGCTGGACAAGTTTCCACGCAAAAACTCATGCTGTTAAAATAATAGAATCAGGATTGATTCAACTAGCCCCCATGCAATTAAATGTATGGGGGCTTTTTATTATAATTTTTTCTATATATCCTCCGTAACTTTATGACTTAGGAGTCCATTAAATAAATTAGTTATAGGAGGTAGTCCCCCATGAAATTAATTTTAGTATTATACCTATATATTGGTATTATCATGTCCCAGAATCTGTTTTTTTCTGAATTTGTAGAGGGAAGCAGCTATAACAAGGCAATTGAGATTTTTAACCCTACAAATAATGAGATTCTGTTGACTGAATATCAACTTTGGAAAGTAACAAATAGCGAAGGAAGTTGGATAGATGAAGCTGGAATTGGAAGCTATGCTTTAGATTTGAGTGAATTTGTAATTCCACCAAAGGATGTTTTAGTAATTTGCCGTACCTCATTCGATATAGATAATCAATCAAAATGCGATTTAATGAATTACGCTACCTTAAATTTTAATGGAGATGATGCTATTGGGATGGCTTTCGATGGAAATCTTATTGATGTAATTGGTACTATAGGAGATGACCCTGGTTCGGGATTTGAAGTTGCCGGAATTTCCAATGCCACCAAAGATCATACCCTTGTTCGTAAAGAAAGTGTTTTATCAGGCAATGTTGATTGGGCTACTTCAGCCGGTACTAATACCACTGATTCTGAATGGATTGTTCTTGACAGAGATGATTTCACCAATTTAGGTTCACACACCTGCAGTGCTTGTGGTGAAAGCGTAAGCGCCTGTGATGATAATAGTGCTTGTAATTTTGGCAATGAAGGAGAATGCACTCACATTTCAGAAAATAAATGTGACTGCGACGGTAATATTTTGGACTGTAATGATGTTTGCGGCGGTAGTGCAATCCTTGATTTATGTGGAATTTGTAACGGTCCCGGTGCAATTTATGAATGCGGTTGTAATGAACTTGCCGAAGGTTTATGCGATTGTGATGGGAATGTTTTAGACTGTAATGATGTTTGTGGTGGTAGTGCAGTCCTTGATGAGTGTGGAATTTGCAATGGAGCGGGTGCCGTATATGACTGTGGCTGTGAGAACTTAACAGAGGGCACCTGTGATTGCGACGGTAATGAATTAGATGCCTGTGGGGCTTGTGGTGCTGGTATTCTTGATTCTGCAAATTGTAATTTGGAATTAAAAACAGTTCGACCACAGAATTACCAATTGATCAACGCCTATCCGAATCCATTTAATTCGAGCACAACTATTACACTGCAGAACATGGGGAATACATTTGTAAATGTAGATATTATTAATATAAATGGACACCTTTTAAGCAGTATCTATTCTGGGTATCTGCCTGGACTAAATACCCATATATTTCTCTGGGATGGGTGTGAAAATAATAGCGGCATTTATTTTGCAAGAATCTCACAAAATAATAAAATATTTACCCATAAAATTATCCTTCTGAAATAATTTGAATCTCCTTCCACATTTAATTTTACTGGGATCACTACTTTTCCCTGCCAGTGCTGACCACCTTCTATTAATCCGTGTTGTTACTCAGCCCGATAAAGCAGAATCATTTTCCATTTATAATCCAACCGATTCCCCCATTGATCTTACAAATTATTATATTTGTGACGATGAAAAATATTATAAGTTACAGACGGAAGAGGACTTAAGTCCTTCTAGTTTTTCCAATGGAATTACCGCTCAATTTCCTCCAATCACTATTGAATCCGGTGATACACTAAATATTATCTTAAATGAAAATTATATAGAATATTATGGAGAAGAATTTATTCCAGATATAATCATGTATGGTGTTGATAATAATAGTATGCTTGAGACAGAACCTGGTTCAATCGGATTTTCAGCTGGCAAACTAGATGAAACTTCTGAGCTCCTGATTTTATTCCATTGGGATGGCGATATTGAATCTCTTATTGAGGATATTGATTATTTCCTTTGGGGTGCATACCAAACACCAATTAATAAAACAGGGCTATCAACCTATCAAAATGACACTGCCATTGAAAGCCAGTTATTTTTTGAACCCGAAGCTAAAGCTTATTATGCCTATTCGCGCATTGGAACTGATGAAATAGATGAAACTCAAAATAATGGTAATGGAATTACCGGCCATGATGAAACCAGTGAAAATTTCAGGGAATCCTGGGAAATCATTGAACTCTTTAATCTTGGATGCACCGACTCAGATGCTCCTAACTTTGATGCATCAGCTGAGATTGATGATGGTAGCTGCTTTATACCCTTCATTGATGTTCTAAATGATTTATATGATTGTAATGCAAGTTCTAATGGGTATTGTGACTCCAGCCCTGCTTGCCCCGTGGTGAAATTACAAGGAATGATTGTGGACTATTTTGATGTAACGGTTTATGGTGGACCTCATGCAGTTACAGTTGAGGATGAAGAGGGATTCAGAGTAGAAGCAACTATATGGCCATCGGAATGGGATATTGCTGCTGATGATACTTCAAATTATTTAATTACCCCCCCATTTAATAGATACTTAATGGAATTTCAAGGAAGTGTGTTTGAATATGACGGTGATAAACAAATACTGATATGCGACCCTGAAGATTTTACTGTAGTAAAATCTTTTGATCAGGAAGGATTTTATACCAAAGATGATTCTGCAATTGTTCAAATTTCACCTGCCCCTTTTGTTCTCCTCCCAACATTTGGTGAAACATTAGATTTTAGCTATTCTTTTCCCAATAAATCTCGAGTGATTATCAGAATTTATGATTTGTCTGGTCGCTTTATTACTTCACTAGTTGATAAATATTATTCCAATGCAGGGACTGTAATTAGGGAAGAAGATTCTTCCGCTTGGGATGGCAGAGATCAATTAGGACAAATTGTAGCACCGGGCACCTACATCATGCACTTGGAAGCTATGAACCCTATAACGGGGGAAACTCAAACTGATGCAGCACCCATTGTAGTGGGTGTGAAAAACTAATGAAAAAGCTACTTGCCATCATATTGATTCTACCTCTATTTGCACAAACGGTGAGCGACCTTGCTTATACCGGAGCCAAAGTATCTGCCATGGCAGGGGCAGTAGTGGCTGAAAAAGGAAGTAGTTGGAGTATTTTTCATAATCCAGCCGGAATTACAGAAATTAATGGGATGCATTTTTCTTTAGGTAGCGGAAAAATATTTGGCTATGACTGGCTGCCCGCAATCAATCTTAGTGGTACTACACCCCTACCCATAATTGGTAAAATTGGATTTGCATTTCAAAAGCTGGAAACCAAATACAGCGGAATAACCTTGTCAAAAGAACAAACCCTGTCCCTCGCACAGGGATTTGATCTCCAACGAGATAAAAATTCTCATCTCTCTTTGGGATACACTGCAAATTTTGTTCAGTGGGATATGGGCAAATCTGCAGGCGTAAGTGGTGACGGATCGGACGGATTAGAACTGGGCAATGTGAATGCTGTAACGGTTGATTTTGGAGTATTGGCATCTCTCCGTGAAAAATATCGTTTTGGTGTGTTCTTAAAAAATGTTAATTCTGGTGCATTGGGAAAAGGAATGACAAGGCAGATTCTCCCCCGGCGAATTAATGTAGGTCTCACCTATATGCCCATTAAGGGACTGGCTACCAGTATTGTTTCTGAGCAACTACTGGGAAGGGACGATATGCAAATTAAAGCTGCAATCCGCTATAATTTGAATTCAAATGTAGAACTCTATGCAGGTGCGCA
>CAZGBZ010000117.1:0-1007 GCA_964524135.1 uncultured bacterium
AAACCAAATCGGGGTTATTTCTGAAGATTGGGAAAACTTCTCTGATTTTTATTACCTCTATAGAACTGGATTGAATTACATTTTCTAACACTACATCATCCCTAATTGGAGTTTTGCTTCATCGGTCATCATGTCACGGTTCCAAAGGGGTTCCCAGACAATTTCCACCAGAACATCATTCACCCCGGGGATTGACCTGATTTTATCTTCAGCATCTTGAGCAATCGCAGGCCCCATACCACAGCCTGGAGCTGTGAGTGTCATTTTGATTTTTACAAAGTAACCTTTATCTTGATGGGTTATTTCTAAATCATACACCAATCCTAATTCCACTATATTCACTGGAATCTCCGGGTCATAAACGGTGCGGAGCTGTATCCAAACAGATTCTTCTTCTACAGAATCACCGGGTTTATATTTCACTGTAGGCTTTTCTGCTTTTTCCAGCTTCATTCCAATTGCATCAGCATCCTTTCCCGAAATTTTGGCTAGATTGCCATTTACAAAAAGAGTGTAATCTCCACCCAATGCCTGAGTTATACGCACACGTGTCCCCTCCAACAATTTAATGGGATCTCCTGAAGGGATTAGGATTGCTTCGCAATCTCTTACTACGGTTATTATTTCATTTGAAAAATCCATATCTACTCTGTTTTAATAATCTCTTGGGAATTGTTCATGGCGCCTTGAAAGGTATGCCAGGCCAAAGTGGCACATTTTACCCTTGATGGATATTTATGAACACCTCCCAAAACAGCTAACTTTCCTAAATCTTCTGCACTTTCTCCAGTGGTAGCCAATATATGAAATTTCTCAAATAAGGTTTTTGCTTCTTCCACTCTCATGCCCTTTATTGTGCTGGTCATAATTGAAGCGGATGCTTTGGAAATTGCACAGCCGGTTCCCTTAAAAGCAATATCCTTAATCACGCCATCCTTCTCATTTATAAATACAGATAGTTCATCACCACAGAGTGGATTTTGTCCATCTGCATGGTGGTTTGCGTT
>CAZGBZ010000117.1:1053-1271 GCA_964524135.1 uncultured bacterium
GGTATAAATCTCTGAATATATCCATTATGACATCAACCGGTTGAGTTTTACCGTGAATTGATTGTGGAGCAATATTTTAATCTCTGGATGGGGGATTTTATCTAACACTTCATTGGCAAATCCGGTTACCATCAGTTCTATAGCATCCATCTTTCCGATTCCTCGAGATCGCAAATAAAAAAGTACGTCCTCATCAATTTGCCCCGTTGTTGAGCCAT
>CAZGBZ010000117.1:1289-6127 GCA_964524135.1 uncultured bacterium
GACTACTTCGAGTCCAGTAAATTTTTATTGGTTTGATGCGCCGATATTTTCTGGGCCTTTTCCTTAACAACAGTACGCCCATTAAATACCCCTGAAGAAGTATCAAAAAGAATTGATTTTACAAATTGAGAGCTGTGAGTTTGCGGGCTGTTATGATTCACAATTATATTATTATCAATATGCTGATTATTTTTTGAAAGCGTTAAACTGGTGATATTAGATTGCGCATTTTCTCCATCTAATTGTACACAAATATTACTTCTGCTCAGTTTACTGCCATCTACTAATTGCCAAAAATCATATTGGCTGTCCGCTTCCTGATTAACATTTATATTTGCCATATTTTGGGTGAAATCAGAATTTGACTGAATACGGATATGGTTCAATTGTGCATTATTTTCTATTGAAATAAATACCGATTCATTTTGAAAGAATGATACCGCATCACCCACATGCTGTTCAATAAATGTGAGACTGCTTGATTCTGCAACATCAATGTTAATTCGTGGATTAACCATAATTGATCTGTCACCATTTGAGATAAATAGAATGCGAATTGGCGATTCAATCTGAGTATCTTTTTCTACAACTATAGACATACCACTGTCTGCAAATGCAGTATTTAATAAATCAAAAGGAGAATAATTTGCCGTTTCAAATTTTCCATTTTTTCTTTCAAGATATTCTAATCCACTTAAAAGAGTAACCCCAGCTGGCATGGAAGACTGCTCTTTTTGATAATGCCCGTTATAGATGACAATCGTGTCAACTCTTTCCATTTGATAGGAGTCAATATTGGGTGTTGAATGGGGGGCATCTTCAATTTCAGAAATCATATATTCCCCATCAGAAATAGGAGAGACATTTGTAAAACGCCAATTTTCCCATTTTCGTGTGGGAAATCCAGTTTTCTCCAGTTCACCAAATGCCTCTTTTCGGAATGGATGCAAAGATTTAGAGAAATATTCTCTATTTAACATCTTCTCAAATTCAACTTTATAATTAGATACACCCATTAGTTATTACCTACCCAACTTCAGCCATTTCTTCTTCAATCCATGAATAGCCTTTTTCTTCCAGTTCTTTGGCTAATTCCATTGTGCCAGATTTCACCAGTTTGCCGTTCATAAGTACATGAACAAAGTCCGGCTGCATATAATTAAGGATGCGTTGATAATGGGTAATGAGTATAAATGATCTATCCTTTGATCGAAAATCATTCACACCTTGTGCTACAATTTTCAAGGCATCAATATCTAAACCTGAATCTGTTTCATCCAGGATAGAAAGTTTTGGCTCCAGTGCAATCATTTGTAAAATTTCATTCCGTTTCTTTTCACCGCCGGAAAATCCGTCATTCACTGGGCGATGAATAAAACTTTCATCCAAGGCAACCATTTTCAGTTTTTCCCGAATCATAGAAAGAAAATCTACCGCATCTATTTCTTCTTCACCTCGTGATTTTCGAACTGCATTCACAGCAGCTTTTAGAAAATACATATTATTAACACCAGGGATGGCAACCGGATACTGAAAGGATAAAAACAACCCAGCGCAGGCTCTATCTTCTGGTGACATATCCAATAAATTTTCACCATTAAAACTGATGGTTCCATTGGTCACCTTGTATTTATCTTTCCCGACCAACACATTTGCCAGCGTGCTTTTGCCCGTTCCATTTCGCCCCATGATAACATGTAGTTCTCCGGGATTGACTTCTAAATTAATCCCCTTTAGGATTTCTTTTTCTTCCACATTTACATGGAGATTTTTAATTGTAATCATAATATTTGCTTAATAATTGTGTGAATAGTAAAACGTAAATCGTAATACGTAAGGTTTATATGTTCAGAATCTAAATGAGGCATAAATCAATCCCTATTTATTAAAATTGGTGCATCAAATAATATTGTTTCGTAATCTGAAATTGATTCTTTAATAGAATATTGTCTTTGTTCTGGTACCATTGTTAATAAAAGTTTAATTATTTCAGTTAGAACCAATAATCGATGATTTAATATTTCATCCCCAAGAATATGTCGCCCTTTAAAATACCAATCCCTAACTTCCCGAGCAGAACCCAATGAATATTCATAAAACCGTGCCCTGTCTTTTCCAGTACCTCTTGAATAACCTTCTGACAAATTAGCACCTATTGAACCAGATGTTCTGTATAACTGATTTGCCAAGCTTTTCGTACGACCATCTTTATATAAAATTGATATGTCATTCCAGCTAATATCTCCCAGAAATAAACTCAAGCGATAGGCTTTCATTTTCCATAATGAGTCTTCCTTAAATGTATCTGGAACATCTTTTATCCATTCTTCATATTTAATAAAATCCATTTTAAGATTCCTATTTGCAGTTTAAATAATTACGTTATTAAATATTTACGTTTTAAATATTTAAATTTCATCCAACTGCTCCCTCTAAACTAACTTCCATCAATTTCTGCGCTTCCACAGCAAATTCCATAGGAAGTTCTTTAAATACTTCTTTACAGAATCCGTTTACAATGAGAGAGACGGCATCTTCTGTAGAAATTCCCCGCTGATTACAGTAAAAAAGTTGATCTTCTCCAATATTGGAGGTAGTGGCTTCATGCTCCATTTGGGCTGATGGATTTCTCACATCAATATAGGGGAAAGTATGTGCCCCACACTCATCTCCAATTAAAATAGAATCACATTGAGAATAATTCCGTGCATTTTCCGCGGATTTCATTATTTTTACTTCACCTCGATAAGTTTGCTGTCCTTTTCCAGCAGATATACCTTTTGAAATAATGGTGCTTTTGGTATTTTTTCCAAAATGAATCATCTTTGTACCGGTATCAGCTTGCTGAAAATTATTGGTAAGTGCTACAGAATAAAATTCACCAACGGAATCATCCCCCTGTAAAATACATGAGGGATATTTCCAGGTAATGGCTGACCCGGTCTCAACTTGTGTCCATGATATTTTCGACTTATTGCCTCTGCAAGCTCCCCGTTTGGTAACAAAATTGTAAATACCACCTATGCCATTTTTATCGCCGGGATACCAATTTTGTACGGTGGAATATTTGATTTCAGCATTGTCCAATGCCACCAGTTCAACCACAGCTGCATGCAACTGGTTTTCATCTCTCATGGGTGCAGTACAGCCTTCCAGATAACTCACATGACTGGATTCATCTGCCACAATGAGGGTGCGTTCAAACTGCCCAGTGTTGGCAGCATTAATTCGGAAATAGGTGGAAAGCTCCATAGGGCAGCGTACCCCTTTTGGAATATACACAAATGAACCATCACTGAACACTGCAGAGTTAAGAGCAGCGTAATAATTGTCGGTTGAAGGAACCACGGATCCCAGATATTTTTTCACCAATTCGGGATGTTCTTTCACTGCTTCAGAAAATGAGCAGAAAATCACTCCAGCTTTTTTAAGTGAATCTTTAAAAGTAGTAGCCACAGATACACTGTCAAAAACTGCATCTACTGCGACCCCTTCCAGCATTTTCTGTTCATCTAAAGGAATTCCCAGCTTGGTATAGGTTTCCAATATCTCTGGGTCAATTTCGTCCAGGCTTCCTGCTGATTTTATTTTCGGTGCAGAATAATAACTGATTGATTGATAATCAATGGGATTAAATTTCACATTTGCCCAAGCAGGATCAGTCATTTTTAGCCAATGGCGATAGGCTTTCAAACGCCAATTTAATAACCATTCCGGTTCATTTTTAATATTGGATAATTTCTGAATAATATTTTCATTCAACCCCGGTGGAAAAGTATCTTGCTCAATATTAGTTTCAAATCCGTATTTGTAATCTTCTGCAATGGATTTTTTTATGAGTTCATTTGACATATTTCTAAATAATTAAATTTAAAATTTGAATGTTAACTAGTGATATCACCCACCCGAATTTCATTAAAAATCTCCCTAATATTACTGTTAATCTTATTGATGGGAAGACGAATATTACAATTGTCTAACTGGATACATTCAGCATTGATGTTGCAATCTACTATTCCAATGGGACCCTCTAAATCTTCCATGAATTGGGTCATGCTAATTTCTGTTAATCCTTTTCGAATCCTATAGCCACCATGGGGTCCTTGGGCAGCTTTGATGAATTTGAGCTTTGCCATTTGCTGCAGGGTTTTAGCCAGTAGTTCCTGGGGAATTAAATACATGTCCGCAATTTCTTTTGCAGAAATAAATGTATCTCCCTTATCCTGCATATAGCGCAGGGCTATGAGAGCATATTCTAATTTGCGTGTGAGTTTCAGCATTTTTAGTTTAAAATCCTACAGGTGAAATTTACCGGAGTAAAAACTATGGGTACAAGAAATAAATACGACTAATGAAGTCGGGTATAGATTGTAAACCTTTCAAAAGTGCAAACCTTTGAAAGGTTTAATACGGTCTCTTTCCACGGGGTTCACCTAGAATTTCATTCAGGATGATAGCTTTCTTGATGTTATTTTTATCTGTCATAATGGTGGACAACCAATTCTCCTTATTGGGTTGTACTTGTAGGGGTTTGGTTTCTAACGGAGTTGACTCATCCCAAACAATCTCTTCCTTTTCAGGATAAATTTCCTCCGGTTCCTGCACAATTGCTGGTTCAGTCTCATCCACGAAGTCTGCCGGGTCTTCCTCCCAATCTTCTTCGGGTTTTAATGGATAGATATCTACATTGCTAGACAAATGATCTTGGAGTTTCTTCAGACGAGCAAATATATCCTCTTTCTCCTGAACAGGTTGGGGATCACCAGGTTCAACTTCTTGAGCATCCTTCTTTTTTTTCTTGGTAAACCACGAAAGCAATCCCCAAAGGAGAAAGAATA
>CAZGBZ010000118.1:0-6098 GCA_964524135.1 uncultured bacterium
ATAATAATTCAATTGATGATTCCATGGTTCCCAAATTTGTTTTAATCGTATATCACTATAATTGGTAACACCACCCATGGAATAGGGCCTGAATTCAAACTTGGCAGGTGGATAAATCCCTTTCAGTCCATGAATATGCCCATATTTTGATACAACACCCTCCACATCAAGGGGGAATGCCACCCAGGTATCAGTTTCATATTTTCGCTGGATGAACCGTGTAATATTTAGTCCCCATGTGAGCTCATCACCTTTAAAGAAAGAGAGATTTGAAAATGGAATTTCCATTTCAACGTTCCAGCCTTTATCATCTATATTTACTTCCGCCTGCCAGATGGCATTCCAGTCGATGTCATACTCTACATCATGATATACCATTGCATCTGAAATAACCCCAGAAGCATTGACAGCAAAAGAAAAACCAGTTTGATGATCATGACGGCTATCAAAATCAATACTCAGCCAGTCGGCCATTTCATCAAAGGCCCCATACCAATCATCCCGAGGAGCCAATTGATGGGTAATATTCCAGGGTTCAGAATCATACAGTCGGGCAGCAACATAAAGCGCCTGATCATCATAAGTTATATACACTTCTGTGTTTTCCGTTGGCTCTGTCATATTATCCGGATCTTCCTGAATAAAATCAGTAATGGGTAAAATAGATGACCAAATAGCATCATCCAACACACCATCAATGCTAGGAGCCTCGGAGACAGCTTTTATATAATACACCTTACCCTTTTTTTCAGCGGAAAATGGTTCTTGTTCCGTTTGAGATAAAACTCCACTAATGAATAAAATCAGCAGGAATACCTTATTTATTATTTTTGTTATATTATGATTAATCAATTAATTATCAGGTGAGCAATGTCTTAAAATTACCGTGAACTATTTGATAAAGCAAAAATGTAAAACATTAAGTTGCCGGATTCAGACAGCTATTTTTCCTTAATCCTTCACCTTCACAATGTCTTTACGCCATTTCTTTGAAGGCGGTTTTTTTGGCCTTAAACAATTTGTTTGAAGACACAATATCCGTTTTCCGTTAAAAAAGAAAAGCTGTTTGAAGTCCCAGGTTTATGGGACAAGTTTTTTTCTTTTAGGAAAACGGGTAATTGTTTTAACAAATTGTTTGCAGCCTTGATCTTTTTGGTTCATTTTTCTATCAAAAGAAAAAGAACAAAGAGGGAATTTATTTATATAATGTTCCTTTTAATTAGTCATTGATAAATTGTTTTGGATAGATTTGAATAAATTCTGATTTTTTTCCACCTATTTATAATTCCTATTTATCGTAATTTTACTGATACGAAACAGACTGTTTCTTATGAATTTCAATTTTAAACTAAGGAAGATTAATGAAAATATGTGTATTAATAAAACAGGTTCCTGATAAGGATTCATCTCTCAATATTGCCGATGATCACCTCACTCTGGTTGAAAATAATATTACCTGGGTTTCCAATGAAAGTGATAATTATGCCCTTGAAGAGGCGTTACTGTTAAAAGAAAAACATGGTGGTGAAGTCATTGCCTGTACTTTAGGAAAAGATTCTGCCAGGCAGGTTTTGAAAGATGCTTTGGCAAAAGGAGCTGATAGGGGTATTTTTATATCTGACAGCTCATGTTTTATCGTTGGGAAAAGTAATTGCATCCTCCCTGGAGAAAGAGAAATTTGACATCATTATGTCGGGCTTACAATCTGACGATCAGGGGAATTCTCAATTGGGATTAATTTTGGCTGAACTATTGAACATGTCTCATGCAACTCTGGGAATGGGAACTGAGGTTGTTGATGATTCTACTATCAAGGTGAAAAAAGAACTGGAAGGAGGTTGGTTTCAATGGACAAAATTAAGCCTTCCAGCCTCAATAAGCATTCAATCCGGTATTAATTCTCCTCGTTATGCAACATTAAAAGGGATCATGATGGTAAAGAAAAAAACGGTGGATGAAGTAACAGCTGGGGATGTAGCTGCTGATGCATTGGAATCCAATGTTACTATTAATAAAATTTATGTGCCGGATAAAACAAAAGAAACGCAATTTATTGAGGGATCTCCAGATGAGATTTCTGAAAAATTAGTAGAACTATTTAAAAACGACATAAAGGTACTCAATTAATCATGAAAATACTCGTTTATATTCAACAAGATGAAGGTAAATTAAACTCCGTATCACTTGAAGCTCTGAAGGGAGCGCAGGAAATTGCAGCTCAAACTGGAGGGACTGTTTCAGCGCTTACTTTTAATTCTGGTATTACCACTCAATTAGCAGGATATGATCTGGCAGAAGTCCTTTTAGCGGAGGATGGCAAATTAAATACCTTCAACCCCTTATTTTACTTAAAGGCATTGGAGGACATTGCGAAAGCTGAATCTCCGGATATAATTGTATTTGGACATAGCTATGAAGCACGGGATTGGGTTCCCCGCCTTAGTGTTCGTTTGGATATTCCTTTAATATCTGATTGTATCGGTTTCAAAAATGAGGATAAACTTACTTTTATTCGTTCTATTTACCAGGGGAAACTCAACTCAGATTCAGTCGTGAATAATGGCGCATTCATTGTGTCTTTTCAATCTGGGGCCTTTCGGGTAGATGGTATTCAATCGGGTTCAGCAGAAATTCGGAATGTTACGGTAGATTTATCAGGAGTAAGTGATTCTATATCCCCTGAAGAAAAATTCCAAGAAGCTGAACAAGCTGTTGATTTAACACAGGCAGAAGTAATAGTTTCTGTTGGTAGGGGTATTGGCAAAGAGGAAAACCTTGAAATGGTTCGAGAACTTTCTAAAACACTGGGAGCAGAAATTGCCGCTTCAAGACCAGTGGTAGATGCAGGATGGCTGGAATCTTCCCGTCAGGTAGGGAGTTCAGGGCAAACCGTATCTCCAAAGTTATATCTGGCACTGGGCATTTCCGGTGCTATCCAACATGTGGTGGGCATGAAAGGATCCAAAAATATCGTAGTCATCAATAAGGATGCTAATGCCCCTCTATTCGAAATTGCTGATTATGGTGTAGTGGGAGATATTTTTGAAATTATGCCAAAATTGATTTCAGGAATCCAAGGCAACTAATGGCAGAAGAAACCCGCCAGATATTAGATGTTGACGTGCTCTTTGTGGGTGCTGGTTCCGCCAGTTTAGCCGGAGCTCTGCATCTTAAGAGAATCTCCAGTAAGGCTGGATTGGATATTTCCATTGCCATTATTGAGAAGGCACGGGAAGTGGGTGCTCATTCCCTATCAGGTGCGATTATTGACCCTCGCACTCTTAATGAACTCATACCCGATCATCTTGAAAAAGGTGTACCCTTTGAGGCTGAAGTAGGCGAGGAACATATGTATTACCTAAGTTCCAAAGGTAAATTCCGCTTCCCCTATCTGCCTAAATCCATGAGCCACCATGGCTGTTATGTGGCATCTCTGGGGCAATTCACCCGTTGGCTGGGTAAAATTTGTGAAGATGAGGGGATTGATATCTTCTGTGGATTTTCAGGTTCTGAGCTAATATATGAAAATGAAACGGTTATTGGAGTCCGTACTGGTGACAGGGGGATTGATAAGCATGGCAAACCTAAATCTAATTATGATCAGGGCGTGGACATTCATGCCAAAACAACGGTTCTTGGCGAGGGTACCAGGGGCAGCTTAACAAAAACCCTCATTAAAAAGTTTAATTTAATGCAGGGTAAAAATCCACAAGTCTGGGCTATTGGGGTTAAAGAACTCTGGCAAATGCCTAAAGATTGCATTAAACCGGGGTATGTTGCCCATACTATGGGATTTCCCCTGGGGCATGATATATTTGGCGGTGCTTTTATTTATGGTATGAAGAACGATATCCTGGATTTAGGCTTGGTTATGGGCTTAGACTACAAAGACCCCTCCATTGATCCTCACCATGAATTACAGCTGCTCAAAACCCATCCATGGGTTAGGTCTCTTTTGAAAGATGGAAAAATGATCGCTTACGGTGCTAAAACATTGCCGGAAGGCGGATATTTCTCTCTTCCAAAACTCACCGTTGATGGTGCCATGCTCATTGGAGATTCAGCCGGATTTATGAACGGTCAGCGACTAAAGGGCATCCATCTCGCTATGAAATCAGGAATGGAGGCAGCAGAAACAATTTTAAAGGCATTACAGCAAAATAATTTTAGTGATTCTACCCTCTCCGGCTTTCAGGATAGAATTGATAAAAGCTGGATTAAAACAGAGTTATATAAAGTCCGCAATTTTCATCAGGCTTTCGATCATGGCCTCCTACCAGCATTGGTAAATACAGGGCTTGGACTCCTAACGGGAGGGCGTGGATGGGGAATACGAAATCGATTGCCCAGTAAAAATGGATATGAACATCTCAAAAAACTGAATTCAGCCTCTTCCTTAAAGGAAAATAAATATGACCACTTAGAATTTGACGGGAATTACCTGTTTGATAAAGTAACAAATGTGTACCATTCTGCCACTGCCCATGATGAAGACCAGGTTGCTCACCTTCATATTCAGGATAGCGATATTTGTATTAGTCGCTGTACCGAAGAGTATGGAAATCCCTGCAAGTATTTTTGTCCGGCAGATGTGTATGAAATGATTGATGAAGATAAGAAGCACAAATTGCAGATTAACTTTTCAAACTGTGTCCATTGTAAAACCTGCGATGTTATGGATCCCTACCAGATTATAGATTGGACACCTCCTGAGGGTGGAGATGGACCAGCGTGGGTAAATTTATAAATGCTCCTTTTCTATTTATTGAATAGGTTAAATTGGCAAAAGAGCTACTGTGATTGATTATAAAGAGATTTGGAACAGCCTACCCCCTTGGCTATTGTCTAAATTAATGATGATTATTGGTCTTATTATCATTTTTATAAGCCTTAATTATGCTGCTGTTTCCAGCAGACGAAAACGAAATAAGTGATCTACGTCACTTTTTCATCCCACCTGTAAATATTTCTTGATAGGTATCACAAATCTGTATTAAGTTCTGGGGTCATAGGTTACTTCTTTTATTATAAAAAACATAAATTTTCAGTAAAAGAATAGCTAAACAAACGAAACTAAATAACTCGAAATGAGGAAACTAGGAGGAGTAAAATGAAAAAGACAATACTAATGATATGTGCTGTTTCTGCGCTTATGGTAGCACAAGATGCCGCTGGACAGTATAAGTTATCAGGGGTTGATGTATTATATACATTTATTACCCGTGAAGCTGAAACACTAACCGTTTCAGATGCGTATGGCTTAGGTGTAACAGTTGCAGTTGCAGAAATCCCCGCAGCTGTACCTTTTTCTACTCAAGCTATGCAATTAACAGACGCAGCGCTTGGTGCAGTAGGTATTAACCTAAATGTAACCTTAAATGAGGATGGATCTGGAGCAATTGCAGAAGGTAGTTATTATCCTGACGTTAATACAATTACTGATGAAAATGGTGATTGTGTTACTCTTCAGCAGGTTTTACCTGTAACGGATGAATTTACTTATACTTCCATGGGTAACATGATGGAATATGTGGGAATGGCTCACCCTGGAATTAATGTTTTGGGAATTCCAGGAATATCTCAAAGATATGGTCAGCAGTTAGGTGGTCTTGCATTATCAAGCTCATTGACCTTTGAAAACTTTCCAATGTTTCCAGCAAATCCAACATTGTGTGACCCATCGGGAGAAGATTGTTTTCCATTTACAGTGGGTGATATAGATGGGTCTGGAACTGTTGAAGTTTATCCTAGTGTGAATGCACTTGGTATACCAGAATATGTACCTGGTGGTGCACCTTTAACAGGAGTAACCGCTGGTTATTTCCTCAAGAGGGGATTAAACGCAGATGATATGTCTTCTGTTTTCCCAGGTAATACCACACCCGATTTCTACCTTGAATGGCATGGTGTTGATGGTGCTGCTTCTACTCTTGGATTTGGTGACGATGAAGTAGTCGATGAAGATGGTGATGGTACCTGGTTTGACCGTATATTAGGTATACCTGGTATTACAGCTACCTATATGAACCCTGCATGTGGATTTAATCTTCCAATTTTTGGAGATGTATCCGGAACTTTTGAAGCACTTGGTCTTGGAC
>CAZGBZ010000119.1:0-6038 GCA_964524135.1 uncultured bacterium
TTGTTTTTCTTTTTCTGCCTGGATTTGAGATTCTGTTTTCTGTTTTTGTTCTTCCTCGTTTTTTTCTTCTCCTTCCTGGGATTGCGATTCTTCCTGTTCCTCCCCTAAATCTTCCTTGCCATCTTCTGACTGCTGTTGGTCTTTCTCACCTTCATCTTCACCTTTTTCATCCCCTTTAGAATCCTGCTCTTTTTCATCACCTTTTTGAGATTGCGGACTTTCCTGATTTTGTTCTTCCTGTTCATTCCCTTCTTCACCATCCTGATTTTTATCTTGCTTCTCCTGAGGTGGCTGCTGCTCCAGCATGAGCTTACTCAATTCATAATTATAGCGGATATCCTCATCATCTGGGTCTAATTTTAGTGCCTCCTGAAAAAAATTCACACTATTTTGCAAATCTCCCATTTGGTAAAATGTATTACCCATATTATACAGAGCATCTGATTTGGTATTGGGTTCAGAATCAATGAGTGAGTTTTTATAATTCTGTAAAGCAGATTCAGAATCTCCACTCAGGTAATTAAGATTTCCCAAATTATATAACAGCTCTTTTTTATCAGGATATTTTTTGATAAGTGCTTCATATTCCTGCAACGCCTTTTCATATTCAGGATTTGATTCTGGTTCTTTCCCTTGTACTGCCATTGCTGGATTTTGAGTAGGCAAAGGACGAATTGCCTTCTTCTGCTGCGAAAATAATGAAACAGGAATTACACCAATCATGCAAATAACTAAAATATATCTCCAAATCGTAACTCTTAATTCTTCCATCTTAAATCTTAATTCTTCTATCTTCCATCTTAAATCTTAAACCTTCATTCCCTTGTAAACCTTCCTTCCCAAACCATTTCTTTTTTTGTACGGGTAGGTATTAAAAATTCAGCTAAAAATAGCATTAATCCAATAACTAAAAACACCTGATACCGATCTTCATATTGAGAAAATACATGTGATTTCAATTCTCTCTTTTCCATCTGATCAATTTCTTTCAATAGGGGTGCAATTGCATTCACCTGGTTTTCTACGCGGATATAAAGCCCACCGGTAATGCGGGCAATTTCATCTAGCGTAGATTCATTCAGGATACTGGTAACCACTTGACCACTGCGGTTTTTCTTAAACTCCACTCTCTTACCATTATCATCAAAAATGGGTATGGGTCCACCGGCAGAGGTTCCCACCCCCAATGTATGGATAATAATGCCCAATTCCTGAGCTTGTTTCGCAAGTGTGATAGCTTCCCCCTGATGATCTTCTCCATCAGAAACCAGTACAAATACCTTGAATTTTTCATCGTCATTTTCAACATGATCCAACGCTAACTGAATGGCAGCAGCTAAGTCTGTTCCCTGTGTGTTTATAAGATCCGTATCCATCATATTCAAAAATAACCGGGATGCTGAATAATCTTCGGTGAGTGGACAGTGAAGATGAGCGGAACCGGCAAATGCAATTAAGCCAGCACGATCGCCCTCAAGTTTAATTAAAAGCCTGCCAAGCTCATATTTTGCTTTTTCAATTCGGGATGGTTTTACATCCACAGCATTCATACTGGTAGAGGTATCCAAAAGGATAAAAATATCTACTCCTTCCCGAGTAAGCTCCGTTAGTTTCATTCCAATTTGTGGACCCACCGAAGCCAATAGGATGAATATAATTCCCAATACAATTAAGCGGGAGCGCAGACGAATACGGGAATATTTCACACGGTTAAGGAGAAACTTTTTAACTGAAGCAATACCTAAAGCTTCTAAGCCAAATCTTAATTTTTTCCCTTGAATGGCATACCAAATTAACACAAACATCAGTGGTATAAAAAGATAGAACATTTCAGGATGTGTATATCGAACCATTAGAAAAGTTTATGAAATATTCCCCGCGAGAGAAAAATAAAAAATATGGATGCAAATGCCGCGGGGATGGTAAACCAGCTGTAAAGTTCTGTGTAATTCTGATACTCCGTCACCTCAATCTCGGTGCGTTCTAATTCATCAATTTCTTCATATACTTTTTGTAATGATTTGTTATCCGTAGCCCTGAAAAATTGCCCACCGGTTATATTCGAAATCTCCTTCAAACTCTCCTCATCCACATCAACCTGAACATTTTGAATCACCTGCCTTCCCCATGCATCTGTTACCGGGTAAGGCGCTAATCCATGCGTTCCAGCTGCCACAGTATAAATTTTGATGTCAAATTTTGCGGCCAGACCAGCTGCTGTTATGGGGTCCAATTCACCCTGGTTATTACTGCCGTCTGAAAGGAGAATTATGGTTTTAGATTTCGCCTCACTTTCCCTGAGACGGTTAATTGAATTTGCGATAGCCATGCCGATAGCTGTACCATCATGCTCCCGATCAATTATTTCTATTTCATCCGTAAATTCCAATAACACATCAATATCTCGGGTAAGGGGACATTGAATATATGATTCTCCAGCAAAAACTATCAACCCCAAACGGTCACCTTCCCGATCTTTGATAAATTTTTTAGCAACCGATTTAGCAGCTTCCAAGCGATTGGGCTTAAAATCTTGTGCCAGCATGGAAGATGATTGATCAATTACTAAAAGGATGTCAACAATTTCAGTTTTACTCTCCCGGATGGTATCTGATAAACGGGGTCGGGCCAAAGCCAAAATGATGAGGAGCATAATTGCCAGCCGACCGAACAAAAAAATCAAATTTTTTAGCCTGCCATTACGAATTACACTTTCAGGAATTAATTCAAGATTGGAAAATCGAATGGTGGCTTCCTGGTTTTGCCCATTTTTAAAATACCAGAATACCAGGATTGGTAGTAGAATTAATAATAGTAAATAATATGGCTGTCCAAATTCCATTTAATTATACGAAGATGTTCTCTGAGCTTGTCGAAGAGCAACAGCTGAATATTGACTATTTTTATTGAATTTTTTTATCATCTTGAATTGTGATAAACACTTAAAAAAAAATGTTTCAGAGGATAACTCAGAAAATAAAAGAGGATATTAATATTTGCAAAATGATGGAAATTATTCCTTATTTTCCTTTTCATTATCGTCTACATCCTCGGTGGCAGATTTCACTTCATCCTTTATTTCCCTGGTGGCGTTTTTAAACTCCCTCAAACCTAAACCCAATCCACGGGCGAGTTCCGGTAGTTTTTTTCCACCAAATAAAATAATAACAACCAGTATAATTAATCCAATTTCCCAAGGTCCTAAGCCCATAATGCCTCCTATTTAAAATACCGTAAAAAATACCACGAAATTCCCATGCCCAAAATACTCACTACACTAACATCCACAAAAAAACCCGTTTTGAAGCGAATTACCCATAAATCAATCCAATTGTCGGGATGACCACCCCAACCGATTGAAGTGCTGGTGAGAAAAAATTGTTTCACAACTCCTGGAGGGAAAATGGCACCTACAAATTGACTCAAAATGGACCCAACCACCACACCAAAAAACAATACCAGAAAAATAAATAATATGGATCGTTTTTGATTCGATTTCATTAGGCAACCCCTATCATCGATTTGAAAATATCTATCCCATCATCTGAACCTAAAATGGACTCCACTGCTCGTTCGGGATGGGGCATCATTCCTAATACATTCCGCTTTTTATTGAGAATACCTGCAATGCGGTTTGTACTTCCGTTTGGATTACCTTTTTTACCTTTACTATATCTAAAGGCAACATGTCCTTCATCTTCCAGCATGTTTAAGGTATTTTTGTCTGCGATAAAGTTACCCTGTTTATGGGCAATAGGCATGGTGAGTTTGCGCCCCTTTTTCAATGATCGGGTATAAATTGAATTTGTACTGCCAACTTCTAAAGTGACATCCTGGCTGAGAAAACGAACATTCTTATTTATAATGAGCGCACCTGGTAATAACCCGGACTCTATGAGAATCTGGAACCCATTACATATACCAAACACCGGCTTCCCGGCATGGGCATCTTTTATAACCGATTCCATCACAGGAGAAAAGCGGGCAATGGCACCCGTACGGAGGTAATCTCCATAACTGAATCCACCGGGAATAATAATGGCATCATATTTTTTCAAGTCAGTTGCTCTATGCCAGACAAAATCTACAGGTACATCCAGAATATGGCGAAAGACATGGTAAGCATCATGGTCACAATTAGAACCGGGGAATACAATTACGGCAAAATGCATTATTCCTCCACAATTTCAAATGAATAGGTTTCGGTATTGGGATTCGCCAATAATTTTCGGCAGGATTCATCGGTAATTTCTGTGGCCTTATCTTTAGAAATTCCATTAAAATCCATTTCAATATACTTACCCATCCGGACCGAATTAATTTTCTTAATACCTATAGCATCCAGAGCATGACTTACCGTTTTTCCCTGGGGGTCTAAAATGCCTTCTTTATAACTGATATATATTTTTGCTTTCATTTATGTTTCCTGATTTTTATTTTCAACATTACCTAAATTTTTCAAATGATTCCAAATTCCTGTTAAGAGATAAAAACTCACAAAGCCTGCCAATATCCGGTAGGGATAACCAATAAAAATTGCGCTTATAAATGTAACTCCAAAAAGTGCTACTCCTAACAGACGGTATGTATTTTGCTTTCCTGAGTTAAAATTTAAAAGAGGAAATTTGGCATAATACACCCGACTCACCATGAGATAGGACAGTGACAGAATAAGCGGCAACAATAATCGCGGCTGTGAATACTCGGGATTATCAATTTTAAAATGCTCAATAAAAAGCACCAGAGAAGCAATAGACAGGGCATTCATGGGGGTAGGCAGACCAGTGAAATACGCTGGATTTTCATCACCAACATCTGTATTGAATCGTGCAAGGCGGATAGCACCCATTATGAGGGGGGCACAGGCAATAAGTTCCCCTGAAATCCCCGGCATATTCTGGGTATAGAGAGAATAGACCAATATGGAAGGTGCCAAGCAAAAGGAAACCATATCAGCCAGCGAGTCAATTTCTTTACCAAAATTGGTAGAAATACCTATTAATCGGGCAATTTTTCCATCAACAGAATCGAATGCCCCTGCTGCCAGAATTATATAGCAGGCAATGACATAATCTCCTGCCATGGTATTAATAATTGCCAGAAAACCCAGAAATAAATTAATGAGAGTAAAAATGCTGGGAAGATGCTGCTTTATTTTCATTGGAACCTGCCGATAATTGTTTGATTACCTCTTACCATATCCCCCAAACTTACATCAATTTGAAATTCTGGGGGAACGATAATATCCACCCGTGAACCAAAACGGATAAAGCCCAATCGCTCTCTCCACCCTATTTTCAGGTTCCATATAATTCAATATTCGCCGGGCAATGAGCCCTGCAATTTGTTTGATTTTGTACCTTTTGCCAGTTTCAGTTTCAAACATTACTACCGTTTGTTCATTATCCAGTGAGGCTTTATGATTGAAGGCTGCTAAAAACTTGCCGGGATTATAGGCTTTGGAGATTACCTTTCCAGATAATGGCACCCGCTGACTATGTACGTTAAATACAGAAAGAAAAATAGAAATCTGTTTTGCCTGCCCAATATCAGCATCTTCAACATCAATAATTTGAACCACTTTTCCATCTCCTGGAGATAAAAACCCATCATTCTTGGGTGGAATTCGTTGAGGATCCCTGAAAAAATACAATGAAAATAGGGTCAACACTGCCACCGTTAAGTTCATCCATTTTAATCCATCGGAGGGATAGTAAGCCTGAATTCCTGTGCCAGCCAGGACCAACAGGAGGAGTGGGATGAGTATTATTTTCCCTTCAGGAGCGATCATGCATAAATGCCGGCTTTTTCAAGATTATTTTCAATACGAGATTTCACATCTCCTAATTTTGGATGAAAATCCTGTCCTGTTAACAGGGCATAAAGCTTTATATAACTCTCAGCTAAAGCCACCCTGATTTCATCTGTCAGGGCTGGTGGAGTTCCTTCTCCAGAAAATCCTCTTTCGATGAGCCATTGACGGATATTTTCCTTATCCAACATTTTCTGCCCTTCACCAGCATTGAAACGGGTTTCAT
>CAZGBZ010000120.1:0-6001 GCA_964524135.1 uncultured bacterium
TCTGCAGCTGTCCATGCCCCCAATGTCTGTTGGATAGGGAACACATCATTATCCACGGTTTTAGGCAACCCAACCACAGTTAAATCATATCCATTATTTGATAGATAATTCACTAAATCCCCGGCAGAAGTATTGGTATCATCTCCCCCAATGGTATGAAGAAAATTCACTTCATCCTTGACAAGTTGATCAGCGGCAACTTTTAGAGGGTCTTCTCCATTTTTGATATATCCATTTTTCACACAATCTTCTGCATTTGTGAGTTTTACTCGACTATTACCAATAGGGGACCCACCATATTCGTACAGGATTTCAGCATGAGCAACTGCATCCTTATCGAATGGAATTGTTTTACCTGTAAGTAAGCCTTTGTATCCATATAAATAGCCCATCAATTCAAAATGGGATTCCTGCTCTGAATAATTACATATGAGCCTGCCAATAGAAGCCGATAGGCACGGAGCAATGCCGCCAGCTGTTAAAAATGCAACTTTCATTTATGAATTTTTTCAATCATTTGAAGGCAATAAATTACTACCATTCTCTTATTTAGAAGTAAGTAAATTCTCCCAGAAAATGAATCGCATTTTTCACCATTATAAATATATTGCTACAGTATTTTGGACTTTTTTATTTTGTGCCATACTTGCTGCTGATCCCCAACAATGTTCAATTTGCCTTCAACCACTTAAAACAGATTATTTAGTGGATGCATGGGGAAACGCATTTCACTCCAACCATGAAAAAGAAGGCTTATTCTGCCATTCCTGCTCTCGAATCATTTCACAGGGTGTTACAAGGGGTGGATATGTTTATCCCGACGGACGACACCTATGCAGTTTGTGCCAGATAACGGCAGTCCATGAAGACTCATCAATTCTCAAGGCTTACCAATCGGTTACCGTACAGTTGGAAGCTATCGAAATTACCAAAATCCCAAAAGCAATTCCCATTAATTTAGTGGACCTTAACCAATTAAATGAAAAAGCAGGAAATTTGTCCCATCTAAAATTAAAGGGATTCACCCATTTTGAAACTAATTCAAATTCATTAACAAATTCCAATAACCCCTACCATATTTTTATATTATCCGGATTACCTCGAATAGAATTTGAAGCTGTATTAGCACATGAACTCCTTCATGTATGGCTGGAATTAAATAAGATTCAATTAAATGAAAAGACTGCAGAAGGATTTTGCAACCTGGGCAGTTACCTCATTTTTACAAATGATGATACCCGTTTTTCTCAAATCCATCTGCAGGCTATGGAAAATGATCCAGACGATATTTACGGCTCTGGATTTCGCGAAATGAAATCTAAATTGCTGGAGATTGGTTGGGAAAAATTATTAATAAAAATGAGGACAATATAAGAGTAGCATTTGTTTTCCCATTTTTAAAATGCGTATTTTTTTACCCCAAATTAAGCACAAATTAATAAAAGACACATTTATTGATGGATAATTCAATTAAGTACCAGGATTCTGATCCTCAAGAGACACAAGAGTGGATTGAATCCATTCGCTCCATTTTAGAAACCTCTGGGACAGACCGGACTCATTTTCTATTAGAAAAATTAATCGAGTTTGCCCAGCGGAATGGTGTGCGAATGCCCTATAGCACCAATACAGATTATGTCAATACTATTCCACCGAGTCATCAAAAACCATTCCCTGGGGATAGAACTATTGAGCGGAGAATTAAATCTCTAATCCGCTGGAATGCCATGGCAATGGTGGTCCGGGCAAATCGGGAAAATCACGGAATAGGCGGTCATATTTCTTCTTACGCCTCCGCTGCCACATTATATGAAGTTGCCTTCAATCATTTTTTACGAGGCCATAATTACCACGGAGGTGATCTTGCTTTTTTACAGGGGCATGCATCTCCGGGAATTTATGCCCGAGCCTTTTTGGAAGGAAGACTGACTGAAGCACAACTAAATAATTTCAGAAAAGAATTAGCTCCTGAAGGCGGACTTTCTTCCTACCCTCACCCCTGGCTCATGCCCAAATTCTGGCAGTTTCCCACTGTTTCAATGGGACTTGGGCCCATCATGGCAATTTATCAGGCCCGCTTTATGCACTACCTCCATGATAGAGGACTCATGGAAAATCATAACCGCAAAGTCTGGGCATTTTTGGGGGATGGTGAAATGGATGAGCCCGAATCTATGGGAGCATTGACCTTGGCGTCACGAGAAAAATTAGATAATCTCATTTTTGTGGTAAATTGCAACCTCCAGCGATTGGATGGTCCTGTAAGGGGCAATGGAAAAATTATACAGGAATTGGAAGGTGCTTTCCGAGGCGCAGGCTGGAATGTTATCAAAGTTGTCTGGGGCTCCGATTGGGATACATTTCAAGAAAAGGATGAATCTGGATTATTAATAAAACGATTGGATGAAATGGTGGATGGGGACAGCCTCAAATATGTGGTGGAGGGTGGCGCTTACATCCGGGAACATTTTTGGGGGAAATATCCGGAACTTCTGAAACTGGTGGAACAATATACAGATGATGAGCTCTGGAAATTCAAAGTGGGTGGTCATGACCCTGCTAAAGTTTATGCAGCATTTTCTGAAGCAGTCAACCATACAGGGCAACCAAGCGTGATTTTGGCACAAACAATTAAAGGTTATGGTTTAGGGGAAGCTGGTGAAGGCAGAAACATTACCCATTCGCAGAAAAAACTCAATGAAGATGAACTGCTCCATTTTCGCTCACGCTTTGACATTCCCCTTTCTGATGACGAATGTATTAAAGCGCCTTTTTATAAACCCAGCGATGATAGTGATGAAATCAAATACTTAAAAGAGCGTCGCAAAGAATTAGGTGGCTTCCTTCCTCAGCGAACAAATAATGTACCTCCTCTGACAATTCCCCCGCTTTCCATTTTAGATGAATTGCTGAGAGGATCCGGTGATCGGGAAATTTCAACTACAATGGCTTATGTTCGGATTTTGACATTACTTACCAAAGATGAAAATATCGGCAAACATATTGTCCCCATAATTCCAGATGAGGCTCGCACATTTGGAATCGATCCCTTATTTCGCCAATTGGGGATTTACTCCCATGTGGGGCAAGTCTATGACCCTGTTGACTCCGACCAATTTCTATATTACCGTGAGGCTACGGACGGTCAAATTCTTGAGGAGGGAATCACAGAAGCGGGAGCAATTTCCTCATTTATAGCTGCCGGAACCTCTTACAGCAATCACAGCGTGAATATGATCCCCTTTTTCATTTATTACTCCATGTTTGGATTTCAACGTGTGGGCGATTTTATCTGGGCAGCAGCGGACATGCGCACCAAAGGCTTTCTATTGGGGGCAACAGCCGGGCGTACTACCCTGGCGGGAGAAGGACTCCAACATCAGGATGGCCACAGTCATCTCATGGCATCTGTCATTCCCAATGTAAAAGCCTACGACCCAGCCTTTGCCTATGAAATTGCTATTATTATTCACGATGGTCTGCAGCGCATGTATGTAGATCAGGAGGATGTATTTTACTACCTCACCCTGGAAAATGAAAATTATATCCAACCACCAATGCCGGATAATACTGATGATGGTATAATCAAAGGGATGTATAAATTGCAGTCTGGTGATTCTGGTAACAATCCGCGAGTACAATTATTGGCCAGCGGCTCAATGGTGAATGAAGTTTTGGAAGCGGCAAAAATCCTGAAGGATGACTGGCAAATTGATGCAGATATTTGGAGTGTTACCAGCTTCAGTGAACTCCATCGGGAAGCAGAAGATAAAAACCGCTGGAATACATTGCATCCAGATGAGGATGATAAAACATCCTATGTGGGCTCCTGTTTAATTGCTGAAAATGGACCTATAATTGCCGTTTCCGATTATGTGAAACTGGTTGCTGAGCAAATTGCCCCCTATATAAACTGCCCCTTTGTGGCATTGGGAACCGATGGCTTTGGACGGAGTGAAACCCGTGATGCATTGCGAAAGTTTTTTGAAGTGAACCGCTATTACATAGTAATGACAGTAATGGAATCCCTCAGTAATGAAGGCAAGGTGGATAAATCTAAGGTGCAGGAAGTCATCACCAAGTACAAATTAGATCCGGAAAAACCCAACCCCGTAACCGTTTAAATTGAGAAATCACCTTTTATAATGGCAGATATTTTACTCCCTGAATTGGGTGAAGGAATCACGAATGTAGATATTAGTGAAGTCCTGGTAAAGAAGGGTGATATTGTAAAGGTGGACGATCCTCTAATTGTGGTAGAAACTGAAAAGGCTTCTATGGAAATCCCCACTACTGATGCGGGAACGATTGAAAATGTTCAGGTTGAAAAAGGGGGTACTATTTCACCGGGAGATGTTATAGTCAGAATCGCTGGAAATGAGGATCATGGGGAAGTTGTTGATGAGACATCTCCACCCATTGATGATCCTAATGACCACAGAAATGAGGTGAAATCTGAAACACCTGTACCATATAATTCTGCTAAAACCCCTGAAGTAAAACCGCCGGCGCCTCCATCTTCAGATTTAGGAAAACCAGTACTGGCAAGTCCATCAGTACGGCGCTTTGCCCGAGAATTGGGCTGTGATTTGAAATTAGTCACAGGTACCGGACCCAAAGGTCGCATTACCCAGGAAGATGTACAAAACTATATTAAAAAACAGATAGCAGGAGGAGATTCAGCAGGTACCCCTATTCCTTTTACAGCACCGGGACAGGATTTGGATTTCTCAAAATGGGGTGAGGTTGAAATTCAGCCATTGAATAAAATCAGGAAATTTACTGGCAAACGATTGCAGCAAGCCTGGCAGGCTATCCCACATGTAACTCAATTTGATAAGACCGATATCACCAAATTGGATAAACTACGACTACACTTGAAGAAAGTGAATAAAGATGAATCGGTTAAAGTGTCCCTCCTGCCCTTTTTCATTAAAGCCGTTTGCATTCTATTAAAAGAGATGCCTCAATTTAACAGTTCTCTGGATGGCAGCAATGAGAACCTGGTGCTGAAAAAATATATCAACGTAGGGGTGGCAGTAGATACCCCTAATGGATTGGTAGTTCCGGTAATTAAAAATGCCAATGAAAAATCCATTAAGGAGTTAGCCCGGGAATTGACAACCCTTAGCGGTAAGGCAAGGGATAAAAAAATATTACCTGCAGAAATGGAGGGCGGTTGCTTCACAATTTCCAGTTTAGGCGGAATCGGTGGTACCTACTTTACGCCCATTGTAAATCCCCCAGAAGTGGCAATTCTGGGAATTTCCCGATCTGCTGACGAACCAGTATTTTTGGAAGGTAAATTCCGCAAACGCCTAATTCTGCCCTATGCATTATCTTATGATCACAGAGTCATAGATGGTGCTGATGCTGCTCGTTTCACCACTGGTTTTGGACAGTTACTTTCCAATTTAGAGGAAATTACAAAGTCTTTATGAGTGAATCCTTACATGGTGAGGTGGTTGTAATTGGCGCTGGTCCAGGCGGCTATGCTGCAGCATTTCGAGCCTCTGATTTGGGAAAAAAGGTCATCCTTATTGATAAAGATGAAGCATTAGGCGGCGTTTGCCTGAATCGGGGTTGTATTCCCTCCAAAGCCCTCCTGCATCTGGCGAAAGTGATTGGTGATGCCAAAGCCTTAGAGCACTCAGGGGTAACATTTGGTGATCCAGAATTTGATCTGGATAAAATCCGCTCTTGGAAAGATTCGGTGGTATCAAAACTTAGTAAAGGGATAGCCCAATTAGCCAAAGTACGGAATGTCCAAGTTCTCCAGGGAACGGCAACCTTTGACTCCCCTACCCAACTTAATGTGGAAAATAATGGGAGTACTCAAGTCGTCACCTTTGATAACTGCATCATTGCCACGGGTTCCATAGCAGCGGGAATTCCCGACATCCCAACCGACCACCCCCTGATTATTAATTCCACTGGTGCATTAAAATTAAAGAACATTCCCAATAGATTACTGGTCATCGGCGGCGGTTATATCGGACTG
>CAZGBZ010000121.1:0-5789 GCA_964524135.1 uncultured bacterium
CAGAGTCATCGTCACAATTACCAGAACCACTATTATCGCAATCTTCTTCGTCTGTGTCATCATCATCAGAGTCATCGTCACAATTACCAGAACCACTATTATCGCAATCTTCTTCGTCTGTGTCATCATCATCAGAGTCATCGTCACAATTACCAGAACCACTATTATCGCAATCTTCTTCGTCTGTATCGTCATCATCAGAGTCATCATCTGAATCATCGTCATCTGCGTCAGAATCTTCTTCAGAATCGTCATCTGAATCGTCCTCATTCGCATCATCGTCTTCATCATCGGAATCTTCATCAGAATCGTCATCACTATCATCATCTTCAGAATCGTCATCTGCATCATCATCTGCAGAATCGTCATCAGAATCTTCATCATCGTCATCATCATCAAATGCTACCCAGAGATTCCAATCCGTATCAGAATCAAAATTGATGGCTTCTTCATTAATCTCTATTTTATTATAGGATAGTTCATTATCCAAATTATTGGAAAAAGATAGTCCAATCATTACCAATAGTGATATTATCCAGTATTTTATGTTTTCCATTTTGTACTCCTTATTGTTATAGTTTTTATTCTTTATTCCTTACAATTAATTTTGCAGTCGATTAAAAACCTGCAATTGTTACTGGCATCAAATTATATACTATATATATTATTATGCAAGGTATATTTACTTTGTTACATCTTTTTACAATTAGAAGTATTAGGCTATCACCATATAGCATTATTTCTTCTCTATTATAGATAATGCTTTGCTTGTATGCACTTTAATAGCAATGTATATTATCATGCATACAATGATTGTAATTGTACTTAAATGATAAATAGTCCTAAACCGGACTATTTATATTTAAATTAGAATTTAATTTATGGGAATTTTCGGAATGTGGTGAGATTTATCAGGGAATATCTTTATCTAATTTTTCTTCCTTAATTATTTCTCGCCATTCATTTCTGGAATCGAGAAAGCGGAGTACAGCAATCCCTGACAGTAACAACAATAATGTAATTGTCCCTACCACCCAGTACAGATTATTTCTATCTAGGAATAGAATTAATATAATAAGCACTATCCAGGCAATTCGATAGATTTTTGTGAAGAATGTCATGGCTATAAATTAAGGAATGATTGTTGTTGAAAAAATAGAACAAAAAAAAGCCTCTGCATTAATCAGAGGCTTCATTGTGATAAAAATATCTATTTTACCCTTTCTTTTATCCGAGTAGCTTTTCCTTTAAGCCCTCTTAAATAGTACAGTTTCGCTCTTCGTACTTTACCTTCTTTTAGCACTTTAATAGATTCAATATTAGGCGAATGGAATGGGAAAATTCGCTCTACCCCAATTCCACCAGATATTTTACGAACTGTGAAAGTTTTATCTAATCCATGCCCAGCAGAAATTTTTATAACAACACCTTCAAAGTTCTGGACTCTGCTTCGGCTGCCTTCAATTACCCTATACCCTACTGAAATGGTGTCTCCTGAACGAAAATCCGGTAAATCTTTGCGAATGTCACCATAGGTTGCTTGTACAATTTGGGTCTGCATGGCAACCTGTGCTGCTTCTTCCGGATCCATTTCTTTTGCTGCAGGAGCATCTTCAGTTTCACCAGCTACCTCTTCTGTTTTTTCAGCACTTTCTTCCACGGGTTCCTCAACATTTTCCACTGCTTCAGCAGATTCTGCTTTATCTTCTACTGCATCTGATTCTTCAGGCACATCTTCATTCTTTGCCTCTTCAGTTTCTACAGGTTCGGCTTCAACAACGGGTTCTTCTATTGCAGCTTCAGTAGTATTTTCTGGTTTTACTTCAGTATCCTCAGTTGATTCTGTTTTTACCTCATCAGGAGATTCTTCAACTGCAGTTTCTCCCACTTCAGCATCATCCTTTTCTTCTGTAGCTACATCTTCTCCCTCTTCCGGCATAGCCAAAAATGGTTCTATTTCAGAATTTTCAGGGTCACCTAAAAAATAGTCTAAATTATTATTTTCCCAATTTTTCATAATTTTTCTTTCCGTCTTCTAATTTATTATATTTTTCCCAGAGGTCAGGTCTTCTGACCTTGGTTTTTTCTTCACTCTGTTTCTTTTTCCAGCTTTCAATTTCTTTATGGTTTCCAGATAATAAGACAGGAGGTGAATCCAAATTCCTGAATGATTCTGGCCGAGTATAATGAGGGCAATCTAACAATGCACCAGCAAATGAATCTGATTCTGCTGATTCATAACTATTCAGCACACCCGGTATTAATCTTACTGCTGCATCTAAAATAACCAAAGAGGGTAATTCACCCCCGGTGAGTACATAGTCGCCTATTGATATCTCATCTGTAACCAATTCATCCCGGATCCGCTGATCAACACCTTTATAATGCCCATTTATAAAAATCAAATTTTGACATCTACTTAAATCTTCAGCAGAATCATGATCAAGTACTTTCCCATCCGGAGTTGGAAATACAACTCTGGTATTAGAATTTTCCGGCAACTCACTAATCACCTCATCAAATGCCCTAAACACAGGTTCAGGTTTTAAAACCATTCCAGCACCACCGCCAAATGGATAATCATCAATCCGATGATGAGGAGGATCTGCAAAATCAAAAAGGTTTTTGGTATGAAATTGTACCAATTCTTTTTTTTCAGCTCTTCCTAAAATGCTTTCAGATACAACTGTTTTCACCATTTTAGGAAAGGGTGTTAAAAAATACACCTGATTCAATTCAATAATCCTTCCACATCTTTTACGATGAGATTTTTTTCTTTTTTATCAAAGAGCAAAATATGAGCATCCACATAAGGAATAAGTACTTCCCCATCTTTTGTTTCCACAACCACAACATTCTGTGCGGGAAGACTCATTATATCAACAACCGAACCTATATTCATTCGGCTTTCATCCAAAACTGTAGCTCCAATAACATCAACCAGGTAAAATTCATTTTCATTTAATGGAGTAAATTCACTCCGCGGAATTGAAAAGTTCAACCCAATTAAATTATCGGTATCCTCTCTCTTATTACACCCTTCAAACTTGATCCAAGATTTTTTCTCAGTAATCTTGAGTGATTCAATTATTTGATCTGAAAACTCTCCGCTTTCTGATGCCACCCATATTTTCATACCAACTTTTAATGCTGAATCTACTTCATTAAAGATGGTCATCCAAAGCTCCCCTTTCAGACCCCGTGGTTTCAATAGTTTACCCATAGAAACCAAGTCAGGGGGAGATGGATTATTCAATTATTTCAAGAATTGAGCGTTTTCCGCCCTCTTTTGCACTTGAAGCAGAAAGTATCGTTCGAATTGCAGATACATTTCGCCCTTTCTTTCCAATAACTTTTCCCACATCCCCATCACCTAATCGTAATTCATAGATTCTGGTATTTTCACTTTCTGTAAGCGTTATATCTACTTCATCCGGCTTATCAACAATAGCCTTTATCATTTCAGTTAGCAATTCCTTCATACTGCCCTCCATTTTTCCTTGATGGATTTAGTTAGTCCCGTTAAGAACCTTCTTCCTTTGACTCATTTTCAGGCACATCTTCTTTAGACTCATTTTTAGAAATTTCTTCTTCAGATTCGTCTGCATCATCACTAGCATCTTCTTCAGCTGCAGGCTTTTCACTTGCCTTAATTTCTTCACTCTCATTATTTTCAGGAACTGTCTCCTCAGTTTCTGAACTCGAAGATGCTTTAACCACAGGCGGTTTCTCCGCTTCTTCAACAACGGTCTCATCACTTGCCTGCACTTCTTCCGTCTCATTTTCAACTGGCACTTCCTCAACCTCAGTAGACTCTTCTACAGGCACAACATCTTCAACAGTAGTATCTTCATTGGCTTTTATTTCATCTGTTTCAGCCGGTTTTTCTTCCGCTGGCTCCTCAACATTTACTTCTGCATCATCACTAGCATCTTCTTCAACTGCAGGTTCTTCGCTTGCCTTAACTTCTTCCGATTCTTCTGCTACGGCTTCTTCCTCAGCTGATTCTTCTGCAGGCGTATCTTCTTCAACAGCTGTATCATCAGAGGTTTCTGCTTCAACAGCAGGCTCTTCGCTTGCCTTAACTTCTTCAGATTCTTCAGCTACGACAGGTGTTTCCCCTTCAACTTGAGAATCATCTGATTTAGCATCCTGAGCTTCTTCTGCAACAGGTTTTTCAACACTTTCTTCAGCTGGTGAAGCTTCACCATCAGCGACTTCTTCAACTACAGGAGCAGAAGCCTTTTTCTTTGCAAGTTTCTTTTCTGCTTTTCTTGCTTGTTTTTCATCCTGTCCCAATCGCCATTCAATTAATGCAGCTGCAATTTCCTCTTCGGATTTACCTTCACGCATTAAATGCAATTTATATTGCAATCCCGTTGAAGAGAAAATAGTATTCACCTTTTCAGAAAGCTGTGCTCCCTGTTCTAACCAGTGGATTACCCGATCCTCTTTTAGCTCTACTGCAACATCCGTTTTCAGGGGATCGAACCATCCCAAACGTTCAATTTCCGGACCATCTCGTCTGGTCCTAGAATCAATTGCTACGATGCGGTAAAAAGGTCTTTTCCGCCGTCCCATTCTTTTTAATCTTATTTTTACTGCCAAAAATAACTCTCCTATTTTATTCCAAAGGGAAGTCTAATTCCTCCCTTATTTCCAATTTTTTTCATCATTTGCTGCATTTGATGAAACTGCTTTAATAACTGATTCACCTCTTGAACTGACCTGCCGCTACCGCTGGCAATTCGTTTTCGCCGTGAACCATTAATAATTTCCGGGGATAACCTCTCCGCCGGCGTCATAGATTTAATGATGGCATCTGTCCATTTTAATTGTCTGTCATCGAAATTCATTTTTCCCATTTTTCCTACTCCGGGAATCATTTTCAACATTTCGGACATGGACCCCATATTTTGCATTTGCTTTAGTTGATCTTGAAAATCTACAAGTGTAAACTTATTTTCTATAAGTTTCTTCTGCAGGCCTTCTGCTGTTTCCGCATCAAAAGCTTCCTGCGCTTTTTCAACCAAACTAACTACATCACCCATTCCTAAAATTCGCTTTGCTAAACGGTCTGGATGAAAGGGCTCAAAATCTTTCATGCTTTCACCCGTTCCCATAAACTTGATGGGTTTTCCGGTTACTTCCCGAATGGATAAAGCTGCACCACCCCTTGAGTCCCCATCCATCTTGGTGAGGATCACACCGGTAAGGTTTAAGGCATCGTTAAATGCATTTGAGGAATTTACAGCATCCTGCCCGGTCATTCCATCTGCCACATAGAGAATTTCATGGGGCTTTGCAATTTCAACCACTTGGTTCAGCTCATCCATAAGATATTCATCTATATGAAGCCGCCCAGCTGTATCAATTATTACTACTTCATTATTAATACTCTCTGCCAGACCAGATTTAATTACAGATTTTATATCGGAATTATGCTTTGCAAAAACCGGTACCTGAATCTGCTTTCCTAAAACTTCTAATTGGTCAATAGCAGCAGGCCGTTGTAAATCTGCAGCAATGAGATAGGGTGTTTTCTGCCATCTCTTTTTCAAATAACATGCCAGTTTTGAAGCGGTGGTTGTTTTACCAGACCCCTGTAAACCAGCGAGTAAAATGATAGTTTTACCAGAAGAACTAAATTGGATACCATCATTTTCTTTTCCAAGGAATGAAGTTAGCTCATTCATCAGAATTTTGACAAATTGCTGACCGGGGGTAACAGAAATAAATACATTCTCCCCAGACGCCTTATCTTTTACACGATTGACGAAAGATTTCGC
>CAZGBZ010000122.1:0-5778 GCA_964524135.1 uncultured bacterium
TAATTTAATTTATACCAACTTCCTGAATAAGAAATAGGAAATTTATTTCAATTATTTAAAACAAATGAAAATCACAATACGAAAATTTACAGCTAAAGATACAAAGGACTGGGATGACTTTGTTCAGCATTCAAATAATGGCACTTTATTTCATTTAAGGTCATTTTTATCATACCATATTGATCGAAAATTTATTGACCATTCTCTTATTTTTGAAAAGAAAGGCAAAATAATTGCTCTGTTTTCTGCAGCGGAAATCAAAAGTAATGGAATAAAAACTCTTTACTCACATCCTGGAGCCAGTTATGGTGGATTTGTTTTTGAAAATCTTTCCTATGATGATGCAAATATGCTTGTAAATACAATAGAAGAATATTCTAAACAAAATAAGTTTGGGAAAATATTTTTTGTTGAAACTCCTGCAATCTATCATAACCAATTGAACGAAACGATTGAGTATCTGCTGCATTGGCAAAATTATAAAATTGAGGAATATTATATTTCAAGCATGATCGATGTTTTACATTATTCCAATTCAATAGACTATCTCCATTCTCGTAAAAAAAGGTATGTGAAAAATTATTTAGAGAATTCTGCATTGACAATTAAATGGGAAAATAATTTTGACCAGTTTTACCCTATTCTCCTGAAAAACAAAAAAAAACACGATGTTACACCAACGCATTCATTGGAAGAATTAAAGAAAATAAATGTCTTACATCCCAAATCACTTCATCTTTTACTTTTATTTAATAAGGATATAATTATTGGCGGAACCTTGAACTTTATTGTGAACAACAATTGTGGAATGATTTTTTATAATATGATTAATTATGATTATATCAATTTACAACCAGCAACAATTCAAATATATGAGTCTATTAATTGGGCAAAGGAACAAAAACTAAAATATCTAGATTTAGGTGTTTCACAAAAGCCTAAAGCAGAAAACCCATTAACACCCCATCCATCATTGATCAAATTTAAGGAGCAAATGGGTGCAAAAATAATTATCAGAAAAGCATTTCAGAAAATACTTATTTAATGCACCCCATTAAACAATTTTGGAAAAATTCTGCTATATATGGAATTGGTTCCTTACTAGTTAGAGCTATATCCTTTTTTCTTCTTCCTCTTTATACTAATGCTTTTTCACAGTCTGAAACAGGTTTTATATTCCTCATTTTTACTTTTATAGCATTTGCCCAGATAGTTTATTCTTTTGGACAGGATTCAGCATTTATGCAATTTTATAAGCAAGATTCAATAGATAAAGAATCTGTAGGACGTACATCTTTTTATTTGCTAATAATTACTTCTTTAATTTTTTCCACCTTAATCATTATTTTTGCCGATTCAATAGCAAATAATATATTGAATCTGGAAGAAGGTATGTGGGTAATTTATTGTTCTGGTATTTTATTTTTTGATGCGGTTTCCTCAAGGATTATGATGTTAATTCGAATCAAAGAGCATGCACTAACACACCTAATGATCAGTATTTTAAACGTCGTTGCTTCGCTTCTTACGTCATATATTCTTGTTATTAAATATAATTTTGGTATTGATGGAATATTAATAGGCGTTCTGGTGGGTACATTCTTGAGATGGGTATTGCTAATACCCCATCAAATGGAAACACTTACAAGGGGTGTAAGTTCTTTTATCATCGCTAATAAGCTATTGAAATTTGGGCTTCCCTTTTTCCCCGCAGCATTTTTTTATTTAATACTGGAAATATCAGATCGTTATTTACTTTTTTGGATTTTAGGACCGGAAGCTGTTGGTGTTTATAGTATTGGTTATAAGCTTGGCAGTTCAGCACTTTTTATTATTTCTGCATTTAATTTAGGGTGGCAACCATTTTATATAAAAATAGGAAAGCACGAAAATGCAGGAGCTACTTTTGGGAAAATAGGCACAATATTTCTTAGATCTATGATTTCTTTATGGGTGCTAATTGTATTTTGGACACCAAGAATCATGCAAATAAGGATTGGAGATAATCATTTAATTGGGGAAGAGTTTTGGGCTTCAGAACAAATTGTATCATTAGTATTTTTATCGTATTTATTTTATGCTGGATATATTGTTCTAATGCCATCCATTTATATATTAGAAAAACAGAATTGGTCCCCTATTTTTAGAGGAACAGGTGCAGTCATAAATATTTGTTTAAACCTCTTATTTATAAAATATTGGGGATTGCTTGGAGCTGCTTTAGCAACTTTATTTGCATATATAGGAATGTTCGCTTTCATATTTTATAAATCTAATCAATGGTTGAAAATTTTATGTAATTGGAATTCCATTGGAATACATTTAGCAGCTTCGGCTATTTTTATTTTTATTTTTGGAATGTCGGAAAAAACGATCCTAATCTCAGCTGGATTTACAATTGCATATTTAGGATTACTGTTATTGTTTCATGGTAAAACAAAATTATATAGTGATTTTAAATATTTAAAGTCTTCTTTCGGTGATGCATGAACCTCTTGTTTCAATCATAATTCCAACTTTCAATCGCCCTGATATTCTACCTGGCACTATTAAAAATGTATTAGCACAATCGTGGCAAAACACTCAGATTATTATTATTGATGATGGAACCTCAGACAAAACGAAAGAAATTATTCAAACATTTGCTGATGGTAGAATTCTTTATAAAAAAACAAATGAAAATTTGGGTTGTGCCGGAGCTAGAAAAATGGGAGTGCAGATTTCAGAAGGTGACTACATCACTTTTTTAGATGATGATGATGAATGGGAAAAAAATTATTTAATACATCAATTACAGGTATTTAAGGAGGATCCTTCCTTAAACCTTGTTATTTGTGACTATCAAGTTCAAAGTAAAAATACTGAAAGACAAATTTATAATATGGAATCCTTTTGTAAAAATTTTAAGCATTTGATTCACCAGCGACCAGGGCCATTTTTTCAATGCTGTATGTTTACAAATAAAATTCTGGAAAATATTGATGAACTTTTGGATAGCAAAGCAGTACCTTCTGAAGATTGGGATTTTTTTATGAATTTAGCAATGAGAAATCCATCCATTGCATATTCTCCCCATATGGATTTTAAATGGAATTATTCGAAGTCCAGTCAATCGGCAAATTTATTATTAGAAGCAAAAAGCCTCGAGTATATTGTACACAAACACAGAAAATCAATAATCAAAATATGTGGAAGAATAATATTAAGTGATCATTATCGGCGGATTGCTCGAATTAATGAACGCATTAATAACTTTTCTTTGGTAATTAAAAACTACAAAAAAGCATTTAAATCTGCACCATGGTGGTGGAAAAATATTCTTTATTTATTGCTATTAAGCTTGGGACCTAAAAATGGATTACAACTTATTACTTCAGTACGGAAATTGAGAAAAAATATTGAATAAGTCGGTTGTTTTAATATTTTTAGGAGATTTCTTTTTCGATGCTCGCTGTATTAATATGGCAAATACCATAATTGATTATGGAATGGAATTAAATATTATTGATTCCGGAAAATCGGATAATAATTATCGTGGGGAATCCATTCACCACATTTCTGTACCAGAGAAAGGTTTAATTAAATATCTCAAATTTCACCTGAAGGTAAAAGATATTTTAACAAAACTTAAGCCAGAAATTATCATCGCAGGCGACCTCTACTCTTTGCCTGTAGCTACTTCAATAAAGAATGCATATGTTGTTTATGATTCACGTGAATTATATACACAGTTAGGGGGTTTAAATAGCAAACCACTAAGACAATATTATTGGTCATGGATTGAAAAAAAACATATCACAAAAGTCCAATCGGTTTTAATAACGGCTCCAGGTGATGGAATTTTCCTGAACAAAATTTATAATAATCTTAATATAGTCACCATTTATAATTTTCCATCTAGAAACATGAAACCATCTGGCAAATTTTCATTAAGAAAAAAGTTGAATTTGGACCAAGAAAAGATCATTTTTTTGTATCAGGGTGTATTACATAAGGGCAGAGGAATCAAGCAAATGATTCAATTATTGGTGCATTTTAAAAATGCCCACGGAGTAATAATTGGAAAAGGTTTTTATAAAAATGAACTTAAGAATTATAGTCAAACATTGGGCTTGACACAAAGAACCCATTTTTATGGAGCAGTTCAATATTTAGAATTGCTTGAAGTATCCGCCGATGCAAATATTGGCTTTTCATTAATAAAGCCTATCAGTAAAAGTTATGAACAGGCTTTACCCAATAAATTATTTGAGTATGCTCTTTCCGGAATACCAGTTCTTGCATCTAAACTTCCAGAAATAGAAAAAGTAATCAGTGAATATAAAATTGGATATACAGTTGCACATGATAATATAGAAAATCAAATTCAGATAATTAAAAAGATATTAAATGAAAATAATGGAGAAGAAATACAAAAATTAGCCGAGCAGCATCTTGTGTGGGAAAGTCAAAAAGGTCTGTTTTTAAAAACTTTGGGATTAGATGGCTGAAGTCAGCATAATTATTCCCACAAAAAATCGCTCTGATTTACTAAATAGGGCTGTAATTAGTGTATTAAATCAAACATATCAGGATTGGGAGCTTTTTATTATTAATGATTCTGACCGTGAAGTTTCAATCAATTCTTCAGACGCTCGTATCCATCAAACTGATAATAAAAATAAACCAGGAGCAAATGGTGCTAGGAACACCGGAATTAATTTAGCAAAAGGGAAATACATTGCTTTTCTGGATGATGATGACGCCTGGGATCAAGATAAGTTAATTAAGCAGGTGAAAATAATGGATGCAACCAATGCCATTTTATGTTATTCGGGCAAGAATATTATTGTACAGAAAAAAAATGAATCTATTACACGTTTTAGCTATAAAACCCATTTTTTATTCCCCCAATTCACACTTCAATTACATAATTATATTGGTACCACTTCAAGTGTAATAATAAGAAGGGATTCTAGTGATAGCTGCATAAAGTTTGATGAAGACCTGCACTCATTACAAGACTACGAATTTTACTTGCGTTTAGTTAAAAAAGGAAATTTTGTTGGAATCCCAGAAGGATTAGTCACTTATTATTTTGACGATTCAATAACCCACATATCAGTTGATAAAAAGGCACTGCTTAAATCGGTAGGGAAGATTTTTTTAAAACAAAGAGGGTTTTATCGTTTAACTATTTTGGTGGGGCTTTTAGTGATTGTCGTACAGAAAATATATAAGGATTTATATTACAAATATATCTGAGCTCACCCAACCTCAAATTCACCAGACTGCAACTCTTCTTCTGTGGCAAACTCCCAATCCTCACTTTCCAGTTCAGGTTCAGGCGGAGGATCATCTTCTTTAACTATTGGAGTGCTTTTGGGTGTTGTTTTATCAGAATTTAATTGGTGAATGATTAAAAAAGGAAAGAGAGAAAACAACCCCATTCCCAAAGCACCAGCAATTCCTCCAGCATGAAAAACAATTGCTCCCACAGGATGTGGTACCTCTTCAACTCCATAGATGAAGAAAATATAAATTGCTAACAGAAATCCAGTGGCTGAAATCACCCATGCAAAAATACGCACGTCAAAATCTTCCATGATAAGTCCGTAAAGAACCCAAAAAATTAATGTACTGGTGAGATAAACCAAGGCAAGATTTAAATTATTATTTAATAGGGAGGAGAAAAACAGGATAAATCCAATAACGAGAATTAGCCCACTGGCTATTTTTTTCAGATTCTGATTCATTTGGTAATTTGTAAAATCAAACTGTTTTCCAAGTACTTAATTT
>CAZGBZ010000123.1:0-5542 GCA_964524135.1 uncultured bacterium
AATTCCTATAACTAAGTTTTCTGTAAGGGAAGTTTCTCGACATGAGTAATATTTTCAGAAAATCATTTATGTCCCGGTTTTGTATGATTTTTATCATTCCATTGCTATTTATGGATCATATATATGCCAATTGTGGTGATAGTTATGATGCAAATATAAATATTACTGAAAATGATGATTATGGAGAATGGAATATATCAATCAATTGTGATTGTGCCAATTATTATGAAGCCGCTGGCAATTTAGTTTGGCAAGGAAGTTATCCGTTTGAAATATTACAGCACTTTTCTGTTCAAGGTCGTGATTGGGGTCAATTTGAGCTACATTTAAATACACCATTCAATTATGAATTATACAGTGATATGGATTATGATGATAATGGTTATGTAGAATTTAATTTACATTGGGAATCAGAGTGTCAGGGTAATTGGCCGGATGGGCTTCAACACCCTAGTGGTGAAATTGAGTTTAGGCTATATAATGAATCTGAATGCAATGATCCACTTGCGGAAAATTATGACTCTGAAGCGCCTGAAAATGATGGAAGCTGCGTATTTGATTATGATGATGAAGATTATGAAAATGGGATTGTATATTTTGGGTCTACTGACTATAGAGTAAGAGCTGTAGATGGTGTAACGGGGAGCTTTTTGTGGTCTTATAATACGGGTGGATATGTAATTTCATCTCCAAAAATTGGAGCTGACGGTACTGTGTATGTCGGCTCATATGACAACTATCTTTATGCTCTAGATGGAAAAACAGGGGATTTTAAATGGAAATATAATGCCGCATCATCCGTTTCTACAACCCCATCGATTGGTCCTGATGGAACTGTATATGCTTCAAATTATTCTGGATATGACCTTTTTGCCCTAAATAGTGACGATGGTAGTCTTAAATGGAATTATCCCGCCAGTGACAGGTTTGCATCTTCAATTGTTGGAGATAATGGAATGGTTTATGTAGGAAATTCCAACGGATGGATCTTTGCTTTTGATGGTCAAAATGGTGATGTAATCTGGGATACTGAAACTGGAGCAGGTGGTATATCAGGAGCGCCTGCAATTGGAAATGATGGAACTGTTTATATTGGTTCTTACGATAATCATCTATATGCTTTAGATGGCGAAACAGGAAATGAAATATGGGATTTTGAAACAGGGTATGGAGGTATAAATGTAGCACCACTGGTTGGACCAGACGGCGTAGTATATGTTGGCTCAGTTGATCATAATGTTTATGCACTAAATAGCGCTGATGGGCAGCTAATTTGGAATTTTACAGCAAGCGATAAAGTAACAACAAGGCCCGCTTTAAGCGTGGATGGAATTCTTTATATTGGCTCACAAGATGGGAATGTATATGCATTAAATAGCCAAAATGGAAATCTTATCTGGACCTTTGAAACCGGAGCTGATGTGAATTCATCTCCAGCTATTGGAATGGATGGCAGGGTTTATTTTGGCTCAGAGGATGATAATTTCTATGCAGTAGATGGCCTCACAGGGACTGAGCTATGGTCTTTTACTGCCTACGATAATATCGTGTCAAGCCCTGCAGTTTGGCTGCCTGGATGTACCAACCCATCAGCCCATAATTATAATCCATATGCTACAGCTGATGATGGAAGCTGTGTGCTTGCAGGTGTCTTTACAGATGATTTCAATTCAGGAGATCCTAGCCTAAATGGCTGGGAAGTGGGTAGTGGTTGGGATGCTGTGGAAGGTGGTGATGGTGACTACAGCATGGAAATAAGTGGAATTAATAGCTCAAGTCTATCAACACCTGATACTATAAATTTAAGATATTATACCGATATCACTCTCAATTTCTACCATTCGTTTACCGCTTTTGCTTCAAGTGAAACTAAAGGGGCATTTGTTTTATATTCTATTGATGGGAATACCCCAGATACCCTCTTAAACTATGCCAACGCCAATGTATCAGGAACCATAGCAGAATTTGTTTCAGTGAGCATACCTGCAGCTAATAAGCAGGAAAATGTGCAGATCATATTTTCATATAACGGCTTACACCAAAATGCATGGAATATTGACGACGTGGTTTTATTTGGTACTATAACCTCACCGGAAATCAGTGGGTTAACTGCTGAAAATATTTCTGTAAATTCTATGAATTTAAACTGGGAAGTGCCCATCGAGCCTCATTTTTCCCATTATGAAATTTTATATGATACAAACCCAGTAGATGAAAACACAGAAAATAGCTGGTCCTTCCAAAATGATGTTGACCTCATTGATGTTTCTACCAGCTCTACCATCGTTACAGGTTTATCATCTCTAGATATTGTAAACTTCCGTATCCGTGCCTGGGATGATTTTGATATTGCAACCAATCTCTCAATTACCGCCACAGATACTGTTGATGTAGAATATAATCCCCCGGTATTTTCAAGCACTATGCCAAATCAGCCCCCACCGTGGTCAGATAGTAGAACGGTAACCATTGGGAGCACTATTACAGACTCTGGTATTGGCATAGACAGTGAGACCATTGGATACTGGTTTGACAAAAATGGTGATGGTCAGATGGGCGCTGAAAATATTGAGGTATTTAGTTATGGACAGGGAGAAGATGGTGGTGTAGTTGAGGCTGCTGTAGATGTTGCGTATGATGTTGATGGTCTATTAGGGTTCCAGTTCTGGGCAACTGATCTGTGGGGTAGTACTGATAGTTCAGGAGTGTTTTATGTTAAGATTGATGCCACAGTACCCGCAAATGAATTAGTAATGATTCCTCCTGATCAAACTGATATTACTGAAAGTTCAATAAATATCTATTGGTATGACCCGGACGATAATCCTGATGAAAATTTTGTTTCGTACCAAATTTACTATTCTAATTATCCCACTGTAGATGAAAATGATAATCTATGGGATAATTCAGATGATGAATCATTGAATACTATTTTAAATCAATACACAACCATTTCAGGTCTTCACCCTAATACTAACTATTTCTTTACTGTTACAACGGTAGACTCAGCTTTGAATATTGGGCCTCTGAGCAATGTCATAGGTCCGGTGAAAACTGGGTTTGCGAATAATGCTGCATATGCCCTGGAGTTTACAGGGAATGATGAGTCTTATGTTGATTTAGGCTCAGATCAGATATTGCATCCGGACAGTTATACTATTTCTATGTGGGTTAAAGTTAATGGGAATTCTGCTGGTAATCTTCATGCTGGTTTTGTTTCAAGATTAGGTACTGCTGACAGTGGAGATTATGGGTATTTATTGGCTATTACATTTAGCGATCCTGGATATGAAGATCATATTCTTTTCTCTACTCAGGATAATTCAGGTAATCATTATCATACCTATTCAGATAATAGTATTGAGTTTGGTTCATGGTATCATGTAACTGCTACGTACGATGGTGAAATGGCAAAATTATATATAAATGGTGTTGCACAAGGCATGGGTATGGATATACCAGATTTAAATAATAATAATGAGTTTAATACAATCATAGGTAAATGGAGACATGACCCTTTAGTAAATAGTAATTATTCATTAGATGGCAGTATTGACGAAGTAACTATCTGGGACCAAGCACTATCTCAGGAATCCATTCAAGCAAATATGTTTGTCCCAGTAAATGGTAACGAAGAAAGCTTAGTTGGGTATTGGAACTTTAACGAAGGTGAAGGCAGTACAGTTTATGATCTAAGTGAAAATGATTTTGATGGAATAATCAATGGCGCTACTGAATGGGTAGATGCTGATTGGCATAATTTTCCAGCTACTCCTCAAAATTTAACATCAGAATCTTTCATCGAAAATGTTACCCTAACCTGGGATCTTGGCAGTGAGGCCAATCTTGAAAAATATTTTATTTATAGAGGCACAGCACCTGGCGCATCGACTCTGCTTGACTCTGTAAATGTCCCTGAGTGGTATAACCCGGATAGTAGGGGGGAACCTGAACCCATTTCGTATATAGATTTGAGTACTGATCAAGGTACAACCTACTATTACCGTGTTACGGCATTAAATTCTGAAAACTTTGAAAGTACGTCTTCCTTAGAAGTGTCCGGAGCAAGTGGTTTTGGATGCATGGACCCCATTGCATCTAACTATAATCCAGCTGCGACCTTTGATGATGGATTATGTGAGTATGATGGAGACTACTCCCTTGATATTCCAGTATATGCCTATGGAGAAATTGAAACTGCAGCTTTTGATAGTGATCTTACTGGATCACTCACTTTCTATGCAAAAATTCATAGTGCTGGAACACATTATCTTTTTACGGGAGGTAAAGTGCAAGAAGGTTTAGCATTTATAGTGGATACAAATGTAGGCTCTGTTGGAATTCAACAGCTTTATGCATACTCTGCACCATCTCAAAGTTTTACTGACGACATAATTAATATAAACCAGTGGCATCATTTTACATTTGTATCAAACGGAATTGGAACTCCATATGAAGTATATGTGAATGGAGTTAAGTTAAATAATGGAGCAATAATAGATCCAGATCAATCATATCTTGAGGGAGCCTGGTTTGGTAATGTGGGTGGGAACAGCTCTGCTTGGATTGGGAAAGCGCGGGATGGTTCTCTTTATTTGAATGGCACTGTGGATGACATTCAAGTGTGGAATCGCCCTTTAAGTCAGGAAGAGATTCAATTAAATATGCTAGCCGATCAGAGTGGTAATGAAGAAGGACTTATTACATATTATTCTTTTGATGACGGAACGGGTAGTGAGGCAGTTGACCTTACTGGGAATTCAACAAATGTTCTTTTATTTGGTGGTGCTACTTTTACAGATGATCATATTATCTCCGGCTGTACTGATTCCCTAGCAAATAACTATGACGTTATAAATAATTTTGATGATGGCAGCTGCGTTTACCCCGATTATTCGATCTATTTTAATGGAACGGATGAATATGTGAATTGCGGCAGTGATGCTAGTCTAGACATTGAAAATGATATTACCGTTTCAGCATATATTAAAACTACTACAAATACAAGTTCAGTGATAATAAGTAAGTACAATGGCTCAGCTTATGCTGGTTGGTTAATTGGTGTTAATATTGAAGGATATGCGTATTTCTCAGGAAGAAGTGGGGGAGGTCAAAATGATTACCATAGTGTTGCTTCCACAACAATTATAAATGATGACAAATGGCACCATGTTGTTGGAAAAAGAGTGAATTCGGATTGGTCCATTATTGTAGATGGTTATTCAATTATAGAAACAAAAGAAAATTATGGCAATGGTTCTTTTGTAAATAATAATCCATTGACTTTTGGTAAGAATTTTGAAGGTGACGATTGGCATTACAATGGACATTTAGATAATGTAGGCATATGGGACAGGGCTCTGACGGATGAAGAGATTGCTAGTATTACCCATGGGAATTTTGATGCGAGCAGTATTTCAGATCTTGTAGGTTATTGGGATTTTGATGGTAATGTAGAAGACTTAAGTGGCAATGAAAATCATGGTGAGCTAAATGGTACAAGCTGGTCGCTGAACAATATGATTCCTGGTTGCACCGATCC
>CAZGBZ010000124.1:0-5434 GCA_964524135.1 uncultured bacterium
TGCAACCCTGTTAAGTAGGGGTATTCGTTTATGTTTAGTGGATACAGTAAGGGGTGCCCATAATTCTCAGGATCCGCGACTGAATACACTGAGCAAACTGAATTGTATTTTCGGTTGCCTGGAGGCAGACAAAAAAGGTTTTGATGAAGGTATAATGCTGGATATAAATGGAAACGTCACCACCTGTAATTCTACCAATTTCTTTATTGTTAAAAATGGAGAAGTGTGGACATCCACGGGTGAATATTGTCTGCCAGGAATTACCCGAGGTAATATCATCAAACTTTGCCAGGAAAATAATATCTCCGCCTTTGAAAAAGATTTCAAAATGGAAGATGTCTATTCTGCTGATGAAGTATTTGTTACGGGAACTTTTGCAGGGGTGATTCCGGCAATACAAGTGGATGATACCACCATTGGCAATGGCAAATGTGGAAAAGTGACCGGGGATTTGTATCGTCATTATAAAAATAAAATTGCTACCCTGTATCCTGGGAAACCACATTGAATGCTGTAAAAATAGCCATGTGGTCCGGTCCTCGGAATATTTCCACAGCGCTAATGCGTTCATTCGAAAACCGGGAGGATACCTTTGTAAGTGACGAACCCTTTTACGCCCATTATTTGCAAAAAACTGGTGTTAAACATCCCCTTCGGGAAGAAGTTATTAAAGCCGGAAATTCTAACTGGAACGAGGTTGCAGAATATATTACCGGTACAATACCAAATGGAAAACCTGTATGGTACCAGAAACACATGGCACAGCATAATCTGCCAGGCGTTGATCTAAGCTGGACCCGTAAGTTGGTTAATTGTTTTCTCATTCGTCATCCCAGGGAAGTAATAATATCCTACTCTAAAAAATATGAAATTACCTCGATCTATCAGTTGGGATTTCCACAGCAATCTGAATTATATAGCAAAATTGAACAGGATTCCGGTAAGCCTCCCGTAGTAATAGAGGCAAAAGATGTACTTATGAATCCTAAAAATATGCTGCAAAAACTTTGTGAGAAATTAGAGCTGCCATTTTCGGATAATATGCTCTCTTGGCCAAGGGGAAAGAGGGAAAGTGATGGCGTATGGGGGCAACATTGGTATGGGAACGTGGAAAAGTCCACCGGATTTCAGATCTACCAAAAAAAGGATGAAAATTTCCCCAATAAATACTTGGATATTTTTGAGGAATGTATGCAATACTATCAACAACTTTTTGAGCGGAGGATACATTAATTTTGGGTTCGAAAAATAAAGTTTCATCACAGAGAGTTGGTTTAGATATTGGATTAGCCATCGGCCGCTTTTTCCTGAATACAGAAGACCTCCATTATGGCTATTGGCCCAATGGGAAGACTGCCACAATTCAAAATTTTCCAAAAGCACAAGAAGCTCATTCGAATCTAATTATTGATCATATTCCTCAGAGTACAAAACGCATATTAGATGTGGGCAGCGGTTCCGGCAGTCTGGCATTGAAGCTGATTAATAAGTGCTTTCAGGTGGACTGTGTTATTCCCAGTGAATTTTTAGCTGAGCAGGTACAGGCAAAATTGGGGGATCGCAGTACCATTCATATTTGCGGATTTGAAGATGTGCCTGATTCTGAAAAATATGATCTTATATTATTCAGTGAATCCTTTCAATATGTGAAATTGGTGACATCTTTAGAGAAAATTACCAACATGTTAAATACTGATGGACAATTACTAATCTGCGATTTTTTTAAACGGGATGGTGTCGGCAAAAGTCCAATAGGTGGTGGTCATGGCTGGCAATTATTTAAGGATAAAATAAGGGCTCAACCTCTCAGCTTTATTTCAGATCTTGATATTACCGAAGAGACTGCCCCTACCATTGATCTGTTGGCAAAATTTAATACAGATGTGGTAACCCCTATTGCTGAAATGTCTAGTGAATATTTATTAGACCATTATCCTCGACTCAGTAAATTATTCCGCTGGAAGTTTAAAAAGCGGTTAGAGAAAATTCATAATATTTACCTCAGCGGAGCAGTCAATGGTACTAGTTTTAAACAGTTTAAGGAATATCATTTGTTGGTGTATGAAAAAGGGTAGTGTAATTACCATGACTTTGAAAACTAAACGCCTGATCCTTCGCCAATGGAAACTATCAGACTTTGAAACTTTTGCTATACTAAATGCTGATCCGGAAGTAATGAAATATTTTCCCCAGACCCTTTCTAAACAGGAAAGTGATGAGTTAGCCGAGAAAATCCAAACCTTCATTGCTGTCAACGGCTGGGGATTATGGGTGGTAGAGTTAAAGTCCACGGGCAAGTTTATTGGTATGGTGGGATTGAATAAACCCAAAGCGGAACTCCCGCCATCTCCCTGTGTGGAAATCGGCTGGCGGTTGGCAAAAAAATATTGGAGCAAAAGATATGCCACGGAAGCCGGAAAAGAATGTATTAAATTCTCCTTTGAAAACTTGAATTTAGGTGAAGTAGTGGCATTCACTACTTTGAATAATGTAGATTCACAAGCAGTAATGAAGCGGCTGGGTATGACAAATACCTATCGTAATTTTATGCATCCCCATATTGAAAAAAGCAATCCATTATGTGAACATGTTTTGTATTCAATCACCAAACAACAGTGGAAAAAATTAAATGACCAGCTTATCTGAAAGTAAGGCAGCCCGAATATCCACCCTATGCGCACTTTATTTCGCCCAGGGGTTTCCTTGGGGATTTATGACCACCGCTTTAGTGGCATATCTAGCCAAACAGGGGCTCACCGTAGCTGATACCGGCCACCTTATTGCAATGGCAATCCTGCCTTGGACATTCAAGCTCATCTGGGCGCCCCTTATTGATTCCTTTAACTTTCCTGCCATGGGCCGCCGCCGTCCCTGGATAATCTTCGCTGAAATCATGATGGCAGTCACCCTCATTGCACTTTCATTAAAGGGAGATATCCTCAATGACCTGAACTATTTGGCCTGGATGTTCTTTCTGCATAATTGTTTTGCTTCCCTGCAAGATGTCTGTACCGATGCCCTGGCTGTTGATATCCTCCATCCGGATGAAAGAGGTCAGATAAATGGCTATATGTGGGGTGCTAAAATAGTAGGAACGGGAATTGGGGCATCCATTATGGGTGCCATGCTCGTGAAAACTTCCTTAAACACTACCGTATTATTTCAGACTGGACTAGTTCTGGCTGTTATGGTATTTCCCCTAATTTTTAGAGAACGAAAAGGTGAGAAGCTACTGCCATGGACAAAAGGGAAATCCATGCTGCCGGTTAATATTGCTGCAGTGCGAAATCCGCTTTTGGTATTAAAAAATTTGCTGAAAGGTTTTACCCTAAAGGCTACCTTTATGGGAGCTATTTTTCTATTAACAGCATCTGTGGGTGATGGTATTAATGGAGCAATCCTGCCTGTATTATTTATGCAAAACCTGGAATGGGAACCCGATACCTATTCTCAGGTAGTGGGTGGCTTGGGAACTATCCTTGAAGTTTGCGGCGCCCTATTGGGTGGTTTTTTAGCAGACAGGATGGGAAGAAGAAAAATTATTACGGCAGGATATGGCGGTTTCGCTGTCATGGCAATAATATTCGGTGTTTTCTCAATTCATTGGGAAAATACTGCCTTTGCTTCAGCTTATTTGGTGACCTCCCCCTTTTTCAGAGCCCTGGGCGCTGTGGCAATATTTTCTCTGTTTATGCATATTTCCTGGACTAAATCTGCGGCAACCATGTTTACCAGCTACATGGCAATTTCTAATATGTCTTCAACCATGGGAAATAAATTTGCAGGGTATATAAAAGAATGGATTTCATTTGATATGACCTTTATTCTTTTAGGGGTATTGGCTTTGATACCCCTAATTTTCCTGATTTGGATAAATCCTGACACTATGGCAAAAGTTAAGGGGCAGGATTCTTCAATAGAAACTTAAATCAGATTTAAGTGCCCCCATTTACTTATTTGAAAAATCAAAGTTCATATTGTGGAACATAAATGCCCAAGTATCTGCTGCCGCCTCTATTCGTTTTGAGGTAGGCTTGCCTGCCCCATGCCCTGCATCGGTTTCAATTCTAATTAATAAGGGCTTTTTGTTATTTCGGTTTTTCGCCTGCAAGTTTGCAGCATACTTAAATGAGTGCGCGGGAACTACCCGATCATCATGGTCACCCGTAGTCACCATCACTGCAGCGTAATTACCATTTTCCTTAATGGTGTGGAGGGGTGAATAGTTATAGATGTAGTTGAATAATTCTGCAGACTCTTCCGGATCGCCATATTCAACTGCCCACGCCCAGCCAATGGTGAACTTTGTGTAACGAAGCATATCCATTACCCCTACTCCGGGAAACCCCACAGCACAGAGATCAGGTCGCTGATTTAATACTGCGCCAATGAGCAGTCCACCGTTAGAACCACCCTGTATTGCAAGCCTGTTTCTACTGGTATAATTTTCTGCAACCAGATAATCAGCTGCAGAAATAAAATCATCAAATACATTCTGTTTATTTAGTTTCATACCAGCCTCATGCCATGATTCCCCGTATTCACTACCACCTCTTAAATTTGCAGAAGCGTAAATACCTCCCGATTCCAGTAATATCATTCGGTTTACGCTGAAATAGGGATTGATACTGACATTAAAACCCCCATAAGAATAGAGGAGGGTGGGTGCCGTACCGTCGTATCGCAATCCCTTTTTATGGGTGATGAACATAGGAATTTTTGTGCCGTCTTTACTTGGGTAAAAAACCTGCTTGGTTTCATACAATGAAAAATCAACCTCCACCTTTGACAACTGATACAGGATTGATGTATTTTCATTGATATTATACCTGAATATGGTGGGCGGATATGCAAAGCTGGTGAAATTATAAAATACCTCGGTTTCATTTTGTTTACCTCCAAAGCCTGATGCGGTACCAATAGTGGGCAGTTCAACTTCCGTTTCCAGCTCTCCATCCAGGGAATACACATACAGGCGGGAGCTTACATCTTTGGAATATTTCACCAATAGTTTCCCTCCTGTTATTGAAATAGAATTCAAGGGATAAACGGCTTCTGGAATTACATCCACCCAATTTTCCGGGTTTGGATTATCATAATTAAATTTTACCAGTCTCCAGTTCTGCGCTTTATAATTGGTTTTGAGATAAATGGTGTTTCCAATGTTGCCTACGATTCCATGGTCATAGTCATAATCTTCCATTACCGTTGTAAATTGATTGTCTCCCGTTTTTACCTCTGTAATATAAAGTGCCGATCCGCTGGTTCCCTTTGTGCGGTAGAGATACAGGAATTGTTCATCTTCTGATGTACTTGCATAATTAGAAATTTTTGGATTATCCGGATCAGAAAATATAAGTTGGTCTGCTTCCTGTGCGCTTCCCAGCTGATGGTAGTACACCTTGGCGTTCTCATTACTGGCATCCAGCTCGCC
>CAZGBZ010000125.1:0-5428 GCA_964524135.1 uncultured bacterium
TGGCAATGATCGGCTCTGTATGGGGAATGATTTATATATTGGGATTGCCCCAAAATGGCGGACATTCAAATTAACTTACACACAGAAATGAGATTGACAAACAGGCATTGTTTCCGGATATGTCTGATCCTAATGTCTGGGTACCGGTGTTGCTAGTGCCACTGGCGGTGCAATGGTGGGCAAGTTATTACCCCGGCTCAGAACCCGGAGGCGGTGGCTATATTGCCCAGCGTATGTTTTCAGCTAAGGATGAATCTCATGCTGTAGGTGCAACCTTTCTCTTCAATGCCGCTCATTATGCCCTGCGCCCTTGGCCCTGGATACTCATCGCCCTGGCATCTTTGGTAGTCTTTCCGGAACTTAAAGATCTGCAATTGGCATTCCCAAAACTTCCTGCTGATAAACTGGGGCACGATGTTGCTTATCCTGCAATGTTGACCCTTTTGCCCTCTGGCTTATTGGGACTGGTAGCAGCCTCACTCATTGCCGCCTTCATGAGTACCATGTCCACCCAGGTAAACCTGGGTGCAAGTTACTTGGTAAATGATTTCTACCACCGCTTCCTCAAACCGGATGCATCCGAAAAACATTTGGTGGCAATTGGAAGAATGTTTACGGTGATTTCCATTATTTTAGGTGGTGGGTTGGGACTCATGCTCACCAGCGCTGGCCAAGCGTTTAATCTATTACTCATGATTGGCGCAGGTACGGGACTCATTTACATCCTGCGTTGGTTCTGGTGGCGCATTAATGCTTATACAGAAATTGTAGCAATGCTTTCCTCATTGATTATCGCCGGATACATGAATTTTGGGAATGTTGATTTAGAGGGCTGGCAAAAAATTGTCATTGGAGCAGTTCTCACCACCATTGTCTGGATTGTTGCCACATTTATAACACCGCCTGACGATGAAGAAACCCTGCGGAAATTTGTGAAAAAGGTAAATCCCGGTGGTCCCGGCTGGAAAATTTATCAGGTTGGGGCAGCATCCGAAACCTGGCCAGTACCTCAGGGAATACTCAATATGTTTTTAGGATGTGGAGCTGTGTATGGCTTTTTATTGGGAGTAGGGCAGCTTATCTATGGAAATAATTATCCTGGAATACTGTTGCTTGTTATAGGTTGTTATTGCGGATATCAATTGATAAGGAGAATGAATTAAATGGAATTACAAGAAAAACTTAAACGGATAAATGACGGCATTCAAAATACTATGACATCAACCATTGGGATTGAAATTACCGATATTGGGGATGATTTTATCTGCGGAAAAATGCCGGTGGATGAGCGCACTGTCCAACCCTTTGGATTGCTTCATGGAGGGGCGTCCGTGGCATTGGCAGAGACATTGGGCAGTATAGGGGGTGGCATAAAGGTATATCAAAATAATGAAACGGTGGTAGGAATAGAAATTAATGCCAACCATTTAAAATCCGCAAGAGATGGTTGGGTTTATGGCAAAGCCACTCCTATTAGGATTGGTAAAAAAATCCAGGTCTGGAATATCGAAATAACAAATGAAAATGATAATTTAGTCTGTGTGAGCCGCTTGACCTTGGCTGTTATTCCAAAAAAGTAACTTTCCCTTGACCATTCAAACTCCCAGCCGTATATGCCTTTTTGGTGAGCACCAGGATTACCTTGGCTTGCCAGTGATTGCCATGGCGGTTTCGTTGTACTCTAAAATAAAAGGAAGGGGGAAGCAGGAATCTGGAAACAGTGTTGTTATCAAAAAGCCTGATCTTAATGAAACGGAATCCTTTTCACTGGATGAACTTACTTATACCAATTCCAGAGATTATTTCAAATCTGGTGTTAAAGTCTGTATGAAAGAAGGACTTCAATATTCAACAGGCTTTAAAGTGGAAATTACATCTGATATCCCAATTCAAGCTGGCTGCTCCAGTTCCTCATCTATTATGGTGGGGTGGATTAAATTCCTTACTCAAATTGCAGACAATCCAATTGATTGGTCAGCACAAAAAATTGCAGAAATGGCTTATGAAGCTGAAGTTTTTGAATTCAGCGAACCCGGCGGCATGATGGACCAATATTCTACAGCAATGGGTGGGCTCATCTATCTGGAGTCCGAACCAAAGCTTACTATTCATCCTTTAAAACTCATGCCAGGCGCATTTGTGTTATGTGATTCCCGAGCTAAAAAAGACACTCATGGTATTCTCCAGCGCTGCAAAATCAGTAGGATGGAAATTGTTCAGCGCTTGAAAGAGGAGAATCCTGAATTCTCACTTCAAACCATACAGTATATGGAATTATATGAATACCGTAGATTCCTGAAACCGCTGGAAATGGAGTTAATGTTAGGAACCATACGAAATCGGGATATTTTGAAAGATGCTCTCAGTGAATTGAATTCTTCTAACCCGTATTTTGAAGGGATTGGGGAATTATTAACAGAGGAACATTCAATACTCAGGGATATTCTGCATGTGAGTACACCCAAAATAGATCATTTATTGGAAATTGCACGAAATGCCGGTGCTGTTGGTGGGAAAATTAATGGTTCAGGCGGAGGAGGATGTATGTTTGTATATGCACCCGACACCCCAAAAGCAGTAGCAGAAGCCATTGTAAAAGCAGGCGGCAGAGCCTATATACTCCAACCCAGCGAAGGAACCTCAATTGTCAACTAAACTGATTATTTTAGCTGCCGGCATGTCTTCCCGCATGAAAAATTCTACAGACCTTGCCCTGGATGCGGAATTGGTGAAGCAGGCAAAGGAATTACCCAAGTGTATGATCCCCGTAGGTAAGTCACAGCGACCCATGCTGGACTACCTCTTGGGCAATGTAGTTGAATCCGGTTACACCGATGTGACAATTGTCATTAATGAAACAGACCGTGTTACCCGGGGATATTATGCCAATAATGAGCTAGGTGGATTAAACATTTCTTTTGCTGTTCAAGCTATTCCTAAAGGGCGGACAAAACCATTAGGTACAGCGGAGGCTCTCCTGAACGGAATGAATGCCAAACCAGACTGGGGCGGAGAAAAATTTACGGTCTGTAATTCTGATAACCTCTATTCGGTAAATGTAATGAAACTTTTAGCGGAGGATACCCATCCCAATGCCATGATCGATTATGACCAGGTTGCCTTGGGGGTTGAACCTGAACGGGTGAATGCCTTTGCGGTGATTAAAAAAGATAAAGACGGGTATTTAGCGGACATTATTGAGAAGCCAAATAGGAGTGAACTGCAGCAAGTGGAGGATGAAAATGGTCGAGTGGGTGTGAGTATGAATATTTTTTCTTTCAGCGCCAGCGAGATTTTACCTTATCTAATATCCTGTCCCATTAATCCTGAAAGAGACGAAAAAGAACTACCCACTGCCATTAAAAATATGATTGCTCATAATCCTAGGTCTGTGTTTACCATTCCGGTTTCAGAGGTAGTTCCGGACTTGACTAAAATGGGGGATATTCAGAAGGTATCTCAACTTGTAGATCATTGATAGGTGGAGAATGTCACCCAAACTCGCATTCTCATCAACAGGATATAGTATTCAATTAATCGATGGTAGCGCCGGCAATGGCCGGGGAATGGTAGGCCTTCAGAATCAGCTTTTTGAGCGTTGGTACGTGTATGTTTTCAAGGTTTTTAATGTAGAGACACGATTTGCCGATTTTATGTTTTCCAAGTTTATCCAGTAGCGCGGATTGCTTTTCCAATTCGCAGTGCAGGTAGAGCGTGAGGTTCTGTTTGCGGGGAGAGAAACCCACATGGAACCAGTCTCCCTCGGACGTTTTTCCCCGGTAGTGAAATCTACCAAATCCCACCTTATCCTTCCCCCACATGACGGCTGGTTCTCCGGTCTCATTCATCATTATTTCCAAAATTGTTTGGCAGTCTTTCCGTTTCTGGTCATCTTTAATACTGGCAATCAATGTATTAAATCCAGATTCTTTTTGGTGATTATTTGATTTTGTCAAGAATTGTCTCCCATTTTAAACCATTCCAACTACTGGCTAAACTTTATACCGGCTCAACTGCCTTTTCCAACCATTTCAGTACACTTCTGTTCACATGCGGTCCCACTTTTTCTAATACTTCAGCGTGGTAAGCATTCAGCCAATCTTTTTCTTTTTGTGTCATTATTGATAGATCTAAAAGTCTGGTGTCTATTGGGACAAATGTAAGGTTTTCGAATCCCAGCAGCTTTTTGCCATTTACCTCTCCAACTTGCTTTACAAGAATGAGATTTTCAATGCGGATACCAAACTGTCCCTCTTCATAATACCCCGGTTCATTAGAAACCACCATGCCTTCTTTCAGGGGTACTTTATTAGATCCTCTACCAATGCGGTGTGGACCTTCATGCACATTCAAATATGAGCCCACACCATGACCGGTACCATGGTCAAAGTCCAGCCCCTCATGCCAGAGAAACTGCCGGGCTAAGGTATCTAGGTGCTGGCCGCCTAAACCTTCTGGAAATTGGGCTGAACTAAGTGCGATATGCCCCTTCAGTACTAATGTGAATGTTTTTTTGGTAAATGCACTGGGAGAACCAACAGCCACTGTGCGGGTGATGTCGGTGGTGCCGTCTAAATACTGACCGCCGCTGTCCACTAAATAAACTGAATCCATAGTAAGTCTACCCGGTGTCTTATAATTCTTATGACTGTAATGACACATGGCAGCATTACTCCCCGCTGCTGAAATGGTGCCAAAACTGATGCCTCGAAAATCATCCTGCTCAGCTCTCAGGGAATCCAGTTTATCAGCCAGAGTACCTTCATCATGGAGGTTGCCATTTTCGACTTCTCTATCCAACCATGCCAGAAAATTGCATTCTGCCACCGCATCCCGGATATGGCAATTTTTCATACCCTGAATTTCAATTGAATTTTTACAGGCTTTGGGCAGGCTGCAGGGATCATCCTTTTCCATAATTTCCAGATTGGCATTGGATAGAATATTTTTTGTCCAGACATTGCTACTGGCAGCATCAAATTGTACTTTTTTACCGGACAACACATCTAATCTGGACTGAATTTTATCCGGGGGAATTACCTGCACGTTTTCACCTACATGCTCCTTAAATCCATCTGGAATTTTATACTCAGGAATAAAGAGGTCGAAAGCGCCATCCTCATAGAGAATTCCATGTGATAAAAGCACCGGATTACAGGGCACATCCGTACCGCGAATATTCAGAAGCCAGGCAATGGAATCCAACTGGGTGATAAATGCGGCTTTACAGCCATAATCAGCAATTACTTTTCCCAATTCCACGCGCTTATCTAAGCTTGATTTCCCTGTATATTTCTGATCCAGCAAAATAGCTTTATCCTCTACAGATTTTGGACGATTTTCCCAATACAGATCAATGGGATTTTCCGTAACTGCTTCCAATTTGAGAGTCCCGTTTAATTTCTTTTCGGTGGTTTTTTTCCAGTTT
>CAZGBZ010000126.1:0-3070 GCA_964524135.1 uncultured bacterium
AAACGGAATCTCAAATCCAGGCAGAAAAAGAAAAACAACTGGGGAAAGAAGAAGCAGAAGCAATTCTTAATGCAATGAAAGCAGATGAAAATAATTTAAAGCCCAGAAAATATAAAGCTAAAGGTCTAATTAAATTGGAGAAAGACTGGTGAAAAGACTATTCGTTTTATGTTTAATATCCGCAATAATTTGGGGGGAAGAATCGGTGAATGTCACCGTAGATCACCGTGACATAGTTGAAGGCGATTCTATCACTCTTACTGTTACTACTAATAATGTTAAAAGTGACCCTGAGGTTCGGTTACCAGAAATGCCTGACTTTAAAGTTTTGAGTGGTCCCAATCAATCCAGCTCCACAAATGTTCAATTTTTAAATGGAAAAATGACCAAGAGTTCAACCACTACCCTGAGTTGGAGCCTAATACCCAAAAGGACAGGACAACTTACAATACCAGCATTGAAAATACAGGCAGGAAAAAATTCTTATTTATCAACGCCAATCACAATCTCAGTTTCAAAACGGGGAAGTAGCAAAACGGGTAAAGTGGCACAATTTTTTATTGAGGCTGCCGTAAATAATCAGACTCCTTACAGAGGTGAACAGACCACTCTTACCTATACACTTTATACTCAAGTTGATGTTACCAGTTTTGATGATGATGTGCCAAGCTTTAAAGGCTTTTGGACAGAAGAATTGTTTGCCCCAAAAAATTTAAAATTGAGGGAAGAAAGGAAGAATGGTTTTAAATATTTTGCTGCCACCATAAAGAAAATTGCCTTATTCCCTACTCAATCGGGGGAAATAATTATTGAACCTATGTCAGCAGTAATAGGTATTCGGGAAAAACAGCAGCGCTGGAATGATTTCAGTTTATTTGGACCTCCTTCAAAAAAATATACTATTTCAACAAACAAGTTATCTATAGCTGTAAAACCGCTTCCCACTCGAAGGAATGGAAAGATATCAGCAATTGTGGGGAATTGGAATGTTCGATCAGAGGTTAGTTCAACAAATGTGAAACAGGATGAGGCAATTACGTTTAAGATTATCATAAATGGAACTGGAAACCTACAAACAGTGGGGATGTCTGATATTTATTTTCCAAATGAGATAGAGGTATTTGAACCAGAAGTGCAGACACAAGAGAATCCCTTAAGAGATAAAATCGGAGGAGAGAAGAAATTCGAGTGGGTATTAATTCCCAGATTTGCAGGTGATATTCATATTCCCAAAATAGAACTAAATTATTTTGATCCCAAATTAGGGAATTGGGTGACAAAATCTACGCCCAGGCATAAATTAAAAGTTGCTCCAAATGAAAAAGCTGCAATATCCTCCATTGGATTATCAAAAGAAGAGGTGGCATTGGTGGGTGAGGATATTCGCTTTATAGTTGATTCTCAACCTAAATGGCGGGATAAAAATAGGGATTTGTTTACGGGTACTGCCCTCACAATGCTACTTTTATCAGGGATGGTATTTGCATTTCCCTATGCTCAAAGTTTTACCAAGGGACGAATGGAAAAATCATCAGGAGGTTGGCAGGCTAGACGGGCATTAAATTCCGCATTAGGCATTCTGGATTCAGCAGATAATTCTCCGGAAGAAATATATACCCATATTTATAGGGCGGTAATAAGTTATATTAATCAAAAGAACGGGACAATAAAGATAGAATATTCAACAGGAGATATTATTGAATTTATTCAAAAATATGATAGTGGTGAGTTAAGTAAGGAAATGGAGAAAATTTTAACTCGGGGAGAAGCTGTAAGATTCGCCCCTGTTTCTTCCCAGGATGCAAAAAATGATGTACAAAAAATTAAGGATTTATTGAAAAAGGTCGATAATGTCTGGTCTTAGAAATATTTCACTTTTATTTTTTATTGCCATACCTTTATTTGCTGTAGATGAGGGAATTTCTCAATTTTACAAAAATGGAATGGATGCGTATAAAAATGGTCAATATGATTTAGCCATTCAGGAATTTGAATCAATTTTATCCAAAAACTGGGATTCACCCGAACTGTATTATAATTTGGGTAACGCTTTCTTTCGTTCTGGAAAAACTGCCGGAGCAGTTTGGGCATTTGAAAGCTGCCTGAAGTTATCTCCATCTCATTCCGATGCTCAATATAATTTGAAGTTAGCAAATTTAAAGGTAATAGACAGAATGGATTTGCCTGATCCTCCATTGTACCTGAAATGGTATTTAGGCATAAAAGAACAGTTTACACCTTCTGCATGGATTAATATCACACTATTCATATTTTTATTATTCTCTCTTTTAGTAACAATAACTCGATATGTTTTCTTTTCAATAGTACAAAATTTAAAAGGGGTTATTTTGACATCATTTTTTATTTCCCTGTTCTTGACCTCCCATTCAATTTGGACTTATAATTCACTTAACCTGGGAATTATATATTCTCCAAAAGCCGAAGTTCGTTCAGAGCCTAATACCTTTTCTACTCGCCTGTTTGAAGTTCATGAAGGATTAAAGGTATCAATAAACCAATTAGAAAATAACTGGGTTGAAATTGAATTATTGGATAGTAAAACTGGATGGATATCTAATGATCAGATTAGGCTGATTCAGTAATATTAAATTCTCATATAGAAATCCCTGAATTAAATTGCTAAATTAAGGGTGTAAACTCAGACAAAATAAATAGAAGAGAAATATGTCGGGACATAGTAAATGGTCAACCATTAAACGAAAAAAAGGTGTAGCTGATGCTAAGCGTGGAGCTGTATTTACACAAGTTTCCAAAGATATTGCCTTATCAGCAAGAGAGGGTGGAGGTGATCCTGAAATGAATCCAGCATTAAGGCTTGCAATAAAAAAAGCGAAGGCTGCCAATATGCCCTCAGCCAATATTGAACGTGCCATTAATAAAGGAACAGGAAATTTACCGGGGGTGAGATATGAGAATTATGTCTATGAAGGTTATGGTCCCGGAGGTGTTGCCATAATGATGGAAGTGATGACCGATAATAAGAATAGAACCGTCCCGGATATTCGTCATATCATGTCTAAAAATGGTGGTAATTTGGGAGAGTCTGGCT
>CAZGBZ010000126.1:3080-5387 GCA_964524135.1 uncultured bacterium
TGATAGAAAAGGTGTAGATGAAGATGCTGTTTTAGAAAAATCACTTGAACTTGGAGCAGATGATTTTGAATCTGATAATGATATTATCGAAATTACAACATCACCGGAAGCTTTTGGAGATGTAAGTGATGGCTTGGAAAAAGAGGGGTATGAAATTGAAGGTGAAGTAGGCTTAACTCCCGTTAATTCTGTGAATGTAAGTGGAACAGATGTCCAGCAATTATTACAGCTTCTGGAAAAACTTGAAGAAAACGAAGACATTCAAAAGGTATATTCAAATTTTGAATTGGATGAATCTGAGCTGGCTTCACTGCTGTAATTGAAAATTATTGGAATAGATCCGGGACTTGTGCAAACAGGCTTTGGAATTATAAACATAAGTAATAACCAAACTACATTGATAGATTATGGGATTATCAAACCGCAAATCAAAGACACTCTTGCAAATAGGCTTCTCACAATTTTTAATGATGTGTGTGAAATAATTTCTAATTATAATCCCCAAATATTTGCCATTGAAGAGGTATTTTATGGTAAAAATGTAAAATCTGCAATGCGTTTGGGACAGGCGAGAGGGGCATCTATGGTAGCAGCAGCATCGAAAAATATCCCAATTTATGAATATTCTGCACGAAAGGTAAAACAATCAATAACCGGCAATGGAAACGCACACAAAACTCAAGTGCAATTTATGGTAAAAGCCAAATTACAAATGGATCATAATCCAGAACCTATCGATGCTGCGGATGCATTAGCAATCGCACTCTGTCATGATCATCAATTTCGGGTGGCAGATTTATGATTGTCAGCATTAGAGGAAAACTTGCGAAAAAAATGCCAGATGAAATTGTCATTGAAACCGGTGGATTGGGTTATATCTGTTTTATCTCAAATAATACCTATGATAATCTCCCTAAACCAGGAGAAGAGGTGTCGCTATTCACCCATTTTCATGTGACAGAAAATAGTCAGCAATTATTTGCTTTTAGCGAAATAACTGAGAAAGAACTATTTTTGATGCTCATTGGTGTTTCCGGCATTGGACCCAAAACAGCAATTGTTTTGCTATCAGCCGTTTCTCCAGATGAATTTAAAAGACGATTAATTGCCAGTGAAGTTTCCATGCTAACTGCCTTACCTGGCATTGGACCCAAAACTGCAAGACGAATTATCGTGGAATTAAAAGATAAATTTGTAAGACTATCCAAGGATGAATTACCGAAAGAAGAATCAGATGTTGCTCCAGAAGTCAGTGATGCCTATGATGCACTCTTGGCATTGGGATTCCAAATGAAGGATATTCGGAATTCAATTACAACAGCTCAAAGCCAAGGTGAAAAGTTAAATACGGAAGAATTGATAAAAGAAGCCTTAGCAGAATTACGATGACTGAAGAAATATTAGATATACCAATTAAAGAAACAGCTCTTTATAATTCCCATGTTCAATTAGGGGCTAAACTGGTACCTTTCGCTGGATATAAAATGCCGGTTTCTTATGCAAATGGAATTCAATCAGAATATTTCGCCGTTCGTGATGAAGTTGGCATTTTTGATGTTTCACACATGGGTGAGTTCATCATAAGCGGTAGTGGTGCAGCAGCTTATTTACAGAAAATGACTATCAACGATGTAGATAAACTTCAAGTTGGTGAGGCTCAATATTCTACCATGTGTTATCCTAACGGTGGAATAATTGATGATTTGATTTTATATCGAAAATCAGATGGATATTTTATGGTTGTGAATGCATCAAATATTCAGAAAAATTATGATTGGCTGAATGAACACAAAACAGAAAATGTGAATTTAAAAAATGTATCCGAAGATTTTTCATTAATTGCTCTTCAAGGTCCCAAGTCCAGAGATATTTTATCTACCTTTACAGATGCAAATTTGAAGATGCCCTTTTATTCTTTTGAAGATTCGTTGGTATGTGGGTATCCTGTAATGGTCAGCCGAACTGGTTATACCGGAGAGTTGGGATATGAAATTTACGGAGATGCAAATTCATTGGTTCATATATGGGACGAATTAATAAATGCTGGTGTAAAGCCGGCTGGATTGGCAGCGCGAGATATTTTACGAATGGAGATGAAATACTGATATTGATGATAGTACAAATCCAATTGAAGCTGGTTTAATTTGGATAACGGCATTATCTAAAGGTGATTTTATAGGTAAAGATGCTTTGTTTGAAATAAAAAAGGGTGGACCCGCCAGACAGTTAATTTCTTTTGCAATGGAAGAACGGGGGATCCCCCGTCAAGGTTATGAAATATTTGTAGATTCACAAAAGGTGGGAATT
>CAZGBZ010000127.1:0-5348 GCA_964524135.1 uncultured bacterium
TCCCGCTTGGTAATTTTTAGGGGTACTGCTTTCCATTTATCTTTATTATCACAACTGATTGGTAAAAGAAATATGCCAATCATACCTGCAATGATTAAATAATGAAGGTATTTCATAAAAATTATTACTTATTAATTTGGGTTAAATTACGAGTTTATATAAATGATACTTTAGGAAAATGAAGGTATAAGTATTAAAAATAAATTTGGAAGTAAAACGGATTACTATTTAATTTAATGCGTGCCTTACCAATTTAATATTCGTTTTATCGTTTTCAGTTTATTTTTTTCATCATTAATCATTAGTATTATTAGTTGCGAAAGTAAATTTGATAAATCCACAACAAAATCTAAAAATCTATCATTTAATATAAATCAAAGCTTACTTAATAATACCCCTCTAAAGACTAATGGGGGATTTACTATTTATGCACCAATAAACTGGCTTCCCTTTGACTCCTCTATTTTTATTCAATTAGAGGAGGCAATTGAGACTAATGAAAACTTAATACCATTAGAATTGGTTGGAGGATATCAGTCAATTAAAATGGCAACATGTATTATTTCTAAAATAAGTTCTAATGAAAAAGATTTTCAATATATACCTGAAAATTATAATGATATTTTAAAATCTCAATTTTCTACTGAAAATATTAATTTTTCTCAAATCGATATAAATAATTCAGCTGTTAGACAGTTCATAATTGCAAATAATAGCCATACAGTGATAAAATTATTTATTTCGGGAATACAAAATTATCAGGTTGATTATATAATCCCTCGGGGGATATATGAAGCAGAACTTGGTAAAGTAGAATCATCAATAGGAACAATAACAAACAAAGGAGGAAATCTATGAAAAAAGCAGTCGTAATGATCATGATAGTATCATCCCTGTTCTTAATTGGATGTTCAACTCATGTCCATACAGTTGGTACAGGACCTCAAACGGGAGTATCAAACACAGCACGACAATATTATTTACTATATGGCTTAATACCATTAAATAGTGTTGATACCGGGACAATGGCTGGGGGTGCGGCGAATTATGAAATTCAAACACAAGTTGGACCAATGGATGTAGTTATTAATGTAGCTTCTGCTGTTGCAATAGCTGGAATAGTTTCATCTCGTTCAGTTACTGTAACCAAATAGTATGAAAATACGGTTCTCATTTATTTTACTATTACTAACAATACCATCATTAGTAGTTGGTCAGAGTTTTGGGTATAAAATGATAACCATACAAACAGAACCCAGTGGCGCAGAGCTTTTTCTAAATGGACAACCATTAGGGGAAAGCCCTGCCACTGTTCGGGTGCAAGATGGATTACTTGCACCTCAATATTTTGTTCGGGTAGAAATGGTTGGATATCAAAAGATGCTAATGCCATTAGATCAAAATTGGAAAACCGGGTTAGCAATAACAGGGGCATGTTGTGGAATGCTATTTTTACCAGCATTAGCTATATTAATCTATGCAAAAGAGCATGAACCAGTTTATACGATTTATTTACAAAAAGAAAAAAATAATTCTAAGCAAATTAAATATGATCCTCAGACTGGTATGCCAATTGAATGAAAATTTATTATTTAGTTTTTTTAATCCTATTTTCAATTATTTTTGCTCGAGATGTAGATTTAGATTCGCTATCACACCAAAATAATATTAGCATATTGGAACGATCATCCTATAAGCTGATTTCTTATTGGCAGTCCATTTCCTATAAAAGTAATAAGCTGAACTGTCAATTCTACCCATCTTGCTCTAATTATTATGCATCAGCAACTAACCAATTTGGATTGTTAGGTGGGAGTATTCGCGGTGTCGATCGTTTTGTTAGATGTAATCCTGCAGCTGTAGGATATCATTTACAAGATGCTAATTCAGAATTCCATAATGATGGTCGTCTTGTTGATAAATTAGAATTACCAGATTCCAAACCAAAAAATAAATCATTCAAACTACCAATATTACTATCTGCAATTCCAGGGCTAGGCAGGGCTTATTATGGTCATAGATTTGATGGTTTTGTTAGTTTTACCTATGTGTCAGGGTTTTCAATGTTATCTTCATATTCTCTTAAAAATGGGAATGATATTTCAGGGTTATTTTCATGTATATTAGCCTTACTTTTTTGGTCAGCTGATATTTATGCTGTTAACCAATATTCACCTAATTAATCCAGTACATTATTTGGAAATTAAATTGTATTATTTGAGTTAAATACTGTTATATTTCCTTTCAAATTCAACCGCATAATGATTGCATTTTATTGGAAAATTTAAATTAATTAATAAAAGGAGCTATTAATGAAGTTAATACTACCCTTGTACGTATCACTATTTTTTCTATCTGTGGGATTTGGTCAAGATGAAATTCTCCCTGCACAAGTGAATGCTATTCAGTCACTTGCTAATGAAAATGGTTTTACGGATAGTGATCTTAATTCGTATTTAATTCGGCAATATGGAACGAGCATTGGCGGATTAAGCCAAACTCAAGCCACGAATTTAATAAAATCATTTCAAAGTAGTAAACCACCAACTCCATCAGGAATAGAACCAGTGTTGGCAGATATTTTGGAAGTTGGAATGGCAAAGAAATTCCATTTGCGGGATGGAAATATAATTCATGGTAAAATTATTGAAATCATTGATGGGAAATGTAAAATTGAAACTACAGAGGGTATTTTAAACATACCCATGATAGACATATTGGAAGAAACAGTAGATATAATTAAAAATGATGACGCACGCTACAAGGGTCCATTATTATTAGAAGATAGAACCACCATTGTTTTACGGTCAAATTATGGAGATGTAACAATTAATAAAAAAGATATTAAAAAAATGGACCGTTATCATGGAGGCAAACTCATCCCTTGGGTAGAAAATAAAAAAGAATTCTATCAGGGAGAGGCACAACTCACATCTGTATTCTTGGATCCAACAGCATTTCCTTTAGATGCGAATACCTTTTATATTAGCGGATTATCCATTGGCTATGGATTTACTGATCGCTTTATGATCACAACTCAATTCGGTTCTAACTTTAACGGTGATTTAAATTTAAATCCTAAAATGCGTTTTCTCCATAAAAAAACTTCTGATAGGGAAACAGCTATGACTTGGGGAATGAGTTTTCATAGAGCCTACCCATTACAAAAGGTTGTGAGCAAATATTCACATGCATGGAAATTTAGTAATACAGATACTACCTTAAATGAAAAATCTAATTTTACTTTAGAATCTCTCGACAATTATATTATGGATGATGAAACTAATGTATTAGTTGAAGCCTATTTGGTATATTCATCTCGAAGAGAAAACCCTACTGGGCGGGGAAAAGTGGGTTATTCCGTTGGGGTTCAATCCAGTAATATGTTTTTTCTAACTGAGGATACTTATTCTTATGGGGATGATAATATCAAATTCGAAAAGGATAATTGGCAGTTCAAAGTTCCTTTTAGAGCCTGGATTTCATTTGAATATGACCTTCAGAAGAAGTTGAAATTTGTGGGTTCAATGTGGGCAGATAATAGTAGCAGAACGATGAATTTTGACGAAGTTGTAGGAGATTATTTTGGTGATGAAGGAGAAACTTTTTCACTGGATGGTATGGGTGGTAAATATAGCATGTTTGATTTCGATTTTGGTTTCCTATATGCCATTAATAATAATTTTAGGTTAGGAATCCATTTTCAACAACCATATATAGATATCTATTGGGAATTTTTTGAATTTTAAATGAAATATTTTTCCGTATTAATTTTTTATGGAATAATCTTTTCTTTAGGGCAAAGTCAATCTTTCGACCCGGAAACGGGAGAGATTATAAAAGAGAAAAAAGACTCTCAAGAACAGTTTGACCCAGTAACAGGACAAACAATCTCAAATGTTCAGGTAATATCGACTTTCCAAAATAGTTTAAATGTAAGACAGCTTGCTTACAGGGATGCAAATGATAATTTTAATACAAAATTAACATGGAGTGTCCTGGGAGGTGGTATATCCCTTTTTAGCATACCGCCTTTAGCAGTTGCTGGTGTAGCAATGGGTGGCGAAGAATTCGGTTTTATTGGATTTTTAGGTGGCGTGTCTTTAGCAGTTGGGGGTGTGCCAATGTTATTAGCAAAAAATGAATCCGAACCTTCAAAATTTGTCCTCCAACAAAATAAATTACTAACCCTTTCTAAAGAAGAGAAATTGCAATACATTAAATCTTATTCAAAAGAAATTGAGAAAAAAAGGATGTTAGCAATCAGAAAAGGTCAAATCGGATGGGCTTTAGGTGGGTTTGGCTCAATATTATTTTTAGCAATGATTTTTGGTTAAATGTTAAGATTTAATTCAATATGGTTAATATTCCTCTTTTCCTGCCGTTCTCTGGTTACAACCTTTGAGGATGTAGAGAGTGCCATCTATTATGAAGCTGTCTCACCTGAGTCTGCTGAATTTAACGATAGCCTGAAAGTTATGACCTGGAACATCCGTTTTGGGGCAGGGCGGATACCTTTTTTTGGTGATTCCTGCGGGGATAGGGTACTCATGACAGAAGCAGAAACCACAGGTTTTCTTGATAGTATTGTAGCCTATATTGAATCCACCAAGCCCGATATACTTCTATTGCAAGAAGTGGATATTTCTTCTAAACGTAGTGCCTATGTAAATCAATTACAATATATTTTAGATCGAACTCATTTCAATTATGGTGCCTATGGTTCCATGTGGAATGCTGAAATTATTCCCAGTGATGGTCTGGGAAAAGTGGATGCCGGAAATGCAATATTATCCCGTTGGGAAATTACCGATGCAGAACGCATTCAGTTACCTCTACGAACAGATCAAGATGCCCTCACCCAGTATTTTTATCTCAGGCGTAATATTCTTAAAGCAAAAATTGTTTTACCTGGTGTGGATGATTTCTATGCAGTAAATATTCATGCCACTGCTTTTGCCACGGATGACACCAAACAGAAACATATTGCTAAATATAAAGAAGTATTAGATGATTTAAATTCACAGGACATCTTATTTGTAACAGGCGGTGATTTAAATTCAGTACCTCCAAATGCTGATTCTACCGATTTTTGCTATGAAGATATGTGCAGTGGCGAAAGTTTTCATGCTGATGCGAATGGAGGACCGCATAAAGAAGGTAGCTATTTTGAAAATTTTTCTGGAGAACCTGACTTGGTCCAGCCATTCTATGATTATCACCCAGCTATTAGTTTAAATAATACAAGAGATTCAATTCATTTTTCCCATAGTCCCTGGAATACAAATGCTAATAATACCGGATTTTCTGATGTAGATTATTGGGATAGAAAGTTGGATTATCTTTTT
>CAZGBZ010000128.1:0-5324 GCA_964524135.1 uncultured bacterium
CAAATGCAGGAATGAATCAGTTTAAGCCCTACTTTATGGGATTGCAAACTCCAGACTCAAAACGGGCAGTTAACTCACAGAAATGTATTCGAGTAAGCGGAAAGCATAATGACCTTGAAGAAGTAGGAGTGGATGATTACCACCATACTTTTTTCGAAATGCTGGGAAATTGGTCTTTTGGTGATTATTATAAAAAGGAAGCCATATCCTGGGCATGGGAGTTATTAACTGAAGTCTGGAAATTGGACAAAAATCGTCTATGGGTTACCATTTTTCAGGATGATGATGAATCTGGAGAGCTGTGGAAGGAACAGACCGATATCCATCCAGACAGAATATTAAAATTTGGTCATAAAGATAATTTCTGGGAAATGGGTGAAACCGGTCCCTGTGGTCCCTGTACCGAAATTCATTATTATACTGGGGATGATCCTGATAACCAATCAGCTGATGGGGTGAATACCTTGGCTGAATATCGTGAAATATGGAATTTAGTGTTTATCCAATTTAACCGGGATAGTGAAGGGGCATTACATGAACTTCCTGCAAAACATGTGGATACCGGGGCTGGCTTTGAGCGGATAGTGGCCATTTTAAATGGGAAATCCTCTAATTATGAAACCGATCTCTTTATTCCTATTTTAAATAAAATTGTTGAAATTTCTGGCAAATCACTGGAAATTGAGGGAGGAATTCCCCACAGAGTAATTGCGGATCATTTACGCATGCTGGCTTTTTCCCTTGCAGATGGTGCCATGCCTGGGAATGAGGGCAGGGGTTATGTACTAAGACGGGTTCTTCGCCGGGCAGCCCGATTTGGCAGAATGCTGGAAATGAAAGACCCCTTCATTTATAAAATGGTGGACACTTTATCGAAAGTTATGGGTGATGCATTTCCAGAGTTAAAAGAAAAACAGAAGCATATTGAAAAAGTTATCCAAGCCGAAGAATCATCTTTTAACGAAACATTGGACAGGGGTTTAGAGGTGTTTGGTAAAATTACGAAAAACCTGACTACCGGGGGAGTTATTCAGGGTGATGATGCCTTCAAATTATATGATACTTATGGATTTCCTTTAGACCTTACGGAATTGATGGCACGGGAAAATGAGTTTTCTGTTGATGTGGATAAATTCAATGAATGCATGCTTCAACAAAAAGACCGTGCCCGGGCGTCAGGCAAATTTCAGAATATTTCAGAAGATGCTGATTGGATAATAGTCAAAAAGGAATCTCCAACAGAATTTACCGGATATGAAAAAATAGAAAATAACGCTCAGCTAATTAAATATATCCAGGATGGTAAATATTACAAAATTGTACTGGATAAAACCCCATTTTATGCAGAAGCTGGCGGGCAGATTGGTGATAGCGGAAATTTAACTTCCGATGGATTTACATTCAGGGTGGAGGATGTACAAAAATCTGGTGACGAGTTTATTCATATTGGAATAATTGAGGAAGGGAATATCGAGGATGTCCAAAATGTGAATGCAATAATTGATGATAACCGCCGGCAGAAAATACGACGAAATCATACAACAACACATTTGCTTCATCAGGCATTGAGAAAAATTTTAGGAGATCATGTTCAACAGGCTGGATCCCTGGTCAATGCAGATTTATTGCGCTTTGATTTGACACATTATGAACAAATCTCCAGGCGTCAGATTAATGAATTGGAGCAATGTGTCAATTCCGTGATTCTGCAGAATATTAATGTAGAAACCAATGTGAAAAATTTTGATGATGCTCGAAAAGAAGGAGCGGTTGGACTTTTTGGAGAAAAGTATGGAGATACTGTGCGAGTGGTGGATGTCCCTGGTTTTTCCAAAGAGCTCTGCGGGGGCACCCATGTGAATCGCACGGGAGATATTGGCGCAATAAAAATTATTTCTGAATCAGCTTTAGCATCAGGTATAAGAAGATTGGTTGCAGTTTCCGGTGATGCCATCCAAACATTGATGAGTAAACAGGAACAAGTAATCGGTGAAATTCGAAAAGAGCTCAAATGTACTGAAGATGAAATATCATCACGGATTCAATCCCTTATTACTGATAAAAAAAATCTAGAGAGGAAAATAAAAGCACTGAGGCAATCATCAATGACTGGTGAAATTGGTGATCTGGTTAGTGGAGCTGAAAGTTTAGGAGATATTCGATTGGTCGTACAGAATGTGGATGATCCCGGTGATTTAAGAGATTTGGGAGATCAATTCAGGCAGGCTTTTAAAACCAAAGGTGCAGCTTTGATTGGTACCATTCAAAAAGAAAAACCTATGGTAATGTGCGCCGTTACAGATGATTTAACTACTCAAATTCAAGCAGGCAAAATTGTAAAGGAAATGGGTGGAGTCATGGGAGGTGGAGGTGGCGGAAAACCACATTTAGCTACTGCCGGAGGAAATGATATACATTTACTACAGGATGCATTGGATCATGGAAGGAATCTAATTCATTCTATTCTGCAAAAAGTTGATGTCTGATTCACGGGTCATATTCGAAAAATCAGTAAAGGGAAGGATGGGTGTGTCTCTTCCAAAATTAGATGTACCGGAAATTTCATTAACTGATTCAATTTCCCCTGAATTGTTAAGAGAGACCCCGGCAAAATTACCAGAGGTTTCTGAGCCTCAAGTTGTACGGCATTATGTGAATTTATCCATAAAAAACCACCATGTGGATAAAGACTTCTATCCTTTAGGATCTTGCACGATGAAATATAATCCAAAAATAAATGATGCCCTGGCGTCTCTTCCAGGATTTGCAAACATTCATCCCCACCAACCGGTTGAAAATGTTCAGGGAGCGCTTCATATCATGTTTGAATTGGAGCAGATGTTATTAAAAATTACAGGAATGCACGAGGCTACTTTGCAGCCAAGTGCGGGTTCGCAGGGAGAATTTTCCGGCATTCTCATCATGAAGAAATATCATGAAAAGAATGGTGAAAAGCGAAAATATATTATTATTCCGGAAACAGCTCACGGCACAAATCCAGCTTCAGTTTCTCTGGGTGGATTTATACCCCGTGAAGTGAAATCTGACAAAAGAGGACGAGTAGATTTAGAGGATTTAAAGTCAAAATTGGATAATGAAGTTGCCGGGATGATGCTCACGCAGCCTAATACCCTGGGATTATTTGAAGATCAAATTGAAGAAATATGTGCTGAAGTTCATGAGGTTGGAGCGCTCATGTATATGGATGGTGCTAATATGAATGCGGTAGTGGGCTTATGTAAACCGGCTGATATGGGCTTTGATATTATTCATATCAATTTGCACAAAACCTTTTCAACACCTCATGGTGGAGGGGGCCCTGGTTCAGGACCTATTGCAGTGGTTGAAAAATTGGCACCCTATTTGCCCATTCCAAAATTAATTAAAGATGAAAATGGAAAATATAATTGGACAAGTGATATTCCAGATACCATTGGCAGGCTCCACACCTTTTTTGGCAATTTTGGCATATTGGTTCGAGCCTATGTGTACATTAAAATGCTGGGTGATGATGGTCTGAAATCCATGACCAGAAATGCCATTATCAATGCTAACTATTTAAAAAATAAACTAAAAGATGCCTATAATATTCCATTTACTGAAGGAACATTACATGAGTTTGTTGCGTCAGGAAACACACAGAAAGCCAAAGGTGTAAAAGCATTGGATATTGCCAAGGCATTATTAGATTATGGATTTCACGCACCAACAATTTATTTCCCAAATAATGTACCGGAAGCTATGATGATTGAACCCACTGAATCAGAAACAAAAGCAACGCTGGATAGATTTGTTGAGGTTATGCTGGAAATAAATGAAAATATTAATGTAAACCCTGAGCTTATTCGTGAAGCGCCAATTACAACTCCTGTAACACGATTAGATGAGACAAAAGCAAACAGGGAACTAAATTTGAGGTGGACTCCATGAAATACAGAATAGATAAATCACGAGTTTTCATGACCTTAGCAAAAGGCGATAGCATCAACAAAACATTTGAATCCTTTGCTGAAGCTAAAGGAGTGGGTTGTGCCTGGCTCAATGGAATAGGGGCATTAGAAAATCCAGAAATCGGATATTATTCCCTTGAAGATAAAACCTACCATCGGAAATTATTTAAAGGTGAATATGAACTTACATCTCTCATTGGGAATATTACCATGAAAGGGGGAAAGCCTTTTTCCCATACCCATATAACATTCAGTGATACTGATTACAGGGTTTTTGGAGGTCATCTGTTTGATGCAGAAATTACAGCTGCTGGTGAATTTATCATGCAATTTGGAACTGAAGATATTAATCGCGAAATGAATTCTGAAATTGGTTTACCTTTATGGTGCCTTGAGGAATCTATTGGGTAAGGCTGTTATACGCACAGCAGAGGCTCCTCAAGCCATAGGCACTTATTCCCAAGGAATTAAATCTGGCAACTTGGTTTTCACATCAGGACAAATACCATTAAACCCTGAAACCGGAAAATTGATAGATAGTGATTTCAAGTCTGAAGTTAGGCAAGTATTAATAAATTTGGATGGAGTATTGAAAGGCGGTGGAAGCTCCTTACAACATGCAATTAAATTAACGGTATTTCTTACGGACCTATCAAATTTCTTTCAAGTAAATGAGGTGTTTTTGGAATATTTCCCTGAAAATCCACCAGCTCGTTCTGCGGTTCAAGTTTCAGCTTTGCCAATGAATGCCCACATAGAAATTGAAGCAGTTGGATCTGTAGAATGAAATATTGGATTACAATTTTATTTGCCTTTAGTATATCCACCTCTCAGAATACAGAATATGTGGATTCTACTAAGATTCGAGATCCAGGCATAGCTTGGAAATTAGGAGTAATACCAGGAATGGGACAGATTTACAATGGTAAATATGTGAAAGCAATTGGATTTATGGGAGCAGAATATTTTGTTGTTAACCGTTTTCTGGCATTAAAGAATGAAAATAGAATTGGTCTTCGAAACACCTATGCCTGGTGGGCACTTGGTTTATTCGTATGGAATATGTTGGATGCCTATGTGGATGCCCAGTTGTCAACATTTCCGGTAATACGGTTGGAGTCTGGCAATGAGATTGATTCATTAAAGATTAAATTAAATTAGGTATGTGTGGAATAATAGGAATACATAATAATAAAGAATCTGCTACATTAGCCTATATGGGTTTATATGCTCAGCAGCATCGCGGGCAAGAAGGAGCTGGAGTTGTTTCTTCCAATGGAAAGGAACTACATCGTCATATGGGGCAGGGTCTTGTATCTGATGTGTTTTCTAATCCTGAAGTATTTGATTCTCTTGTAGGTGATTCAGCCATTG
>CAZGBZ010000129.1:0-5262 GCA_964524135.1 uncultured bacterium
GCCACGCCCAGCGGGTAGTTGAAAGGATTCAATTTGAGCCTTAATAAGATGATCATCCATCCCTAAATGAGAGGCAATGGAAAATACAGCCAGGGCATTCATTCCCATTGTTTCTGATACTGCTGATAAGTTGATAGCAATATTGTTGATGGTTAACGTCTTATTTCCCGAAGACCAACTACCCTGATAATCTGCAGGTTTAGTAAAAGAATATTTCACTCCCTTACAGGGAATTGACATTTTAGAAATGAAAGGATCATCTATATTTATAAATGCCACACCAGCTTCTGGCAGAGAAGAAAATAGGGCTGATTTTGTTTTTGCCACCTCATCAATATCTCCAAAATATTCCAAATGGGATTCATACACATTTGTTATGAGACCCATGTTTGGTTGGACGATATTGCAAATATATTCTATTTCTCCCGGCATGCTAGCGCCCATTTCAATAATGGCAGCATCAACATTTTCACCACATTCAAAAATGGACAGAGGCACACCTATGGTACTGTTGAAATTTCCTCTTGTGGACATAGTTTCCATGCTGGCCGAAAGCACATGTGTCAATAAATCCTTGGTGGTGGTTTTTCCGTTTGATCCGGTAATACCAATCAATGGGCAGGTAATATTTTTACGGTAAGCAGCAGCCAATTCATTTAAGAAATTGCGAGTAGATTTTAGCAGAACAGTAGGCAAAGATGTTATAATATTCTCATCGATAATTGCCAAAGAAGCGCCTGCATTTTTAGCTTGATTAATATAATTATGTCCGTCCGTATGCTCTCCTTTAAATGCCAGAAAAATATCCCTCGGCTTTACCATACGTGAGTCAATACTAATACCAGAGAATTCAAAATTTTTTGCATTTGTGAGAAAATTATTCAAGACATTATTGAATATAATTTTATTTTTAATATCAACCCGCATTTGAAAAGGCCTTAATAATCTTAATATCGCTATGAGGAATTTTCTCCGTGCCAATTGCCTGGTAATTTTCCTGTCCCTTGCCAAGTACCAGTAAAATTGAATTTTCATCCATTTGGTTCATTCCAGTAATTATGGCATTTTTTCGATCTGGAATAACTGTGTAGTTATCACTTGAAAATCCCTGAATGATATCGTCATTTATTTTCTCTAATAATTCAGTTCGGGGATTATCCATGGTTACATAGCTGAATGCCGCATATTTTTCTGAAATTTTAGCCATTTCAGATCGTTTCCCAGTATCTCGATTGCCACCGCAGCCAAACACTGTAAAAATTTTCACATTATTATCTATAATGCTCACAAGGTTTGAAAACAGTTTTTCATAGGCATCAGTAGAATGGGCATAATCCACAAATACTTTACCCGGACAATCACAGGGGATATGTTCCATCCTGCCGGGAATAGGCTGCATATTTTTAATTGCACTCTCAATTTTGGAAATTGAAATTCCCATGCTTAAAGCTGCCGCAGATGCAGCCATGATATTTGACAAGTTATATTCACCTATTAGAGCCGTATCAATTGTAATTGTATGCTCCCTAAATTTTAGCTGAGCCCTAGTTCCCTGCAAACTGAATTCGGATTGAAGAGGATGGAGGTCGGCTTTTTCATTCATTCCAAAGGTGAAAATTTGTGCAGATACGGAGGAACATATTCTTTCTGAATAGGCGTCATCTAAATTTATTACAGCTGTTTTATCAACTGACAAACTTTGGAATAACTGCAGCTTTGATTTGAAATAATTTTCCATATCACCATGAAAGTCCAAGTGTTCCGGGGTCAAATTGGAAAAGACGGCAATATCTACATCTACATCATCCACTCTATGTTGGTCTAAAGCATGGGATGAAATTTCCATTACCAAATTATCAACCCCAGCCATTTTGAGGGTTAGGAGCATTTGCTGGAGCTCTACAGATTCGGGTGTAGTAAAACCAGTGCTTACCATACCGGAAGGAGTCTGGAACCCCAATGTTCCTAAAGTTCCACTTGCAACGCCCGATGATTGTAAAAGATGATGCAATATATGAGTTATAGACGTTTTGCCATTGGTCCCAGTGATACCCACAATATTCATATTTTCCGATGGATTGCCATAAAACTGAGCTGAAATTTGAGACATAGCCAGACGGGGGTTAGTTACCTGCAAAATGGGCACCGCTTTAGTCTTCGGACTCCTGCCATTTGATAAAATAGCTACAGCTCCATTTTCAATTGCCTGTGGAATAAATTCATGTCCATCTGTCTGCATCCCGGAAATAGCAACAAACAGAGTTCCTGGCTTTACTTTTCGACTATCGTAAGTGATAGAAGAAATTTCCCGATTATCAGGAGTCCCTTTAAATTGAATATTTTTTACTAATTCCTGGAGCTGCATTACATCGATTCCAATTTTATGATGCAGGTAGAGGCGCTGTGAACCAGTTGGCCGGGAGAGACCGATTGCCATACTACCCTCCCGGACGTTCCAACCGGATTTATTAACAGACCTAAATTTTTAGCTTCCTGAATGGTTTGCTTCAAGGTTTTCCCTAAAAAATTAGGCACTAAATTATTCTGCTTTTTGACCACAGCTGCTGTTGCCAGCATGGGGGCAAATTGTAGTGAATTTGTTGAGTAAGCAAACTGAGGCATTTCTTTAGGAATAATCGGAATAAATTCTTTATTGTTGATGATAAGTCTTTCAAATATTTCTTTTACGATGGGAGCTGCAGTTTCGTTCCCCCAATGATAGCCATATTTTGGAGAATCAACAGAAATAACACAGACATATTTGGGATTGTCAATAGGAAATACTGCCGCAAAGGAGGATATAAATTCTCTCTCTGAATATGATCCGTTAATAAACTTTTCCGCTGTGCCTGTTTTTCCGCCAATTCTAAAACCTGGAATTCGAGCTTTGTTGGCAGTACCATGTTTGACAACATCCTCCATCATGGATAATAATAATTCTGAAGTCTGCTGAGTCATCACTTTTCTCACCGGTTTTGGCGAGTAATCTCTTTCTTCATAACCGTTTCCCGAAATATTCTTAATGATTCTTACATTTGGTAAATAACCGCCATTTGCCGCTGCAGAATAAGCCAGCGCTAATTGAAGTGTATTAATTGAAATTTCCTGCCCAATTGATACAAAAGGACCGGAAAGTCGTGTCCATTCATTAAATTCACGCAATACTCCCGAAGCTTCACTGGGGAGGGGAACTCCAGTCCGAATCCCAAAGCCAAATTTCCGGGAATAATCATAAATATGCTGAGCTCCCATCTGATCAACCATTTTTGCCAAACCGATATTACTGGAATAAACAAAAATGTCAGACAAAGACAGATTCCCAAGCGGCTCATGATCATGAATAATTTTTGAGGGTAGGATTTGATATTCACCATTTTCACAGAAAAATTCATTATCGGTGGTAAATGATCCCGACTCTAAAGCTGCGGTCATTGAAATAAGTTTAAAGGTTGACCCCGGTTCATAGGCATCCGAAATAGTTCGGTTTAAGAATGTAGAAACATCGTACTCCCAAAAGGCATTGGGGTCAAAATCGGGGACCGATGCCATTGCAAGGATATCACCGGTGAAGGGGTTGAGAATTACACCATTTGCGGTCAATGCCCCGGATCGTTTCATGCCTTGCTTAAGTGCATTTAAGAGAATGGATTGAATATTTGCATCCAGGGTAAGCTGAATATCAGCACCATTTTCTACAGAGGGATGCTGATCCACGATAGCCTTCCGCAGCCTCCCATTGGCTGAGCGATTAAATATAAGATTGCTGGTCTTGCCATTTAAAAGGGGATCAAATTGCCGTTCAATTCCAAATTGCCCCTTATGGTCTTGGTCAACATAGCCAACCACCTGGCTTGCTAAATTATGAAAGGGATAATATCTATTTGCCGAAACATCACATTGCAACCCTTTAGTTTCCTTCAGCTTTTCCAATATGGGCAGACATTGAGATTGGTTTAAAGCTTTAGTTAAGGGGATATATTTTTTTCTTTTAGAGAGTAAGCTTTGATAAATATCAGCTGGCTGACTGAATGTTTTTGAGAAAAGCGCAACTATTGCATCCCTGTCAACCTCTTTTTGAGTATTCACCCAGAAGGTATATGTTTTTACAGTTTCTGCTAATATTTGGCCGTTGCGGTCAGATATGTGCCCTCTATATCCCTTTACTAAACGCTCGGCGAATCCTGCATCCAGGGTTATTTGACGAAGATCAGAGGCTTGGATAGCTTGTATATAAAGCATTTTCCCTAATATTGCCACAGAGCAAATAAAAAATAATGCAGAGATAAGTCGAACTCTTAGTTGATAAGAACTATACAAGCGAGTCATTCTGCATCTCCAATATAGATAATAAGAGATTCGGGAGAGGGAATATGAAGCTGAAAGTTTACAGAGGCAATCTCTTCAATTCTATCCTGTCTGGAAAGGTTTTTCACATTGCCAGAGAGTACTTTCACTCGATTGAGATGATTGGCACGGATGTTTTCCAGATGGTAAATCTCGTTCCGCAGAAAAATACATTCATTTTTCAGGGTAACCATACTGATAAAAACAACAACGGAAAGTGTCACAAACCCAAAGAAGAACAGGAAATCGGATATTGATTTGTTCTTTTCAGGCTTGAGGGACATCAGATTCTTTCTGCCACCCTTAATTTTGCGCTACGGGACCTAGGATTATTTTTCAGTTCAACTACTCCGGGAATAATTGCCTTCCGGGTGAGAATTTTGAGGGAGGGAGTAGTATTACAAATACAGCGGGGATATTCCCGCGGACATACACAAGTTATTGCACATTTTTTATAAAACTGTTTCACAATCCGGTCTTCCAAAGAATGAAAAGATATAACAGCAATTCGCCCCCCAACCTTCAGCCATTGAGTAGAATTTGAAAGGGCATCCTTCAGCGATTCTAATTCATCATTTATCTTGATACGGATTGCCTGAAATACCCGTGCCAGGGATTTATTTAAAAAACGGGGGTGCACGCATTTAGAAACAGCCTGCTTTAAATCAAATGTGGTTTTCATGGTGCCGGACTGCACCGCTTTGTAAATCATTCCTGCTATTTTACGGCTGTGACGCTCTTCGCCATATTCTCGAATTATGTCACCAATTTCAGACTCAGTGCTATTGTTTAAAAAATCGTAGGCACTGTATTCCGCATTGGGATTAAGTCGCATATCTAAAGGGGCATCTTCCTGAAAAGAAAAGCCCCTACGCCCTGTATTGAGTTGGCTGGAGGAGGTGCCAAGGTCAAATAAAA
>CAZGBZ010000130.1:0-5232 GCA_964524135.1 uncultured bacterium
TCGGTCACGACAAAGTCGTGAACCATGGCGGGGTAGGGTGTTGGCAGTGTGACCGACTCAGTCAGCATGCCGTCCTTTGAGACCTTGTGCAGGGCGACATCCGGTTCGAACGGACCTGATGCCATGTAGGCGAAGAACACCAGTTCGCCTGTCACCGGATCGACCTTTGGATGCGCCGTCATGGCGGTGTTCAGCTTGCCGTTGTAGTCCCGGGAACCTAAAGACTCAAGGGTCATGGGATCAACCTCGAAGGGGCGATGGCCTTCTTCGAGGATCAGCAGTTTACCGGCATGCCAGATGCAGGCGGTGTTGGCGAGCCCTTCCTTGTCGGTCAGAACGAACTCCATGTAACCGTCCTCGCAGTTGAATGGATTCATCGGATCGATGACGGATCGCTGCAATTCTTTTTCCAGCTTGAACTTGGCAGTTCTTATCCAGCGGTTGCGGTAGCTGACCTTCCCGTCTCCTATGTGAAACGCATGGGTCATGCCGTCACCGGCAAAGAGGTGGTATTCGCCCCGCGGTGGAAACTGAACGTTGGGGCCGTTGCGATAGAAGGAGCCGTTCAGGCAGTCAGGCACTTCGCCGCTGATGGGCAGGCTGTCGAGGACGTATTCCTGGTCAATGGGTGCAAATGCACCCTGAAGAAAGGGGTTGTCGGGCAGCGCCTGGTTCATAACTCGGTCCTCGGGAATGTTTACAAAGTAAACACTAGCAAAACCCTGTGATGTTTACAAAGGAAACATTGGTCAAAACCAGCTAGACTCTACCTATGGCTCAGACAGTGAAATCAGGCCGCGAGAAAGCGGGCAGAAAGGGATACCACCATGGAGATCTTCGCTCAGCTCTGATTGATGCTGCTCTCGAGACCATAGAAGAACTCCCACCTAAACGACTGACCATCAGGGAAGTGGCTCATCGAGCCGGCGTTTCTCACGCTGCACCTTACCGTCACTTTAAAGATAAGAACGAGCTCATCATCACTGTCGTGGAACGGGGTTTTGAACTGCTCGCGGAAACCATGGAACAGGAAGCAGCAGGCGAGGATGCGCTCGAACGATTTGCAGCCAGCGGTCGTGCTTACTTCGAGTTCGGATTGAAGTATCCCGCCTACTACCGGGTGATGTTCAGTGGCGATCTGCTGAACCCGGATGGTGGTGAATCACTGCAGCACACCAGCAGTGCTGCCTTTGAGCAGATGAAGGATACGCTCTCAAATTGCCAGGAGCTTGGGATCATCCCGAAAGGCGATCCGGTGCTCCAGGCAGTGTGGATCGTATCGACGGTTCACGGTTTCATTTCGCTGGTCAATGACAATCGAATCGGTCATCTCGCTGGCGATCGTTACACGGCAGAAGAAGTTCAGAGTTACATGATGTCAGCAATCTACGCCGGCCTCGGAAAAGCGTAGAATCAGCAGATTACAGAAGGCATAAAGCCGGTAAATAGACGTGGACCTGGTGCGAAGCGTGCCGGACAATCAGTGTCGCGCTGAACCGGATTGGGTTATTCGATGGAAGAAAAGAGATCTGCCCTGCTCGAGGGGTTGGGAAGTTGTGGAGAAGCCATCCAGGATTCGGAGGGCAGGGCGGAACTTTCGTTTCTCGTGGCCGACCACCACTGCCACAGCGTGGCCCAGGGTGGCTATGTCACTGCCTGGATCGATGCGGCCATGGCGCATGCTGTTCATGCCGCGACAAACCACGAACTGGGCTGCAACACACTGGAAATCAAGATTGCCTTCTACCGGCCGGCGCTGGCGGGCCAGCGGGTGACCGCCGTGGGCTGGGTTGAACGATTGGGGAAGACCATTGGATTTGTCGAGGGTGAACTTCACGACGAGTCCGGCAATGTCCTGGCGAAGGGAAGTTCCACCGCGCGACTGATGCCATTCAGAACCGCCGATTCAGGCTGAGCTGGCGATTACCTAGACTTCATTCGAGGTTTCGATCTCCTTCAAAATCGCCTGGTGGTCGGCTCTCGATATGCTGTAGAACGAGATGCACAGCATGGCCAGAGCAATCATACCAATCACTGCCGGCCCCAGTGCCCAGCCAAAGCGGGTAACCGCCTCGGGTGCCACCGTGGCCGGGTCGGCGCCTTGCGGAATACCGGCGAAATCAATTATCAGCCCTGCCAGGATGGATCCCGAGCCACCGATAGCTTTTCCCGCGAAGGATGAAGCCGCGTAGTAAATACCTTCCTGGCGATTGCCATACCGCCGCTCATGCTCGTCGGTGATGTCCGCGATCATCGATGCACCGAGCGGGATAGCGACACCAAGCCCGATGCCGGAAATCGTTCCGCTGATGATGTAAAGCGGCGCGATGATCGGATGCTCGTTGGGCGGCAGCAGGTCCAGCAGCCGAAGGATGATGACATAGGATGTCAGTGTCGCGTACCAGCAGTAGCCCATGATGTAGAGATGCTTCTTTTCCCTGACGATATTGGAAAGGGGGCGTGTCAGCATGCTGCCTGTGACGACACCGACAACGCCCCCGGCGAAGAGGAAGGTCATTTCACTGGGGGACAGTTCAAAAAAGTAGGTGCCGGTATAGATGATCAGGGCCTGGACCATGCCCTGGCTCATCCCTGCGATAATCGAGGCTGACACCACCGCGCTGAAGGATGGAATGCGAAATGCCCGGAGCATGTCCACGGCAACACGGGCAGGAGAGAATGCTGCATCCGATGCTGGCTGTGGCAGGTTGGCAATGTAGCTATGGGTGCCGAGAGCAGATGCCCAGACGCCAATCACAATGATAAAGAACGCCGTCAGAGCGAAGGGCGGATACGCATCCGGATTCAACTGTCCGTTGTCGAAATTCTCTGTGGCGCCAAAGAACACGATGGGTCCGCCGATCAGCACAGCAAACATCCCCAGCAGTTGCAGGACCATCCTGAGGGACGAAAGCAGCGTGCGCTCATCGTAGTCTTTCGACAGCTCTGCACCCAGCGACATATGGGGCACGGAATAGAAGGTCATGAAAGTTCGGGTGAGGATGGAAAACACGGTCAGCCACAGGAACAGGCCTGTCTCAGACAGGCCATCCATCGGCGCGAACAGGAAGTAGAAGGAGGCCGCGAAGGGAATCGCGGCCGCGTACATGTAGGGGTGACGCCTGCCCCAGCGAGAGCGGGTCACGTCTGACAGTGAACCCACCAGCGGGTCACTGACCGCATCCACCAGCATGGCGATAAAGATGGCGATGCCGGAGAGGGTGCCCGAAAGCCCCAGCACCTGGTTGTAGTAGAACAGCAGGAAGAAGCCGAAGGCTGCAGACTTGATGCCTTCAGGCAGCTGGCCGATGCCGAATGCCAGTCTTATACGCCAGGAAACTCGTGGATCAGACAATTCGCTGTCCCCTGAAACCGGTGATTTCGCCTGTTGAAAAACCCTGCGCCAGGAGGATTTCTTCTGTGTATTCGCCCGGTGCCAGCGGACGACTTACCTTGCCGGGGTTCTTTTTGCTGAGCTCAAGTGGCGGGTTGGCAAGCACCACGTCGGCAGATTCAGCCAGGCGTTTCAGGATGTCCATGGCGTTTACTTTGTGCCGCTGACCCTGACCAGGATCCCGGGAATAAACTCGTTCACCTCGATGCCGGTGAAGCCGGCCGCCTCGAAGTAGGAAACGCAGTCTGCCCTCGTATGGGTCATGCCCGTGCTGTTTGACAGTACCTCGTACAGTCCCCAGATAGCAGCATCCATGGGGCCGGTGCGGTCATCATCGAGCATTTCACCGATGAGGTGCATTTCGCCGCCGGGTAAAAGGGCGTCGTAGGCTTTCCGGATAACAGTGCCCATGATTTCCCGGTTGTACTGGGGCAGGTTGCTTGCCATCACCGCGAGGTCGCAGTCAGTCGGGAAGGCATCGCGGGTAAAGTCGCAGGCCGCGGCGCTGACACGGTCAGCGACCTCGTTGCGTTCAATAAACTCCCGGGTGACCACGACGACCGGTGGCAGATCCAGGACAACGGCCTGAAGCCCGGGATTGTTCTGGGCCGCGACAATGGAATAGGCGCCGGAACCGCCGCCGAGATCCATCATCTTTTTGCGATTCGACAGGTCCACCTGTTTCACGAAACGGCGACCGGAACCGAAGCCGACGCTGGATGTGGCCTCATGGTATCGACGGGCAGCCTCGACGGTCATGTCCACATAACTGCCGATAACCGTGGCAGGCTCCTGGTTCTGCAGTTTGTCGGTCAATCTGCCCCAGCTGTCCCAGCCGGGTCGCGTGAATGTCAGCCAGGCACCGGCATAACTCTTTTCACCCTTGACCAGGAATCGCTGAACATCCTCGGCATTCTCGAAATGGTCAGCCACCCAGTGGATGAGATCGGAGGCGGCGCACATGGTCATCAGGCGATCCGCATTGACCTCGGTGATCCCGGCGCGTTTGGCGAAGCGCGGAACCGTGTTGTCTCCCTCGGCGATGGCGGTAAAAAGTTCGAGATCTGTGGCCGCGAACAGGGTCGCGGAGCTGATAAAGGCCCGTGAGAGATTCTGCAGCCTGACAGTATCGACCTTAGTCATTGGTTCTACCCCTGAAGTATTCGACAGGGCTGTGCCAGGTTTCCGGCCAGTCCTCGAGGTAACCCCCTGTCTCGACTTCAACGACCAGTTGCAGTGCCCGTTCCAGGATCAGGCGTTGCTGCCCCGGGTTGGATGGTTCGCCGAAGTTGTTGCCGATGGGGAAAACGCAGTTGATGTCCTCTTCTGCATCTTCATGGTTGTAGTAGCTGTCATTGATCGTCCACTTGTAGGGTGGGAACCCCATCGAACCGTAGTGTTTTCTCAACTCCTCGACGTAATTGATGGATGCCATTTACTTGTTTATTTACTTGTTTATTTACTTGTTCATGTACTTGTACTGTTCTTGTTCCGGAATTCAGCCTTGAGAATACGCTAACACGCCGGGTTCGAAGAGAGCAACAGACCTGTACCTGGCCGATAAGCCTGTACCTGCCAGAGGGACAAATCTTCTGCCCGCTGTGACAAGTCTCTCTCGATCATGGTGCATAGACTGATCTCTATCTGCTGGTGAAAACCAGTTTCTATTCATCTTCTGGAGAAAGCCGATGTTCAATTTTGAAACACTCGACCCGCCGTTGCTGGGTCTTCGGGGCCTGGAGGCTGGCCTCAGCGAAGAGGAAGCTGCCATCCAGGATGGCTGTCATCGATTCGCCGCCGAAGTCATGCGGCCAATCGGTGAAAAGCTGGACAAGATG
>CAZGBZ010000131.1:0-5180 GCA_964524135.1 uncultured bacterium
AAATATGTTTTCACCCCAGAAGCAAGATTCTTTGGAATGAGACCCGGAATATTAAATCCTTTAGATAAATCAAACCCAATAGGCAATTTCGGTTTTTCGGCTTCCACTTTTAGGGAGTCAGAAACGCTTTCACTCATTAAAAATCCCACAATTATAAATGATAATATTTTTTTCATACTGTCTCCATTTGTTTGCCTGTTCGCCCTCTTTGGGTAATGGCTATCCCTTGTTGACATAGTGGACAATCTTCTGGTTCCCAGCTTTCAGATGGAATGGTGAGAAGAGCTGTGGTGGGGACTTCAAAATTGACTTCCCCTGAACTACGATCCACTAAATTTACCACATGTACAATTTTTGCTTCGTAGTCATTAGCCAGTTGAATCAGTTCAAAAACCGACCCGCCTGTGGTAATAATGTCCTCCACGATGACTATCCTCTGTCCTTTTGTAATGGAAAACCCACGCCGAAGTTCCATATTCCCATCAACACGTTCTGAGAAAATATGTTTTACATCAAGGTATCGACCTACACCGCCAGCAATGAGTATTCCTCCTATAGCAGCACCCAATACCAAATCTATATTTTTATTTTGCACGGTTTCTGACATAGCCTTACACACTTCATTCAATGCCCGGGGATTTTCTAAAACCCTGAATTTTTCAATATACACATTGCTGTGCCTACCAGATGTGAGTAAAAAATGACCATCCATTATGGCACTAGTTTCTTGTAAAAGGGTTAGCAGTTTATGGGATTCCATACAATACTCCGTATTTTTTCAGTGTAATTTTTTGCATATTGAACCACATCATTGAGGCTGCCGTCACCAGCATACAAAATTCCTCGTGAAACATTAATAATGCCAATCCCATTTTTATGTGATATTTTCAAAGCAGGTTCCAAATCACCTCCCTGGGTTCCCACACCAGGTATGAGCCAAGGCATCCCCATTGATAATTCCCGTACATCTTCCATTAATTCTGTTTTAGTTGCACCAACTACCAATCCAATATTGTCATTGGTATTTAATTCCATTGAGATTTGAATCACTTTCTTGTAAAGAGGAATGGTTTGATTTCCATGTTCTTGAATCTCACTGGCACTTGGGTTAGACGTTACTGCCAAAACAAAAACTCCTTTTGTATGATTCTCAATAAATGGTTGTATAGTTTCTCTCCCCATATAAGGAGAAATAGTGATAGCATCGCATCCCATACCATCCAAAATTGCAGTTGCATATTGACGGGATGTATTTCCAATATCGCCGCGCTTGGCATCGGCAATAACAATGGCTCTCCCATTTATATGAGCTACTAATCTTTCCAGTAATGCAAAACCCTGAGAACCGAACCTTTCAAAAAATGCAAAATTGGGTTTATACACCGGACAAAAATCAATGGTAGCGTCAATAACATCCTTCCCAAACGATTCCATGCCTGACAGTGAAGTATCTGCTTCAGATGGAAATTTATCCGGATCAAGGTCAAGTCCGATACAAAGTGAATTTGATTTCGCCTCGCATATAGATTGCAATCGTTTATTAAATGATAATTCCACAGCATTAAATATAAAGGTGTTTCCCTTAGAATAAAAAATGCTCATAACTATGAATTTGCAGTTTGTATTAAAACAAAGCACCCTCTAAATTACTTCCCCGCCTATGGAACAACTTTTACTAAAAATGGATGAAAAATCGGAGGTTAAGGTGATTGCTGCCAGCGCTTTCAACTTCCGTATTGAACTGGTAAAAAAGGTCGGTAAAGACGATATTCCAGGACTTGTGGATATATCCCAATGCATGGCAAATAGATTTGGCTCTCAGGCACTACTCACCAAAACCAATATCCCCAAATATTTTAATTCAGATACTCTGCCCTTTCTTGCACGATTGAAGGGTGAAATTATCGGCTATATAATCGGTGTGCCCCTAGAATATTTTAAACAGGAAAGTTGGTCTCATTTTGATGTTAATTTAGGGAAGAAAAATACTCTCTATACCTATGCATTTGTTGTTAATAGTAAATACAGAGGAAAAGGTGGATATGGTAAAACCCTTAAACGGATTTTTATCAATTGGGCAAAAAAACAAAAGTACACCTATGTAACGGGACATGTAGAACAAGGAGTTTCAAAACGATTTCATGCTAAAACAGAAATTGTAAAAGTCTTTCCAGACTGGTACGGATTAAAAACCCCTTTTGAGTATTATAGAAGGCAATTGGGGTGATACATTGAAGATGTAAGATTTAAGAAAGAAGATTGCCCTGCTCATCGTCCAACTAAATTGCATAACCAGTCTTTACCATACTACTAAAGTCAATCGATGGATGAATAATGGAATATAGATGGGAGCCTCCGCATTCCGTAATCAAAAATTCGAAATCACATTTTTCCTTTCCATAACTCTTTTTCCATCCATAAGGTTCTTTTTATATTCACAGATTAATTTCGGAGAAAATCCATGGTAATGGCGGAAGAAAAACAAGCAATAGTCTTTGTACGGGATGAAATATCTGAACTGATTTTATTGGTGGCGACTGAAAAGGGTGCCTTTCTGTATTACTCTGACAGCGACCGGCGTCATTGGGATGTAAATGGTCCTCATTTTCTCGGGTCGGTTGTGCATCATTTAGTATTAGATCCTCGAGATAATAAAACCCTTATGGCATCAGTTCAATCACGCCAATCCGGGGTAACTATTTATTGGTCAAAAGATTTTGGTAAAACCTGGAATCCTGCTGCAAAACAACCTGCATTTCCTAAGGACAAACTAAAGCGAAAAGTAGATCATATCTATTATCTAACACCCGGGCATGATAGTGAGGGCAAAGTATGGTATGCCGGCACTTCCCCTCAGGGATTATTCAGATCAGAAGATGGTGGCGATACCTGGGAATCTGTTGAAGGATTCAATGGTAATTCCAAATGGGTAAAATGGACGGCTAATAGCCCAGAGGGATACCCAAAGGTTCCAAAACTGCATTCAATTTTGATCGACCCTATGGATGCTGACCACATGTATATAGGGATGTCATACGGCGGTATTTTTGAGACTACCGATCAGGGAAAAACCTGGGAACCAATGAATAATGGGCTGAAAGTAGATTATTTAAAAGGATCACCTGAATATGGCCATGACCCCCACTCTTTAATTTTCCACCCCTTTGAACCTCAGCGTTTATATCAACAAAATCACTGTGGAATTTATCGTATTGACTGTCCCAAAAAAAAATGGGTGAGAATTGGAGATAATATGCCGGCAGATATCGGAGATATCGGCTTCCCAATAGCGGTACATCCTGCTGATCCCAACACCATTTGGGTATTCCCAATTGATGGAAACGAAGCCTGGTCACGGGTAAGTCCAGAAGGACAGCCCGCCCTATACTGCTCAAATGATGGTGGTGATACCTGGTTTCGGCAAGATATTGGCTTGCCCATGCGCAATGCCTGGTTTACAGTTTTGAGAAGAGGACTTACAACTGATTGTATGAATAGTGCCGGAGTTTATTTTGGCACCACTTCCGGCTCTCTTTGGATGAGTGATAATGAAGGCAACAGTTGGAGACAAATTGCGGTGCATCTTCCCCGAATTCTGGCTGTTGAAACAGGTGTTATTTTAAAAAAGTAAAATTTAGAAATAATAAAATAGAAATATGGACAAATTAGTGTTTGGGAATAAAACTGTTGGTGAAAAACAACCTGCCTTCATCATTGCTGAAATAGGGATAAATCATCAGGGTGATGTGAATATTGCTCGTGATCTCATCCAAAAAGCAAAGGAATGCGGTGCTGATGCCGTGAAATTACAGAAGCGAAGCATCTCACGAATCCTTACTAAAGAAGGTTTGGAGATGGCTTACGATAATCGCAATAGCTTCGGTAAAACCTACGGAGAACATAAAAAAGCTCTGGAGCTTTCCAAATCAGACTACCAGCAGTTATTTTCATTTTGTCAAGAAATCGACATAATCTTTTGTGCCTCCGGTTGGGATGAGGAAAGTATCGATTTTTTAGATGAACTTGGCATTCCATTTTTCAAAATGGCTTCAGCTGATCTCACTAATTTCCCATTACTTATCCACACTGCCAAGAAAAATAAACCTATGATACTTTCAACGGGAATGGCAGATATGAAAATGGTCCAAGCTGCTTGTTTACAAGTGAATCCAATCAATAATCAAATTGCCATTTTGCAATGTACCTCCACCTACCCTTCTGAATTTTCGGAGGTGCATTTGAACGTATTACAAACCTATATTAAAGAATTTCCTAATGCCATTATTGGTTATTCAGGACATGAACAGGGAATTGCTATTCCCCCTGCTGCAGTAGCCTTGGGAGCCAAAATCATTGAGCGTCATTTCACCTTAGACCGAACCATGAAAGGGGGAGATCATGCAGCCTCCTTGGAACCACAGGGATTTTCAAAAATGGTGAGGGATATTCGCCATATTGAGGAAGCAATGGGTAGCGCCGAAAAGAAGGTACAGGATTCTGAAGCGCCTGTATTTAGAAAACTCTCAAAAAGTATTGTATCATCTGTAGATATTAATTCTGGTGATACTATTACGGCTGACATGCTTACAACAAAAGGACCGGGGACAGGTATTTCTCCTATGCGGTTGAACGAGCTCATAGGTAAATTAAGCAACAAAAATATCCCAGCAGATCAGGTGATTCTGGAAGATGATATTCAATGGCAGATTTAAGCACTAAAGCAAAAAAAATTAAATTGGTTGGAACAGATATTGATGGTGTCTGGACAGATGCCCGCATGTATGTTACGCCTGAAGGTGAATGGATGAAAGCCTTTTCAACCTATGATGGAATGGCAACAGCTATGCTTAAAAAAAAGGGAATAATTGTTGCTATTCTCACTGGTGAAAATTCGGACATTGTCATTGCACGGGCTGAAAAATTACATATTGAAGAAGTCTATGTAGATGAGCATGAAAAACTGAAACGGCTCACCTATTTAAGCAAAAAATATGAAATCCAAATGAATGAAATTGCCTACATCGGAGATGATGTGAATGATTTGGAAGTTCTTAAATCAGTTGGCTTTTCCGCTCTTGCCGGGAATAGTCCCATACTAGATCAATTTACTCCCGATTATATCACCACTCGCCATGGAGGAAATGGTGCTTTTCGGGAATTTGCTGATATTATCCTGAACG
>CAZGBZ010000132.1:0-2522 GCA_964524135.1 uncultured bacterium
TAATTTCATCACCATTATTATAATGGGTTGTTTTCAGGTTTTCTGCCATCCAGAGCTGATTGCCTATCTGTATGGCTATGTAGGTATTGCCGTCAATATCGGTTACTTCTTCACAACCAGAGCCATCACCCTCACAGACTCCACAATCATCAAATTCTCCGGTACCCCCACAAAAACCATAGCAGTCTATTACTGCTTCTCCACCACATACACCAAAGCAGTCTTCTACAATACATTCAGAGGCATCACATACCGCTTCTGTTGAACAGCCTGTTTCATTCATGCAATTTAAATAGCCACTTCCGAAACAAATTCCACATTCGTCCATATCTGCGTTCTCACCATCACAGACACCACAATCATCTAATACCGCATCACCATTCCATTCTCCGGCGCAATCTAAGTTACAGCCAAGTAAAATACAGCTTATGGTTGATAAAATATCAAGAATATTGAGTTCGCCATCATCATTCCAATCACATTGAGAACCATCAAAACAGTCAACGGTTAATATGCAATTAGACATGCCCACAATATCAAGTATATCTACTACGCCATCACCACTGTAATCACAACTGGCATAGCCAATAGAGCTAAATAAACTAAAAATTAATAAGATCGACTTCATTATTAAACTCCTATAAAATATTGTTGCAAGTTTACAACAAGTTACTCCTCTTATAAAAGCTTGAAATTGATGTGCTATTAAAAGTGTGATGGAGGGCACAGAAATTTGTTACTGGGTACTGGGGGCTGGGAGCATTGGAATGATGGAAAATTGGAGTTTAAAACTGGGCGTTCACTATCCATTTATCACTCGTAGTGAAACGTAGAGGGACTATTCATTTCGGGGGTCGGAGATCGGGGACTTCTGCATTCCAAAATCCGCAATCCGCAATCCGAAATTGAAAAATCTCAATGGCTTGTTATTACTACAATTTATAGATCGAGACCCTTCGCTCACTCAGGGTGACAGTTATTTTTCATATGGCAGAATTTAGCTTAAATTGTAAATTTGAAACCCATTCACGCACCCATGGTAATTTATCTACCATCTGGCGGAGTAGATAGACGATATGCATCCTTTAAATTGATTATGGTTAGAGCTGGAGTGTTAATTTTAAATGACCACCCAGTCCTTCCTGAATAATTTTCATGAGCGTTGATAATCTGATATCGCTTGCATTATTCTCAATGCGGGAAATGTATGATTTATTGGTTCCGCATTTTTCAGCCAATTCCTGCTGTGTATAACCAAGTTTTTTTCGTGCTTCTTCAAGTAGAACTCCCAGGCGAAATGCTTCAAATTCCTGTTCCCATTTTTCACGCTTAACCTCACCCTTCTTCCCGTATTTTGCATCAAGAATTTCGTCTAATGTGGTAATGTTTTTATTTTTTTTCATCGTAATACTCCTTCATTATTTTTTGAGCTTTCTTAATTTCTATTCTTGAAATCTTCTGTGTTTTCTTTTGAAACGCATTTCCAAGAACCACTAAATCTCCTTTATCAAAAAATGAAAATATTCTGTAAATATTTCCCTGATATTCAACTCGAATTTCGTACAGCCCTTCTGTACCTGCCAAATGTTTAAAATATTTAGAGGGTACATGTTCCATAACACGGATAGTCCATTCTATTTTAGCCTGAACTTTACTAGGTTGTTTCTCATAAAACGATGTAAAATATTGTTTGTAAACTATAATTTGTCTCTTTATTCTCATTACAATAAGTTAACTATTTAGACAACTTTCATCCAAGCATTAAAATTGAGATTATTTTGAAGATTATTTAAATTATTAGAAAGACAACAACAAGCTGGAAAGCATGTTGTACTGAAATGTGCAACAACTTTTCCAAGTTGTTGAGTGATTAAATCTAATTTACAGGAAGGTCAAAATAAAACGATGTGGGATCCACTGCTTTATTATTGTACTGCACTTCATAATGGAGATGTGGCGCTGTAGAGCGGCCCGTATTACCCACCTCACCTATTTTCTGCCCACGATATACCTTATCACCCATCTTCACACTGCGGTTTGATAAATGTCCATAGGCAGTAATGTAGCCATTGCCATGGTCTATCTCGATGTAATTGCCAAAAGAACCCCAGTATTTTGATTTTTTAACCCTGCCATTGGCAGTGGAATATACATTCGTTCCAATGCGGGCAGAATAATCATGTCCATCATGAAATTTGAATTTTTGTGAGAATGGATCCCGTCTATATCCATAATTTGATGATAGGCGGTCAAGCCCCAATTCAACGGGATGAATGGCAGGATGGGCTAATATTTCATCTTTATTTGATTCCACCTTTTCTGTAATTTCATCATAACTGAGCCGTTCAAGATTTATGAGACGATTTACATAATTAATGTCATCTATCATTTCATCTACATCAATATGGTCTTCAGGGAGAAGGTAGTTCACATCTTCGGTCTCGGTTTTATTATGAGTACCCCCAAATCCCATTTTTCGAATATCTTCAGTAATCGGTTGTAGTTTTACCAATCAACGCAAT
>CAZGBZ010000132.1:2532-5165 GCA_964524135.1 uncultured bacterium
TTTATTTCATTTAATTCATCCAGTAGATTTTCAATTCGATCCTGGTTTTCCTCAATATTTTGAACCAGTACCTTGTTATTTTTACGGTGCTTTTCAATTTCATTAGAACCCGCCCATTCTACAAACTGGTCAGAGAACATAAAGAAAAATGAGGATGTAAGGAGAACAATTGCCCCAGCGATGAGTCCAACCTGGAGGGGCGAAATGGTAATCTGTTTGAGGTCAAACTTGCCCTCTTTGATGAATATTATTTTATAGCCGTTTTTAAACACAAATTTTTACTGGAATTGGATAGGAAAATTTAGGACAGAATAAGGATGTATTACAAAAGGAGATTGAGAAGTTGATATAAAAATTAAATCCGTCCAAAATAAATATGTGAATTTGTCTCTCTACTTTTAATTTGAATGAATAAATGGGCTATTGGAATTGTGGAATAATTGATTTCTCACACAAATTATTTTATGAAATTGAAACCCATTTGGCTACCAAAGAAATGCAACAAGCTGGAAAGCATGTTGTACAATAACTTTTCTAAGTTGATGAGTCTTTATCTGAGCAGTATCAGTTAAGAAATTCATTTCAAATAAGCATTGTGGTCTTCAAGGAAATAAATATTGTTATTTTTCCATTGTAATGAAATTAAATTGGATGATAGGTAAGCCTGTTTCCTACCTCCTGTCTTCTGCCCCCAGTTACTTAATTTGATTCCCTTTTACTTTCTCCTTTTCCCGCTCTTCAATAAACAATTTCAACTTATTTATTTCATTCACGATGTCAAGAAAATTATTATCATGGGAAAAATCAGTAACAGATTTGGTGATTTTTTTCTCAGAAACATATTTACCTAGTTCATTGTAATTTTGTTTGAGTTCCCATTTCAATTTTTCTATTTCAATTTGAATTTTACCTTTATGCCCGATTTCCTCACCCTTAGAAACGGCGGTCTTTAAATATTTTTTGCCGTCTTTTGCCACCCTGCTTGACAGGTGCTGAATTTTATCAGAAAGGTTGTCAAATATATTAGACATGCAATTGTTTTACCGTTAATATTTCATCCATATTTTTCAATTTTTCTAATAAGTTCTCATTAATTTCACCATCATACTTAATAACTGAATAAGCTGAATCATTATTAGGTGTACGGCTCAATAAATATTCTGCAATATTGACGCCACCTTCCCCGAGTAGCATACCAACTTTTCCAATTACACCAGGTATATCTTTATTCTGGACGAAAAGCATATTTCCTTCGGGGCGGACATCCACCTCATAGCCCATAATATCTACAATTCTTGGATGTTGATCACCAAATACAGACCCTGCCACTTCAATAGTTCCCTCATCAGTTGTAATATGTGCCACTATTAAATTAGCAAAGGAAACCGGCTCTGTATTCAAACTATGTGAAAATGAAATGCCTCTCTCTTCCGCAATAACGCCGGCATTTACAAAATTTATTCTATTATCCGTCATATCATGAAACAGCCCAATTAAAAAGGATAGAGCAATTGGTTTGGAATCCTCAATATTTCCGAAGCATTCTACAGATACTGATTTCACCGGCGATTCCGCTAATTGCATTTCAATTTTACCCAGAGTTTCTGCCAACTCTAAAAAGGGTTTAATCTGCTTTAACTGCGCCATATCAGTTATCGGCATATTTATGGGATTTGATAATTTATCATCCAATATAAAATCCCTGATTTGCCGGCAAATGCCAAAGGACACCCCTTCAGAAGCTTCAACCGTGGATGCGCCTAAATGGGGTGTGAGCAACACATTTTTAGCTTTTACCAGGGGACTGTCCATATCCAAAGGTTCAGATTCAAAAACATCAATGGCAGCACCAGCAATTACATCATTATTTAGAGCATTTGCCAAATCAGTTTCATTAATTATCCCGCCACGGGCAACATTAATAATTCTGGCAGATGCCTTCATTGTAGCAAGCCGTTCTGCATTAAAAAGATTTTCAGTAGAATCCAGTAATGGCATGTGAAGTGTAATATAATCTGATTTCTGGGTGAGTGTATCCAAATCAACCAAAGTTAAAGTTTCTTGGTCAAATACATCCTGATTAACAAAGGGATCGTAGCCCATAATTTTCATTTCAAGACCAATAGCACGTTTAATCACCTCCCTACCAATCCTGCCCAAGCCCACTACACCCAGCGTTTTACCTTTGAGTTCATTTCCTACTAATTTACTTCGATTCCATTCACCATTAATAATCCCCATATGTCCCAATTGAATATTTCGTGAAAGCGCCATCATCATAGCAACGGTATGTTCTGCAGCCGAAATTGTATTACCATCCGGATTATTCATCACAATCACACCCTGGTTGGTGGCTTCTTTTAAATCAATATTATCTACCCCAACACCAGCTCTGCCGATAACTTGAAGGTTACGGGCATCTTTTAATAATTCTGCAGTAATTTTTGTCCCGGATCGAACTACCCAGGCACTTGTATCACTAGCCAAAGCCTGCAATTCATCATCCGTTGGATTTGGATTATAGACAATGTCAAATCCTGCCTCCTCTAATATTTCAATACCCTTATCTGCAATTGGGTCTGATACCAATACTTTAGCCATTTAACACCTCATCAAAATTGTTTAAATATTCT
>CAZGBZ010000133.1:0-5091 GCA_964524135.1 uncultured bacterium
TTTATTTACATGGAATTAAAGGAAAGTTTTACGAATTGAGTGCTGCCACTGGCGCCACCAAAATTGATTCATGGATTGACATTGAAGGCGGAATAGGCAATCTTTTTGCCAACGCATCCCTTAGAAAACAATTGCCTGATCTGCCCTATTATGTGGATGGGGAAGCGGCTAAGTTGTCTAAAGAAGGAACTTTTATAGGCCATCATATTATGGTTCCGAGGGAAGGGGTGGCCATTCATATCAATGCATTTAATTTTCCCATTTGGGGTATGCTAGAAAAAATCGCAGTAAACCTCATGGCAGGGATGCCAGCAATTGTTAAACCAGCCACCCTTACCTGTTATTTGACTGAACTCATGGTACGGGAAATTATTGCTTCGGAAATTTTACCTGAAGGGGCACTCCAACTTATTTGCGGATCAGCCAATGGAATTTTAGATTATATCACTTGCGAAGATGTGGTGACCTTCACTGGTAGCGCTTCCACAGGACAAATGCTTAAATCTAACCCTAAAATTATTGAAGAAGCCGTCCCCTTTAATATGGAAGCCGACTCATTGAATGCCTCTATTTTAGGGGAAGATGCCACACCGGGAACGGCTGAGTTTGATCTTTTCATTAAAGAAGTGCAGAGAGAAATAACCGTGAAGGCTGGTCAAAAATGTACAGCCATCCGGAGAATTATAGTCCCAGAAAAATTGGTGGAAGAGGTACAGTCAGCATTAAGTGATCGATTATCCAAAACAGTAGTTGGAGACCCCTCTGTTGTGGGCGTTCGTATGGGGTCTTTAGCAGGTCAGCCACAGGTGAAGGAAGTGACGGAAAAAGTAAATCTCTTGGCAAAATCTCAGGAAATTGTTTTTGGTGACTTGAATAATTTTGAAGTCACCGGAGCCGATAAAAATAAAGGTGCCTTCATTTCGCCCATCCTATTTTTGAATGACAGTCCATTTGAAAAAATCGACTGCCACAATATTGAAGCCTTTGGCCCTGTATCAACTATTCTCCCCTATAAAAATTTGGACGAAGCCATTGAGTTATCCCGAATGGGGAAGGGGTCACTTGTCTGTTCCATTGTTACTGCGGATGATACTATTGCCAGGGATTTCGTCATGGGTGCTGCTTCTATGCATGGCCGGATATTGGTATTGAATAGCGATTGTGCTAAGGAGAGTACTGGTCATGGCTCCCCCATGCCAATGCTCACCCACGGAGGCCCGGGAAGAGCCGGCGGCGGAGAAGAAATGGGCGGTAAACGGGGTATTATGCATTATCTCCAGCGCACAGCCATTCAAGGGCATCCCACCACCATCACCGCATTGACCAGTCAATATCAATATGGCGGTGAGCAGACAAAATCAACTCCCCATGTATTCCGCAAACACTTTGAAGAAATTGAAATTGGCGAAACGGTAACAACAGATACTCATTTAGTCACCCTTGAAAATATCGAAGATTTTGCTGAACTCAGCGGGGACAAGTTTTATGCCCATATGGATGAAAAAGCCTTAGAGGGTACCATCTTCACCGAACGGGTGGCTCATGGCTATTATATTATGTCTCGAGCAGCTGGTCTGTTTGTGGATCCACCCAAAGGTCCAGTTCTTCTCAATTATGGAATTGATGAATGCCGCTTCACCAAGCCGGTGTATCCGGGAATGACAATAGCTGTCCGCTTCACCGTAAAAGAAAAAGTGGATCAGGAAAAACGGTCTGAAGATGATATTGCCAAAGGCATTGTGAAGTTCTTGGTGGATGTGTATGATGATGAAGGAGAGACGGTCATGCTGGCAACCATATTAACCATGATAAAAAAACTCAACCAATCATGATAGCAATTACACCAAAACCTCCTTATGTTGCTGCAATATTTACATCTATCAGAACAAATGTTGAAGAAGGATATGATAAAATGGATGAACTTACTTTTAAAGAAATAGAAACTATTAATGGATATTTGGGATGTGAAGCATACAGAGATGAAAATGGTTTTGGCGTAAATGTTTCCTATTGGCAAGATTTGAATGCACTTAAAAACTGGAAAGAAAATACTTTGCATAAAAAAGCACAGGCCTTAGGAAAAGAAAAATGGTATAAAAATTATAAATTAAGAATTTGTATAGTTCAAAGAGATTATGGGTTTATAAAAGATTAAAATGAAAGAATATGTAAAATTAGATATTAATAATGGAATTGGAACAATTGAATTTTTCCATCCACAGAGTAATTCATTGCCGGGGGAAATTCTGAAAAAGTTAGCAGACACTATAACTGAAGCGGGAAACAATGATGAAATTTTGGTGGTGATTTTAAAATCCGGTGGAGATAGAGTATTTTGTGCAGGAGCATCCTTCGATGAATTAATGGAAACAGAAAATGAAGATCAAGGAAAACAGTTTTTCTCCGGATTTGCCAATGTCATTAATGCTGCCCGAAAATGCCCCAAGTTTATAATTGGGAGAGTCCAAGGGAAAGCAGTTGGCGGTGGAGTGGGTATGGCTTCTGCTACGGATTATTGTTTTGCTACAAAATTTGCTTCTGTGAAACTTAGTGAACTGGCTATTGGAATTGGGCCATTTGTGGTAGGCCCTCCCATACAGCGAAAAATTGGCGTAGCTGCCTTCAGCCAGCTCACCATCAACGCTACTAAATGGCATTCCGCAGAATGGGCCAGAGAAAAGGGACTCTTTGCTGAGATTTATGATTCTGCTGATGAAATGGATAAATCCATTCAAACGTTGGCAGAAAAATTAGTAAAATCAAATCCCGACTCTATGCGAGAATTAAAACAAGTCATGTGGGAAAACACCAATCATTGGGACAGTTTATTAGTTGAGAGAGCAGCTATGAGTGGTAAACGAGTACTATCCGAATTTACACGGAAAACACTGGCCAAACTTAAAAAAAGGTAAAAAATTCCACCACCGTCAATTTCAGTTGTATAGTATCACAGTAGTATCATAGTTTATGCCTAGGAAAATCAGACAATTAATCAAGGATTTGAAAATTGCGGGATTTAAAGATAGAGGTGGAAAGGGAAGTCATAGAAATTTTAAACATGAGAATGGTACAATTGTCACGATATCCGGGAAATTGGGTGCAGATGCAAAACCATACCAGGAAAAATTGGTAATTAAGAAAATAGCACAAGCTAAATCATGAAAGATAGCGATAAATTTTTAAAAATTGTTGAATGGTCTGAGGAAGACCAGTGTTATGTTGGTTCTGTTCCTGGTTGGATAGGTCCATGTTGCCATGGTGATAATGAAGAAAAAGTGTATAAAGAATTATGCAATATAGTAGAAGATTGGGTTACTATTTATAAAAAAGATAAAACAAAGCTTCCCACCCCCACTAACAAACAATATTCAGGAAAATTCATTTTAAGAACGGGTGAAGAATTACATAAGGCATTGGCCATTCGAGCCGTCTCTGAGGGCGATAGTCTGAATAAATATGTGGTTAAAAAATTAAAATCTATTCTTTAACAAGCTAAATTTAGAATCAGGTCTTCTTTTAATTTGAATAAATTTCCTTCCCAAAAAATCCTCAAACAAGCATTTTCATTCATGTGTACTGCCAAAGCCATGACAGATATTTATGAGAAGAATAAGGATATAGCTTCAAAGTATGTCCATGCCACTTCACGGGGACATGAAGCCATTCAAATTGCCGTAGGGATGCAGCTTGTACCTCAGGATTGGGTTGCGCCCTACTACCGGGATGATGCTCTACTCCTCAGTATGGGTATGACCCCCTACGAACTCATGCTGCAATTACAAGCTAAGAAAGATGATCCCTTTTCAGGTGGACGATCATATTACTGCCATCCAAGTTTGCAGCGGGATGATCTGCCCAAAATTCCACATCAATCATCTGCAACGGGTATGCAGGCAATTCCCACAACGGGGGTTGCAATGGGAATACAATACCTTGAAAAAGAGAAATTGGCAAATGACAAAGCGGTGGTGGTTTGCTCTATGGGAGATGGCTCCATAACTGAGGGAGAGGTCTCCGAAGCCTTTCACATAGCAGCACTGAAACAATTTCCCATCCTCTACTTAATTCAGGATAATGGTTGGGATATTTCCGCAAGTGGTGATGAAATACGGGCGAACGATATTGTGGACTATGTAAAGGGCTATGGTGGAATTGAAGTGATAGAAGTTGCCGGAAATGATTTTAGTGAGTCTTATTTGGCTATTCAGAAAACCATTAAAACGATGCGAAAAGAACGACGGCCATTTATAATTCATGCAGATGTGCCTCTGTTGAATCACCATACTTCAGGTGTACGCATGGAATGGTACCGGGATGATTTGGACGAGCATCAAAAGAAGGATCCTCTCCCAATTCTGAAATTCCAATTGGAAACTAATGAAATAAAATCTTCAGAGATTAAAAAAATAGAAAAACAAGCAATTCAGAATATAAAAGGGGATTTCAAAAAAGCAGTTCAAGCAGAGGATCCTGATCCTGAAGAATTATTTGAAAATGTTTTCCACCCAACCGAAGTAACTGAAGAAAAAGGTGAGCGAAGTCCTGAAGGTGCATCCTCAACCATTATGGTGGATTCTGCCCTGTTAGCCATTAAAGAACTCATGGAAGATCATCCCGAATGTCTGTTATATGGGCAGGATGTAGGCAAACGATTGGGAGGTGTTTTTCGGGAAGCGGCAACCTTGGCAGATACTTTTGGTGACAACAGAGTTTTCAACACACCCATTCAGGAGGCATTCATAGTAGGTAGTACGGTGGGGATGTCCGCCGCCGGCTGCAAGCCTATTGTGGAAGTACAGTTTGCCGATTATATCTGGCCGGGGCTTAATCAATTATTTACGGAAGTGAGTCGATCCTGCTATCTCTCCCGAGGGAAATGGCCGGTGAGCTGTATTATTCGGGTGCCCATTGGCGCGTACGGTAGTGGTGGTCCCTATCATTCATCTTCTGTGGAGTCAGTTCTGGCAAATATTAGAGGGATTAAAATAGTGTATCCATCAAACAGCGCAGATATGAAAGGGCTCATGAAAGCGGCATACCATGATCCCAACCCGATAGTGATGTTGGAGCATAAGGGATTGTATTGGAGTA
>CAZGBZ010000134.1:0-5045 GCA_964524135.1 uncultured bacterium
CCGGAAGAAAATCACTTATTAAATTATATTGACAGAAAATATGTTTTTGATTGTAATCTAAAATTTCTACGTCAAATATCCCTCTCACAACCATTTGTTTTCTATCGGGTAATCCTGTAAAGATATTAATTCGTTCAGGGTGAGCAATTAATATTGCATCCCCCAGGGATAAATCTAACCGTGTTGCCAGAGACCTGCCAATATACAGATTAGAATTTCCGGGTGAACTATCAATTTCAATTAAATAAGGTGAAAATACATTTTGCCTAAAGGCTTCAAATTCCTCAATCCCATGAATAGTTACCAGCCTGAATTCATCACCATTCATTATTATTATCCTATCTTCAATTCCTCTTTGTGATTGGATATTATTTATATGAAGATAATTTTCTAATTCTCCAGTATTTTTTGAGTTTATATTCATCAATTTACCGGGAAATGAAATATTTTCTAATTTTGTAAATATGGCATATTCCATACCTTCCATAACCGCCAGAGTTAAAGCCACAGTCAAACAGCCAATTATCACACCAGCAAACGGAAACAGTAAATTCCAATTGTATTTTCCAGTATTCTGCTTTCTAACAATAAATTTAAGTATGAATTTGAGTCTATTCATAACGAAGTGCTTCGGAGGGGGTTATTTTACAGGCATGTTTGGCAGGGATATATGAAAAACCAATTGTTATTAAAAAAGTAATTATGGGATAAAAGAAAAAGTAAACGGGAGAAATTTTAACAGGTAAATAATTCATAAAATAAATATCATTGGGTAATTGAATAAAATGATAAACAGATTCCAAATATAAAACAGATAAACTTAACAATATTCCAAGGATGCTCCCTGATAAACCAATAATTGTGCCTTCTTTTATTATTATTTCTCTCACTTGGGAATTTACGAGACCCATTGATTGAAGAATACCGAATTCTCGGGTCTTTTCGAGGATAATCATCCATAAGGATGCTCCGATGTTGAATACTCCCACAGCAGTAATAAAAAACATTATTAATTTAATTGGAATGTCATAAACATTTAACCAATCCAATAAACTTGCGTGCCTTTCTTTCCAGGTTGTTGTCATGTACGGTAGCATTCCTAATGATTCAGATATTATTAAATCTGCATTTTCCACCCTACTTGGATTTTTGACATTAAGGATTAATCCTGTCATTTGTGATTCCAAACCAAAGTAACTCTGTGCTTTTTCAAGTGGTATAAAAGCCAATAATCGATCATATTCAGGAAAATCAGTTTGAAATGTATTTACAACTGTAAAATTTTCAGCCTCTAGTAATTGATGAGATACAATTTTTTCTGGATTTAATATTATGACATTATCCTCTTCGGCAATGTCCATTAAATCAGCTAATCTTTTTCCCACAATAAGACTATTTGTCTTTTTAAATACAGCTTGAGAATTGGCAAATTGATTTAATTGGAAAATATCATTTAAAGCTCTCTCCGGCACACCATATAAAATGATAGCTTGAGAATTGGGGCCTTTCCTGATAATTGCATGCTTTTCAATATATGGAGTTGTAAATTTTAAATGAGGATAGGCTGCATGGAAAATGGAATCAATTTCATGAAAATTCTCTTCCTTGATTTCATCGGTCAAATAGCTATGAATTCTAATATGTCCATCAATTCCAGATAATTTATTATTTATAACATCATTAAATCCATCTGAAATACATGATATAATTATAAGAGAAGAAATTCCAAGCATGAGACCAATAATGCTGAGAATAGTAGAAAAAGAGATAAATCCGAAGTTATGCTTAGACAGGAGGTGCCGGAATGCGATCCGGGTGGTGAGTTTCATTTGTCATCGTGGCGCATTGCCGGAAATAATATAACATCCTTTATGGATTCTTGCTGCGTCAAGAGCATCACAAGCCTGTCAACTCCAATACCAACCCCACCGGTTGGGGGCATACCAATTTCCATTGCCTGAAGAAAATTTTCATCAACTATTTGAGCTTCTTCATCCCCAGAATCTCGAAGTTTTGCTTGAGATTCTAACCGACTTCTTTGTTCAATGGGATCATTTAATTCACTGAACGCATTTGCAAATTCCATTCCTGCAATAAATAATTCAAATCTTTCAACGATGTCCGTTTTACCATTACGGTCTTCCTTGGCAAGCGGTGAAATGGCTTTTGGATAATCAGTTACAAATATTGGATCGATTAAATGAGGCTCAACTAATTCACCAAATATTTTATCTAAAACCTGACCATAATTCATTACATCACTGATGTCTAAAGATTTAGTTTTTGCAAAGTCAGTTAATTCATTTTCATCCATTTGAGACAAATCTTCCTTGGTATAATCCAGTAAAAGATCAAACATGGTATTTTTAAGAAATGGTTTTTTTAAATTAATTGTATGTCCACTAAATAACAGGGTGTTATCATCAGTTTCCTCTGCAACTTGTTTAATTAGATTCTCAGTAAATTCCATCATTTCATAAATGTCAGAATAGGCCTGATAAAACTCCAATGATGTATATTCGGGATTATGATTTCTATCCATGCCTTCATTTCTGAAATTTTTCGCAAGTTCATATACTTTTTCAAATCCGCCTACAATTAATCGCTTTAAATACAATTCATCTGCTATTCTCAAATACAGAGTTTGTTCAAGTGTATTGTGAAAGGTAGTAAATGGCCTAGCAGATGCTCCGCCATAAACTGGCTGGAGAACAGGTGTTTCTACCTCAATAAAATTATTATCATCCAAATATTTTCTAATTGATGAAATAATTTTGGCTCTTTTCTTGAAAACAGATTTTATATGGGGATTAGCAATTAGGTCTAATTGTCTATGGCGATAGCGTAATTCTTTATCCTCAAATGCATTAAATGATTCCCCTTCTTTTTCTTTCATATTTGGAAGGGGACGAATATTTTTTGATAAAATGCTAATATTATCTGCTTTTATGGATAATTCGCCCATTTTGGTAACAAATAACTCACCAGTACATCCAATTATATCGCCCAAATCAAGATTGCGGACAATATTATCATAAATAGATTCTGGCAATAAATCATTTTTCAAATAGATCTGAATCTTGCCACTCTCATCTTGAATATGAGTAAAACTGGCTTTACCCATTTTTCTAAAGGACACCATTCTACCGGCAGTAATTACTTTTTCACCAACACCATTTTCACCTTTCTGATTTAAGGAATTAATTGAATCTTTTTTATCAAAATTATAGGCATAAGGAATAATTCCTGCATTTTTAATATTTTCCAGTTTTTCTAATCGAAATTTAATTATCTCTTGTAAATTTTTGTGTTCAGCTTCCAATTATTTTTCCAATTTTTCTAATAAGTATACTCTGATAAAATTATCAATATCTCCATCCATTACAGCTTGTATATTTGACGTTTCATGCTTGGTTCGATGGTCTTTTACTAAATTATAGGGGTGAAAAACATAGGAGCGAATTTGACTCCCCCACCCTATTTCTTTTTTTTGCTCAGACAGGTGCTCTTGGGAAGCAGCCCTTTGCTCCAATTTCTGCTGGTATAATCTAGCTTTCATCATTTTAAGGGCAGTATTTTTGTTTTTTAACTGGCTTCTTTCGTTTTGACATTGAACAACAATTCCACTTTCGACATGAGTAATTCGCACAGCAGAATCAGTTTTGTTTACATGCTGCCCTCCTGCTCCGCTTGCTCTATAGGTATCGATTCTAATATCTTTATCCTCTATAGTTATTTCAACATCGTCATCAATTAAAGGAAAGATAAATACAGAAGCAAAGGATGTATGACGCTTAGAATTGCTATCAAATGGCGAAATACGTACCAAGCGATGAACACCTCTTTCAGCTTTTAAATTTCCATATACATAATCACCAGAAACTTCCAGGCTCACATCTTTTAATCCAGCTTCATCGCCATCTTGATAATCTAAAATTTTAACTTTGTAACCTGTTCTTTCACACCACCGTGAATACAAGCGAAATAACATGCTTGCCCAATCCTGCGATTCTGTGCCGCCAGCACCGGGATGAATAGTTAAAATTGCGTTACGATGATCATCTCTACCATTGAGAAGTTTCCGAATCTGAACCTTTTCAATGAATGCTCCAAATGAGTCCAAAGCCTGGTCAGCATCTTCTGTGACATCCTCGCCTTCCTGAAGTAACTCTAAATATGACTCCACTTCTTCATATCGTTCATCAAGATCTTTCCACATTTTCAATTCATTTTCAAATGAACTGATTTGCTTTAAAATCTTCTGCGCAGAATTATTGTCTTCCCAAAATTTTTGTTCCGTCGTTTTTTCCTGAAGTTTCGCTATTGAATCCTGAAGTTTTTGCTTGTCAAAGGTACCTCCGCATTTCCTGATATTTGGATTTTGAAAGGTTAAATATTTCGTTAAATTCTCGTAGATCAAACTTCATTTACACCATTTTCTCATTTATAAGATTTCTTTGTAATATCCTGGAAATTACCGAAAGCATTCGATAATTTTCTTCAACATCATGAACCCTGATGATATCTGCACCATTTTTAATAGCTAAAGAAGTAGTACCTAATGTTGCTGGCAATCTATCTTCGGCTTCATCGTCACCAATGCTTAAGAAAGATTTTCGCGATATTCCAATTAACACTGGAACGCCAAATTGTTTTAGATCACCCAGATTGTTAATAATTGTATCGTTATCGATTATTCGTTTTCCAAAACCAATACCTGGGTCAATTATAATCTGATTCTCCTTTAGTCCAATATTTTTGGCAAGTTCAATTTTTGCGTGAAAGTAGTTTTTTAATTCATCCATTATGTCTTCATAAAATGGTTTATTTTGCATTGTGAGAGGGTTTCCCTGCATATGCATCAAAACAATAGGACAATCAAATAATCCGGCAATTTCAAGCATTTCCCCACTTTTCCCACCTCCCGTAATATCGTTGATCATATTAAACCCATTTTCAAGAGCAAATTTGCCAACTTGAGGTTTATATGTATCAATAGAAAGTGTTTGATTGAAATTTGATACGTGATTGAGATAATTATTCAA
>CAZGBZ010000135.1:0-4645 GCA_964524135.1 uncultured bacterium
TAATAAGATAATCCGGAGTAGATGCTCCAGCAGAGATTCCAATACTATCTTTATTATTAAACCAATTAGGTTTTAAATCCTTGGAATCGGTAACTTGAAAAGATTGTGGATTAATAGCTAAAGATAGTTGCGTTAAACGATTTGAATTTGCGCTGGTAAATGATCCTATAATTATCATTATATCATTTATCTTTGCCATATCTTTTATTTGCTCATGGTTTCTTTTAGTAGGGAAACAGATAGTATTAACAAAATGCAAATCAAATACTTTGGTCATGAGAATATTTATTATTTCCTGCACATTTTCAATTGCCTGTGTGGATTGACTAACCACCCCAGCTTTTTTCATTTTCTTTATTTTTAAAGCCTCTTCGGGGGAAGAAATAACAATTGCATTTTCTACCTGATTAGCAATGGCAACCACCTCGTCATGCCCATGGTCACCAACTACTATGATTTTACGACCATCTTCAGCGAGTTTTTTCACTTCCTGGTGAATTTCATAAACCAATGGACATGTGGCATCAATTATATTCATTTTTTTCTCTTTTGCTTCATCCCATAATTTTGGCACCGTTCCGTGTGCTCTAAATAATATAGGGCTTTCTTGAGGGACATCATCCAATGATTTTACGATTTTGGCTCCCGCATTCTTTAAATCATTTACAACCTTTTCATTATGAACAATGGAACCAAGCATATACACATCCCCATTCTTCTCTGCAGATTCATAAGCAATATTTACGGCATCTCTAACTCCAAAGCAATACCCTGCATCTTTTGCAATGGTAATTTTCATATAATTGCCTTTTTCATTCGAGGGAGTGTGATACCGGTTTGCTCCTGATATTTTCCGGCTTTATCTTTATAGGATGTACGGCAATCCTCATCAGATTGAAAAAACAATACCTGACACAAACCTTCGTTTGAATAAATTTTTGCAGGCAATGGTGTACTGTTTGATATTTCTAAAGTCACAAATCCTTCCCATTCTGGTTCAAATGGAGTAACATTTACTATAATACCGCATCTGGCATAGGTTGATTTACCTACACATATAGTTAAAACATCACGAGGTATGCGAAAATACTCAACGGATCTGGCCAATGCAAAGCTATTTGGAGGCACGATACACACATCTCCCTTAAAATCTACAAATGAGGCTGAATCAAAGTTTTTGGGGTCAATAATACTATTATTTACATTTGTGAATATTTTATATTCATTTGATACGCGTATATCATAGCCAAATGAAGATAATCCGTAGGAGATTTTACCACCTCTCGCCTGTTCTGCTTCAAAGGGCTCAATCATGCCATATTCAAGAGACATTTTTTCAATCCAGAAATCACTTTTTATAGCCATCAAATTCTCCAATAACCTTTTCTGCTAATTTGTTAATAATTTGTAATTCAATTTGCTTGATAGACATATCATCAATTCTGGCTCCAGCAGCAAATTTATGCCCACCGCCATCAAATGATTGTGCAATATCATTGATTATATAATTACCGCTGGATCTAAAATTGATACGATGATTTCCTTTAATTGTTTCTCGAATCATAAAGGAGACCTCTACTCCTTCAATGGTTCTAATGAATTCAGTAAATCCATCTACATCACCGTCATCAGCATCAGCTTTTTTTAAAATTTCTTGAGTAATAATTGACCAAACAACTTTACCATTATCAGAATATTTTAGATTTTGGATTATAAGCCCCATCAATCTAATTCGCGACAACTTATTTTGTTCATAAATACTCCGCTGAATATCATATCCATCAACGCCACTCTCCAATAAATGAGCCGCCATAAGATGTGTATCAGAAGTTGTAGATTGGTACTTGAAAGAGCCTGTATCTGCGACAACAGCTGCATATAAAGCATTTGCGATTTTTATTGGAAGCTTAGATTTAGTTTTGCCTAAATATTCCAAATATTTCCAAATCATATATCCAGTTGCTGGCGCTTCAGGATGAACAATATTCAGATCAAATGGATTCCCTTCTTTTGTAGGATGATGGTCAATCGAGATAACAGTGCTGGATTCATATACCTTTTCTCCAATTGGTCCGGTTCTGCGATGGTCGCCGATATCAAAAACAATAGTTAAATCAACTTTACTTAGCCAATCATCTAAATTACTATCATATACTTCAACAATGGAATCTGGATCGATAATATTTAAATTGTTTGGCGTTGAAGTTGCATTAATAATTCGACAATCCTTACCCATTTCTTTTAAAAAATAATAGAATGCAATTTCAGAGCCTATTCCATCACCATCACCATTGATGTGAGTAGAAAGTAAAATAGAATAGCCCAGTTCAATTTGGGATGTAAGTGCATCCCAATTATTTTTATCTAATTTTGTCATGGTTTAACGTGTAATTTACGTCGATAATAAGATGTGAAACAATTTCACAATCAGGCTATATATATAATTTTATGGTACTACTAAAACGGGTACACTGGCGTGATTCACTACATAAGTTGCGGTACTTCCCAATATAAATTTTGAAATTTTAGCTTTACCGCTTTTACCAATTACGATTAAGTCTGCTTTAATATTTGTCGCCTCTTCACAAATAATTTTATTCGCCTTACCTTCTTTTAACAAATATTCAACATTAATATCTTCAGCATGAAGTGAGTGAATCATTCCCTTCATTTCATTTTTTGCGAGTATAGCTGTTTTTTCAAACTCAGACTGAATTGACTTAACACTGACACGCAACATTTCCATTTCTTCCTTTTCCATAAATTCATCATGAACATTTAAAATTATGATAGCTGAATTAAATTGATGTGCCACCTGCACAGCCTTTGAAATAGCAGTGTCATTTTTTTTGTTTAAATCCGTTGCACATAATATTTTGTTGAACATAATATTCTCCTTAAATCATTGTTAAACTTACAATTATAAATACAGGTATCAATATAAGAAATGACCAAAGCATGAATCCAAAAAAACTTGGCATTGTAATATCATTTTCTTCAGCAATGGATTTTACCATAAAATTGGGTGCATTACCTATGTAAGTCATAGCTCCCATAAACACAGCTCCTAAAGATATTGCCGTTAAGGTACCTGGAATTCCATGCATCAAGTAATCAGCAATTCCCATGCCTTCAGGCGCAGATGAACCAGCAATATTAAAAAATACAAGATAGGTAGGTGCATTATCCAATAAGCCTGAAAGTAAACCTGTGAGCCAGAAATACATGTTGTTAACAGGATTTCCCGCATCATCTGTTACCATTTGAATAACACTACTCATAGCTCCATTTTGTCCTGCAACAAGAATAGCAATTGCAGGAATGATTGTGATAAATATGCCTGCAAATAGTTTGGCAACTTCTAAGATTGGAAACCATGTAAATCCATTTTGGTTGCGGATATTCAAATCTGTAAACCGCCAGCTTAATAACGTAAGCAATACCAATGAAACGTCTCGTATAATATTGGGTATCGTCAGATGAATTCCATGTACAGATATAGCACTGATTTCTGGCTTCCAAAATCCACTCAAAAGCACTGCTATTATCACTCCAGCTAAAAGAATGAAATTGCCTTTACCGTCAATACTTAAGGGTTCTTTATTTTGATCTTCATTTACAGAATGATTCTCTCTATTGTAATAATGTGAATCTAATAAAAAGTAAGCAATTAATAAAATAAGTGAAGACACCAGCATGGGTACAAATAGGGCTTTAGTTATCCAAAAGAAATTAACACCATGTAAAAATCCCAAAAATAATGGGGGGTCACCCAGAGGGGTTAATGAGCCTCCAATATTTGCAACGAGAAATATAAAAAAGATAATGGTATGAATTTTATTTTTACGGTTTTTATTCGCTCTCAAAATTGGACGGATTAGTAACATGGCGGCACCGGTAGTACCCATCCAGGATGCAAGAGCCGTACCAATGAATAAAATTAGTGTATTTACTTTGGGAGTACCCGCCAAATACCCCTTTAAGCGAATCCCACCTGAAATTGTAAAGAGGGCTAATAACAATATTATAAAGGGGATATACTCTAAAAGAAAAACATGCAGAAATTGGTGGAACGCTTCATCAAAACCTCTCCATATTATAAAGGGAAGTAGAAAGGATATTGCCCAGAATGCAGATATTTTACCAAAGTTTCTGTGCCAGAATATTGGCGCCACCAATGGTACAGCCGCAATTGACAGCAATATTCCAATAAAGGGTATGATGGTAAACAATGGCAATTCCTCGCCAAGACTTCCCCCTGATGCAAAGATTGAACTGAAAAGGAAGCCAATAATTAATATATTTTTAGATTTCATTAATTATTTTATTCGAATATTTGATTCAGTCCTACAATCAATATGGAGTTAAATTTACTCCTGCTTATGCTAACTATATTTCTAACCATTCTAGTTTTTGCAATCATAATATTTTTATTAAGTATTGGTGTAATCTTTTCTAATAAAATTCTCAAAGGATCTTGTGGAGAATCCTGTGACTGTACAATTACTAAGAAAATAAAATGTCAGATCAGTAATATGAACTCCATTTCTCATATTAATAATTAAATCCACTACTCTGCCCCGTAATATATTCTCCCGACGCAGTTAATTTTACCAATAAACATTCAATTTCAGGTAGGGAATTT
>CAZGBZ010000135.1:4655-4943 GCA_964524135.1 uncultured bacterium
CACCTTAACCCATCATCAAATCCTTTATCCATCACTGCTGTTGCAATAGCGTCAGCTGTTGCACAATCCGGTGCAACAATAGTGGCACTGACTAAATCATGTTTGATTGGATATCCCGTTTTTGGAGCAAGGATATGTGAATAGTCTATATTTTCCAGAGTGAAATAGTTATTGTAACTGCCAGACGTTGCTACTGCTAAATCGGTTATTTTAAATTGGGTGTATAATTCTGAATTAAAATGTTCAGGAACTGGAATGCCGATAGTCCATTTTTCATCATATTGATTA
>CAZGBZ010000136.1:0-4919 GCA_964524135.1 uncultured bacterium
GTTACTATGGGACTTGGTTTTAACTATGGTTCATTTTCATTAGATATGAACATTGGAGAGTCATATGACGCTCTATTAAACGACCCTGTTAGATGGGCTGCTGGACGAAATAGTACTGCTCTAAGTTCTGATTGGACCATCAGTTATAACTGGTAAGCACATCTAAAAGTTAGTAATTTCACTTGGTGAACTTTTCCTCCTCCGAAGTTTACCAATTTATGACAAAAAAAGCCCGGACCTCTTTCCGGGCTTTTTTATTCCTCTAATAAATTCAAACTTCCTTAACTTTTATCTTAATTAATTAAAGGATATTTATGCAAAAGCTAAAACTACATTGGCAAATTCTCATTGCCATGGGACTTGGTATTGGCGTTGGAGTCATATTTCAAAATACATTTAATGGTCACCCTGAGGGAACCATTTATACTCTCATCACCTCTTTGGGAGTAATTTTTGTGCGTTTGTTAAAAATGGTAATTGTACCCCTTATTTTCACCTCTATTGTAACTGGTGTTTCAGGAATTGGTGGTGGTAAAAGTCTGGGAAGAATTGGTACTAAAACCTTTTTATATTATCTCACCACCAGCCTCTTTGCAATTATTATCGGACTAACACTCACCAATATGATTCAACCAGGAGCAGGTGTAAATCTGGGCACACAAGAATCATTTGACCATTCGAAACTTCAAACCCCCGGTTCTCCGGCGGATATCCTAATCCGGATGATACCATTAAATCCATTTAATGCTGCAGCTTCGGGAGATATGCTGGGAATTATATTCTTTGCCATTTTCCTGGGAGTGGGTATTACTCGAATTGACTCCAAACATTCACAGGTATTACGAAACTTTTTTAATTCTGCCTTTGAAGTCATGATGAATATCACTCAAATCATTATCAAATTTGCACCCTTAGGAGTTTTAGGGCTTATCACCAAAGCCGTTGCAACATCAGGTTTTGGTTTATTCACAGCCGTTGGAAAATATATGCTGACAATTGCAGGCGGATTATCCATTCATTTCTTTGTTGTCCTGCCACTCCTATTCTATTTTTTAACCGGCATTAATCCTCGAAGGCATTTTTCAGCTATGGCTTCGGCTTTGGCAACTGCATTTTCCACCAGTTCTTCCAATGCTACACTGCCAGTTACCATGCGTAGCGTTGAAAAAAATGCAGGTGTATCAAATAAGGTTTCCTCTTTTGTGCTGCCAATGGGCGCAACTGTTAATATGGATGGAACCGCTCTTTATGAATGTGCTGGTGTTTTATTCATTAGTCAGGTTCTGGGAATTGACCTTTCCATTTCCAACCAATTTACTGTGGTTATAACAGCCCTGTTGGCTTCAATAGGTGCAGCGGGAATCCCTAGTGCAGGGCTTGTGATGATATTTATTGTAACGCAAGCAGTTGGCTTTCAAAATGCAGATGTGGCCATTATTGTTGGGACTATGTTGGCGGTGGATAGACCATTGGATATGATGCGCACAATGGTAAATATTTTTAGTGACAGTATTGGGGCATCAATCATTGCTCATTCAGAAGGTGAATCTCTATATAAGGTTTAATGACCAGATAGAACAGTCTCTACTTTTTCTAACAAACTATTGTGAGCTAATATATTTTCGTGAATAGTTGTTTTCAACTCAATAATTTGTACACCTTTGTTTTGAAAACTATCCCTAATAGATTTTTTTAATTCTAGTAAATTCTCTGCAAAATAATATTTACAATTATACAAGTCGGCAATTTTATTAATAGCTAACCCAGTATCAGTGGTCCAATATTGATTGAAATTTTCTACACCACTCTCTGCAATGGGTAGAAAAGAGAAAATCCCCCCTCCACTATTATTGATTACCACAATGGTTAGATTTGCTTCATACCTTGATGCCAATAATCCGTTCATATCATGATAAAAGCTTACATCGCCAATTAATAAAAGTGAATTTTTATTTACCGAAATATGGCTCATAACCAGAGCAGATGATATCACTCCATCAATTCCACTTGCACCACGATTACTGTAGGTATCTATTTTTTTTGTAGAAGTAATAGTAAACATATCTACATCCCGAATGGGCATCGAATTTCCTATAAATGATTGTCCACCGTTTTCAATGGATTCTACACAAGATTTGGCTATTGTTCCTTCGGAATACGCCGATTCCTGTAAAATTAGATCTGATATCTGTTTTTCCCATGTTAACAATTGAATTTGAAAACTTGGGTCACCTTCCCAACCACAGTTCTCAATTTGATATTGGCAGTAATCACCAATCCGTGACTGAACAAAATTTGGACAATCATCATTGAACTGTCTCCATGCGTCAACCAAAATAATTCTATCTTTCCATTTATCTAATAACTGATTCAATACTTTTGAAGTTGGTTTTCGGCCAAAGCGGATAATTAAATCAGGGGTTATTTTTTTAAATCTCAAAAAATAATCATAATTAGCCAGAACCATTTTGCTTGTAATCCCAAAACGAAGTTGAGAAAGTGGATCAGCTAATATGGGTGCATTTAATTTTTCTGATAATTGGATTAATTCTTTTTGATGGTGGTTTCCCTCCATTGGACCCACAATAATTAGGGGTTGTTTTGATTGGGTTAGAATTGGAATGGAAAATTTTACAGCTGATTTTTCAATTTTATCAAAGGTAAATGAAGGGAGATATATCTCACTCCCATTTTCAGGAAATAATGGTTCGTCAAAGGGAAAATTCAGATGAACAGCCCCTGGAGGTTGGTTTAAATCCACGCCAATAGAATAATTGAATGCCGAATCTAACTTTTCCTGTAACGACTCATAATCATTTTGAGGAAGTTCTATATCAGTAAAATAGCGTACATGGTTTCCATACAAATTTTGTTGATTAATAGTTTGATTAGCGCCAGTTTCCACGAGATAATCAGGTCGATCAGCAGTTAATATTATTAAAGGTACCCTTCCTAAACTTGCTTCTATAACCGCTGGAAAATAATTTGCACCAGCTGTACCAGAAGTACAAATGAGCACCACCGGGCTTTGGGTGGACTTTGCCAATCCTAAGGCAAAAAATGCGGAAGATCGTTCATCCACATGACTGAAACACTTTATTTTGGAATGCTCAGTAAAAGCAAATGTAAGGGGGGAATTTCTGGCTCCCGGTGAAATACAGGCATGACTAACACCCCTATGATGGAGATAGGAAACTGTGAAAATTGACCAATTTATGTTATTATTTTTATTGATAATAGTACATTGGGATAAATCCCATTTATTTTTTGATTTGTAATCCCAGCATAAATGCCGGGGCTAAATTTGATGCCTGTAAAATTATTCTATAATTGTCAGGGTTGATTAATAGCCCCACCCTTTAGGGCGGAGTAAAGAATATACCACTCATTTTAGGGGTTTTAACCCCTTTTTCAATTCAATCACTCCTACTCCGGAATCTCCAATCCATCAAATTTGTCCGCCAGAAAGGGCTGAAATGATAGGCTGCAATTTTAGTTCCGTCTCCTCCCACTCAGTATCTGGATGGGATTCCGATACAATTCCACCACCGGCAAATACATGAGCCTCCTCATCCTTTACAAGGGCTGAACGAAGGGCAACATAAAATTCACCATCCCCCTTATCATTTATCCAGCCAATGGGTCCTGAATACCATCCCCGATCGTGAGCTTCCATTTCTCCAATTATATCCATTGCCCGATCCGTAGGCGTACCAGCTACTGCGGAAGTGGGATGCAGCCGTGTTACTAAATCTAATATCTTTTCTCCATTTTCTAATTCACCAGAAATAGGCGTTTGTAAATGCTGGACATTTTTCAATTTCAAAATTTGAGGTGAACCCGGAAATTGAATATTTGGAATAATTGGCTCCAACTTTCGGATTATCTGCTCTCTAACCAAGTTATGTTCTTCCCTTTCCTTATGGCTATCAAGCAAAGTTTCTCCCAGGATGCGATCTTCCTCCATATTATTTCCCCGGGCAATGGTTCCAGCCAATGCTTCCGTTTGAATATATCCATTTTTTAATCGGATTAACCGCTCCGGAGTACAGCCAAAAAATGTACCCTTCTCCGGCAGAGAGAAAAAGAAACTGGTGCAATTAGAATAGGCATTCCGCAACACCTGCATAGCAGATATCACACTGAAATCCTTCCCCACTTTCACATGGTGAGACCGTGATATCACTACTTTTTCTAATTGACTGGGTTTAATATTTCCCAATACAGAAAATATAGTTTTATCATAAGTTGCTCGATTGGGAACATCTCGGAATTTATCCACTGCCACCCGTGAAATTGGGGGCAATGTTACCGGGAGACGGTTTTCGTAAAATACTATTGTCCGTTTAAATTCATTAATTATGGTATTCAATTTTTCGTTTGGCTGTACCATCCGAGATATGGTTAGCCAGGTCCCATCATCTGTAGATGTTCCCAGACATTCCGGTAGTAAAAAATGTTTCCGGGGGAAGTTTTTCCACGTATCATCGTCTCCCTTATAATTATTAAAAGCAAAACCTCCAATAATACGGGGACCTATGAGAGAATTATCCGTGACGGATATTCCCGTTTCCATGGTATTATTAATCTGGGCATTTATATCTTCGGAATTTTCTATTTCTGCTGATTGAAATTCTAAAATGGAACCCAATCCTGCAAATGAGAAACCCTGAGAAGGTTGTTCCCAATATATTCGGGTAGTATTTTTATCAGAAGGGTGAGTGAGAATTGGCAGCAAATCCCTAATCTCAAAACGAAATGAATAAGAAAAAAGAATACCCATGTCATTTGCAATTGCTTTTTCGAGGGATTTTAATATTCCCTGCTCCAAGTTTTTTTCTTTGGTCAATTCTATCATGTGGAAATTTACAGGTTTCAAAAGGATTGGAAGTATAAAATACTATCTTGATGTAAATTTC
>CAZGBZ010000137.1:0-4909 GCA_964524135.1 uncultured bacterium
AGAACAGGGAGCTAACCTTAGAAGTTTTAATGTGCTTCCTGAAGATATATCCATATCTAATGTATTAAGTAGTTTAGGTGACAATGTTACAGGTATTATCACTGAGGGTGGAGCAGCCACTCAGATAGAGACAGGAACATGGGTTGGTAGCCTTACTGAGATAGCAGGAGATAAAGGCTATTGGGTTATTTTGGATGAAGAGGATATCCTCCTTGTTATTGGAACTCCGACTGAAAGAGATACTACTTATAACTTACATGCAGGTGCAAATTTAATTGGTTATCCGTATCGGTATGAAACATCAATCTCTGAAGCACTTCCTGATGATGTGGAAAGTTCTATATCTGGCATTATAACAGAAGGTGGAGCCACAACCCAGATAGCATCTGGTAACTGGGTTGGCAGCTTAACAGCACTTGAAGGTGGAAAAGGATACTGGATGATATTAGATGAAGATATTACACTAACTTTTGAAAATGGCTGTGATGAGCAGGAATGTGCAACGCTTTCAAGAATCGATAAACAACCTGTACTGATTCCTGAAGGATATGAATTTGCTCAATCTACAGAGCAAGCCTTCTATTTTCTTGAAGATATTGAAAACATCGAAGTAGGCGATTGGATACTTGCCTACAATGGTGATGTAGTCATTGGAGCAAGACAGTGGATAGGAAGTATCATTGATGTACCTGCTATGGGAAGTGATGGCTCAGACTATACAGATGGTTATATTGAAGCAGGTGTAGTGCCAAGCTTTAAAATACTAAGAGGTGATAAGCTAATTAACTTAGAAGGTAACATCCCATCATGGGATAATAATCAGCTGTATATGGTGGAAAGTCTTACAGAAGCTGTTGCCTTGCCAGAAGCATTCAGCTTGGATAGAGCGTATCCCAATCCATTCAATCCAACTACAACACTCAGCTTCGCTATTCCAGTAGACAGCGAAGTATACTTATCTATCTATAACCTGCAAGGTAGAGAGGTTTCTACGCTGATAGAAGGCAATATGGATGCTGGTTATCATTCTATCGTTTGGGATGCTAACTCCTATGCTAGCGGGGTATATTTTGTTAAGATGGTGGCTGGTGAGTTTGTTAATACTCAGAAGCTGATGCTAATAAAATAGACTTAGCACTAAATCAGCTATATAGGATTGAGAGCCCTCACTTTTTAGTGGGGGTTTTCTTTTTACCCAGATATTTTGTAGATATAGTTTTGTACTTCTCATACTTTTTATCATTTACCTTTTCTTCAAATAATTCCTTCATTTCAATTTTATCAGGAATTTTATCATGCTTATTAATGAAATCCTCAATTAATCCTATTCTGGCATAATCCTTATATCGTCCACTTTTACTTTTTTGAACTTTCTCACCAAATGCTAATTCCAAATCATTGTAATGTGGGACAACACCTATATATTTAGCAAAATCTATGATATACTTTTTAACTTGTACATTTTTATCCATAATTGTAACAGGTAATTGAGATTTGAATTGTTGTATTTTAGAAACATCACCAAATTGAGATTTAGCTGTAGGTGATCTCATGATTTTTAATTCCATGGGAGCTTCTTCTAATACCAACTTACAGCCAGGTAACATTTTTAGTACTTCAGTAATCATCTTATTATCATCAGTATAGATATAAACATTTATATCCTTTTTATTATCTGGTTTTCTAATCCGACATCGCATTAGATCTTGATATAGATTGACTGTTCGAGTTTTAATATAGAAATCGGATGTGAAGGGATCACTAAACGGTTCAACTTGCCTCTGTGCAACCTCTAAATCCAGTTTTCTATTAGCTATTATTTTACTTTGCATAGAATAATCAGAGTATTTGTAATTATTAATACCTACAAAGAACACATTTGTACAATGATTGAAATGGTTTTTACCAATTAAATTACCAAAATGCTCAATAATGTAGTGAGGGCTTTCCTCTAAATGGCTTTTTAGATTATTCTCTATTTTCCCCTTATAAGTAATTATAAGTGACTCTTTACCTTTTGATTTTTCTTCTATTTCATTTGCTACTAATCTTAGTTTTTCATTCGAATCATCATTAATAAACGATTTTGATATATTCAAAGGATAATGGTGAATGGTAACATTTTTGAATACTCTGATTTCTGGGGCTACTAATATATTAAATTCTCTTTCCCTATAGGCTTTATCAATTAATCCCGTACCATCCAGTATTATTGTTCTTATATAATTGGTCGGAATATTTAAATATTTACCAACCATAATACTAAAATTCATATAATTATCAGCATTTAATCGAATACCTTCCCCATCTAAGAGTTCATTTATCCAAAATGGTAAATAATCATGTCCATCCATGGGATTTTTTGCCCATTCTTCAATAATACTATCGGATATTCTAAAAGTGGTGTCAATATCCTCATTATAATAAGTCATTTGGTCTTTTCCGCCCATTAATTGACCAACTTCTGCTTTTGCTTTTCTTAACTCTTTTACAGCATCATCTGAGAAATCTGATTTCTGTGCATGAACGATTGCCTGATTTATTACTTTATCATCTATTTTATTTACTGGAATTAATCCAGGATTTTCATCAATGAATAAGTATTTTCTATATTTTCCTTTTATTCCCTTTTGAGGAGAATATACTCTGAATTTATTAAAGCTATTTTGTTCTAATTTTCCGGTAAAGAATGCTGATGTTATTATAACTACACGGTGTCTCCAGTAGGTGAATCTATCTTTTATTACCGGACATTTTTTAACACGACAACCCTTGCAAATGTTTGATTTATAATCATTCTTTTCATATCCAAATTCACACTTTTGCCCATCCATAGTTATCAAATTGAATGATGGTCTTACAAAGCACTCATCATTACCAGTAATTTTGTTCACTTCATCAGCAATTCTCACTGCTTCCTCTATAAACCTGGTAACAACCACTGCTGTAAAATCTGGTTCATTCTGCAATCGGTTGGCTAATGTAGTAATTAGCATCTCAGTTTTACCTAATCCTGGTCTTACAGTAATGACAGCAGGGCTTTTTAATGGTTTATCATGTATCATCACCTGAGCCATTTCATATAACAATTTAGTATAGTTCTTTGATATTTTAATATTATGGCGTTTAAGTCTATTTCCCGTTTCTACTACAAGTTTTTTAACTTTTACTTTATCAGGACTTAAGAAGTCTCCTTTTTTATCTTTTTTGGATATTCTAAGTTTTATTACAAATTTAGTGAATGCGTAACTCATAATACCTGCTAATGGGCTAATTAACCCAATGTATAGACTCATGGACTTAGCAACTATATCAGTGATTTTCTCCTCTCTGGATACAGTTTCCTCTTTTATGGTACTATCGGCTAATTTATCTAAATCTATTTTAGGCATTTAATCTTGTAGTAAGCGTGCTTTCGTCTGTTGTTGTTTTCAAGGAGGTCAGTTCCGTTTAAACTGGGTATTTTCCCTATAATATATAAATACCCAATACCCACATTCTTATAAACCCTCAATTATATATGAGACATTCAAAATCCTTCGTATTTTAAACATATTATATATAATATTCTGATTTCTAAGTCTTGTTCTTTTCATTTAACATTTCAACCCATTTGAGTAAATCATCCTTCTTTACCCAGTTTGCATATATCTCGGTAGTTTTAACAGATCTGTGACCAAGAAGTGTTTGTAATACCTCTTTGGGAACTCCCAAATTTAACATTCTATGAGCATAAGTGTGTCTAAATGTATGTAGGTTAATATTACACTTCCTCACCTTGTCAATACTGAACATGCTCTGTAAATGTTCAACTACAATCCGTCTTTTTCCCCGTGTATCATAATCCGGAAATAATAAACTCCCAGATTTCTTTAATTCTCCAATTCTATTTTTCAGTATTTTAATTAATACTGTAGGTAGAGGTATATAAGAAAGCCAATCTCCTGTCTTATTCATCTGAATAGTTAAGTAGCCATTTTGGATATTACTCAATGTTAATTTATATGCATCAGTTGCCCTTAATCCAGTATGATATAATATTGAGTAAAAATCAAAGTAATTATCTGCATTATCCAATATCATCGTTATTTCATCTTCACTGAAGTAATATCTCTCAGTTTTATTGTCCTCTTTAACAGGATTAACCAATTCAAAGGGATTCTTAGTAATCCATTCCATTGCAACACAATATGCAAATACCCTCTTTAACAGTCGGATATCTTTATTTAAAGTAATTGGCTTAATCAAAGGACGGTAATCATCCATGCATGCCTTGTACTTTCTCAGAACTCTTGATTTAGACCTTTGCAGTATATACTCTTTAGCAATACCAGTTGATATTTCACCAATATTCCTGATTTTAATACCATTGCAAAACTCATGAAATATCCTCAATTTCAATTTAGTATTATATACCTGCTCATCAGCTACACCAGACAGCTTGTATTCAATTATAAACTTATCAATTGCATTTTCAATGAAAATATCTTCATTGGCAATATCTGGTGTATCAAATAGCAGGCTATACTCCAATTTCTTCAATTGCCTTTTTGCAGATTTCATCGAAATACCCAGTTTTCGCCTGATCAATTCACCATTTACTCTTATGGCTCCATAATACACAATTTCCCCGGATTTATTCCTACGCTTATAAATTGAAGCCATGTTAATCTCCTTGCATATTTAAAGCCGTGTGAACAATATGTGAACAAAAGTGTACACATTTGCCATATTTTAGTTAATTGAGTATTACTGGAATTGTATAGCAGGGAAGGGGTATTTGTTTAGCTGCCTGGTACGGCGAAAACATATGTAAGTAGCCCTATTACAGCATGTTATATGTACCCCGGGCAATAAAAAAGCCCCTGAATTAACAGAGGCTTAATGATGCGGGATGGACGAGACTCGA
>CAZGBZ010000138.1:0-4866 GCA_964524135.1 uncultured bacterium
TGTTGGTGAGAGAGTTATTGGCTTCGACGGTACTGCCGCTGAATGCCGGAGATATCCCCACCATGGGTGGATTTGAACTGAAAGCGTTATGAAAACTGAATGGGGCTAAGTTAATATGACCATTCTTACTTTTGCTGGTTGTAAACCCAATGGGGCGTGGCGCTACAGAGCTAAGTAGTAAATGATGCTTATCCCGAAGTTCTAATTCTTTGGGGTTGTATTCTCTGAATTTAGCCATAAACTATTTTATCACAAATTTAATATTAAGTCCATCTCTCCTTTGGAAAAGTTTAAGGTGATGGTCATAATTGAATTTTTCTGTTTTTACCCCTCATCCCAGCCTTCTCCCTCAAGGAGAAGGGGTTAATGATTGTAATTATTACCCGTTTTCAGGCAAACATTAACTTTCCTTTGGGCTCTGGTATCGTACGGTTCAATTCCTTGGCCGTTTCTATCCATTCTTGAATTATTACTTCAACATTTTTTAATGCATCCTGATAAGAATTTCCATCAGACATGCAGCCCGGAAGTTCGGGTACCTCTGCAATAAATGCATTATCATCCTTACTCCAGTATATGATTATTTCATATTTACTCATTGATAGATTCTCCCAATTTATATTTTAAAATAATATTTCTCACCTGCTTAACCTGATATGGTTTAGCCATATTTCCTTTAGATTGAAGATTAATAATTTCATCAATATTTGGTTTATTGAAAATATGATGACTTCCTTTGATTCTTTCACCAAAATTTAAATTGCTCAACAACCAACATAAATCATTAAACTTAATAGATTTATCGGACGTACCTGCCAATAGTTTATTAAATAATTTACCCAGTTTACTCACTTATATAAACTACATCATTTTTATATTGTATCCAGAACAATCTTATTGGTGAGTGTCCCCAATCCATCAATCTCCAGCGATACGGTGTCACCGGGATTTAACCATTGATTGTCTGTAATCCTTGAGCCATTCAATTCCAGGAAGCAACCGGTACCACAAGTACCAGAACCAATGATGTCCCCTGGAAAAATATCTACTCCATAACTTACTCGTTCGATGATCTGTGCAAATGTCCAAGTCATATTGGAAAGTGTATCTCCAGATACTTGAATGTCATTTACAAAGGCTTTCATCTTTAAATCATAACGGTCACCATCAGCAGATGTATGTTTATAGGGTTCCAACTCATCTTTGGTTACCAGCCATGGACCGAAAGTTGAACCAAAATCTTTGCCTTTTGCAGGACCAAGATTGAGTTTCATTTCCTGCATCTGCAGAACTCGAGCGGACAGATCATTCATTATCATGAGTCCTGCAATATAATCATCAGCATCTGACACAGAAATATTTCTTCCCCCTTTGCCAATGACAGCTGCGCATTCTAATTCAAAGTCCAGTTTTTCGGTATGACGCTGTAAAACAGGGAAATCTCCTTCACCAAAAACAGCATTGTGGTTGGTAAAATAAAAAATGGGTATTTCATCAAACTCCGGGATCATTTCAAGTCCACGGTTTCTCCGGGCAGTTGCAACATGCTGCCGAAATGCGTAGGCATCCCGCACTGAAATGGGATTGGGAACCGGGGACAGTAATTCTACATCACCTGCTGATATTGAGGTGTTACCATTTTGAATTGCAGTCATTGCTAACTGTAATTGCTCTTCACCACCTTTGAGAAATTTTAAGATATTGTCAGCAATTTTTGAGTCCAAGCTATGGAGATCGTAGATCATACCTTCTTCAAAGGCGCCAAATTTTATATTTCCATTTTGTTTATAACTGATTAGTTTCATTTTTTAATTCCTATTTTCAATTTTTTTTATTCCAACCAACTTAATGGATATTCTGCATCATCGATCCCCAAAGCTGCCTCTGTTATATGCAGTGGTTTAAAAGTATCAATCATCACAGCCAATTCATCTGTATTCTTTTTACCAATGGAACTTTCATATTTCCCTGGCTGTGGACCATGTGGTAATCCCATAGGATGAAGAGTGATGGACTCTTCCTGAATACCTTGACGGCTCATGAAATCCCCTTTAGAGTAGTAAATAATTTCATCGGAATCCACATTGGAATGGGGATATGGCGCTGGAATAGAATCTGGGTGGAAATCAAATAATCGGGGTACAAAAGAGCAGATGACAAATCCATTAGCCTGAAAAGTCTGATGCACTGGCGGCGGCTGATGAATACTGCCTACTATAGGCTCAAAATCATGAATGCTGATTTTCCAGAGGAAGTAGTAGCCATCCCACCCCACCACATCGCAGGGATGATGAGCATAGGTATATTCCTGAATACCACCTTGAGTTTTAACTTTCACAAGACATTCCTCAAATTTATCAATGGGGTCCTGTAATGTTGGTGTTTGTATATCACGTTCACAAAAGGGGGAGTGCTCCAATAATTGTCCAAAGCGGTTACGGTAGCGATCTGGAGTTTCAACAGGTCCTGCTGACTCTATGACTAACATTCGAATAGTATCCGTTGGATTCATTTGCCAAATTACTCCTCTGGGTATTATCACATAATCACCGGCTTTAATCTGCAAAGTACCAAAGTTAGAAATAAGTTTGCCTTTCCCGGACTGAATATACAGCACTTCATCGGCGGTACCATTTCGATAGCAATAATCCATATTTTCAGTAACGGTTGCTACTGAAATTGTCAGATCTGAATTGAAGAATAATGGCGTTCTCCCAATTATAACATCACCGGTGGAATCTAAATTTGCAGTGGTAATGTGCCGGGCTCTGTGTTTAGTTTCTGATTTGGCTAATTCCTGTTTAATAAGCTCGCCCACTTTAGTGATTTTGGTTGGGCGTTGCAGGTGATAGAGATTACTATAAATACTGGAAAAGCCCTCACGGCTCACTAATTCTTCGTAGTATAAACTGCCACTCTCATTTCTAAAAGCAGTATGTCGTTTTGGGGGAATTTTTCCCTGTTTGTGATAGAAAGCCATCCTAAAAAACGATAGAAGAATTAAGATTGAAGATTGAAGATTTTTGTCTATTCATCATAGATTACCACGGAGTTCCTGTTCTCTTTCAATGGACTCAAACAATGCCTGAAAATTGCCCTGCCCAAATCCCCGGGAGCCTTTGCGTTGGATAATTTCTATAAATAATGTGGGGCGGTCTTCTAAGGGTTTGGTAAATAATTGCAGAAGATACCCCTCTTCGTCCCGATCAACTAATATCTTCAACTTTTTCAATACAGCCATATCTTCATCAATGGGTCCCACCCTCTTTTCCAATTCATCATAATAGGTATCCGGTACATCTAAAAAATCCACACCATTTGCCCGGAGTGCAGTGATAGATTTGATGATGTCATCCGATAATATGGCCAAATGCTGCACTCCCGGACCTTCATTGAAATCCAGGTATTCTTCTATTTGGGATTTTTTAATTCCACTTGCCGGTTCATTTATGGGTAGTTTCACTCGCCAGTTTTTTGATCGTACTACAATAGATTTCAGGGATGAATACTGAGTACTGATATCGGTTTCATCAAACCGGACGAAGGTGGTAAATCCAAAAACTCGTTCGTAAAATTCTTGCCATTCGTCCATTTTCCCTTCTTCCACATTTCCCACAACATGATCAATGGTGATGAGCGAAGTATCCTTACTGGATATTTCAGGTAAATTAAGAGGAGCAAATCCCGGCGCCCATAGACCCTTATAATTGGCATCCTCAATAAAAGAGTGAATAGTATCGCCATAGGTTTGAATTGATGATATGCCATACTCTCCATTTTCATCTGAAGTGAATGTCGATTTATCAACTCCTATTGCGCCTCGTGATACACATGAGTCATAAGCCGTTTGATCACAATCAACTGAGAATGCAATATCATAAATTCCATCGCCATGTTTTTTCAGCCAATCCGATCCGGGATGGTCAGAACTTAGGGGTGTGGTAAACACAAAGAATTGACGATTCTTTTTCAGAACATAGGATACCTTTTCCCGAACTCCCGTTTCCGGGCCGCAGTAGGCATGTGGTTCAAAACCAAATGCAGATCTGTAATAATGAACAGCCTGTTTGGCATTGCCGACTAAGTATTCCACATGATGAAAATCATGGATGGGAAAATATTCCGTTCCCTTCCATTCTGTTGATAAATATGCCATTTACTTAATTGTAAGTGATTAATTATAAAATAATAATTGGTATAAATTAAAGCTTTAGAAACAAAACCAACAAGCTGGAAAGCATGTTAAACTTTTTCAGTACAACGACTTTTCTAAGTTGTTGAGTGGTTAATTTTAGATAGACGGTCTTTCCATTTTGTTCATCATAATTTATTCTATACAAAAATTCTAAAACGCACACAGAATTAAAATGATAATAATTTTTCTATCACTGCCGCAACCTTTTCTGGATTAGGCAAATACCGTTCTTCTAAAATTGAATTTAAAGGAATTGCAGGAACATTCTCAGCCCCAACTAAACAAACCGGTGCATCCAAATTACTAAAACAATTTTCCTGAATGCGTCCTGCCAAAGCTTGTGCAAATGAATTTTCTTTAGGCTCTTCCGATACTACCAAACAACGGCTGTGTTTATTCACCGATTCAAAAATCAACTCTTCATCTAATGGATAAATAGTTCTCAAGTCAATAATTTCCACCTGTTCGGGAAAATTCTCAATTGCAGATTTTGCCCAATAAACTCCCATACCGTATGTGATAATTGTTAGAGAATTCCCTGATTCAATATGTGAGTTCTCAGCTTCTAAAACCACATTTCCTTTGCCAAGGGGGAGGATATAATCACGACTTGGCTCCGGACAAATAGCCGATTCAGTTCCCTTAATTTTACTCCAATACAATCCCTTATG
>CAZGBZ010000139.1:0-4857 GCA_964524135.1 uncultured bacterium
ACGATCTGATAGTGGGTCAATATGTACTTTTTTCATGTATTGATCTCCTTTTATTTATAGTTCAATTTATTTAATTGGATTTGATTTAACTCCGTGGGATGTATAATAACAAACTCCATGCCATTAATTATTGTCTGCCAATTAGTCACATTTATGTGATATTACTCACAAAAATTGCCAATTCTAACTCGAAATACTAAACTCCTGTACTACCGAATCCGCTAGTGCCTCTAGTAGTCATTTCCAATTCTTCCACCAATTCAAAACTAATTGGAGAACTGTCAGTAGCCACCAGTTGAAACAATCGCTGTCCTTTTTCTACAGTAAATGGTTCAGGTTTTATATTATCACACATAGCCATAATTTCTCCTCGATATCCACCATCAATAAGTCCAATAGAATTTGCCATTCGCAGAGGTGTTTTAGAAATACTTGATCGGGGAAATAGATAATAGGCTTTTCCATCTTCCGGTTCACAGGAAATCCCCAGTTTTATAGCTTTGGTTTCATCTGGCTCAAAATTGATGTCTTCCAATACATATAGGTCTAAGCCAGCATCTCCATCATGAAAATGCCCATGGTTTCGGTAAAAATCCCATGCAGTATCATTATGGGGTTTGATATACAGTTTCATATTCCTCCTTAATTTTGATGAATTTTACGGGGTGGGAATATTAAGTCAGGATTGAGGTCAATATCTAATAAAAGGATAATTAGCAGTATTCCCCTTTTTAAGATACTGATTTCATAAGCTTGGTGATCGTAGTGCAGAGTAGATTGGTTACAAATATGCAGAGTGGTAATTATTTTTGATTTTAGAAGGAAGACTTAAAATTTTTACAATTCCGCATTCCACATTCTGAAATCCAAAATTAAAAAATCACTAATCCCTATTCCCTATTTGCTATTCGATATTAGATATTTCCATCACCCCATCCACCCGCTTCTATCCAGACTGCGGTATTGAATAGCTTCACTAAGATGTTGGGAAGAGGTACTTTCGGATTTTTCCATATCTGCAATGGTTCGGGATACTTTGAGGATGCGGTCATAGGCTCTGGCAGACAGGCCTAATTTGTCCATGGCAGTTTTAAGAAGTGATTCACCATCTTTATCAATTTTACAATATTTGCGAATATCTGTTTTTTCCATATTGGCATTAGAATGAATCTGTTTTCCCTTAAATCTATTAGTTTGGATTGTTCGGGCTTTTTGTATTCGTGGCTGAATAGATCCTGATTTTTCACCATCGGCTTTATTGGATAATTCTTCAAATGGTACTGCGGGGACTTCCACATGAATATCTATTCTATCCAGTAGTGGTCCTGAAATTCGTGAAAGGTATTTTTGAATCATGCCGTCATTACAGGTGCATTCATTGCGAGGGTCGGTGTAATATCCACAGGGGCAAGGGTTCATGGCAGCTACCAGCATAAATGTAGCGGGGTAGGTAAGGCTCAGCCGTGCCCGGGAAATAGTTACTTCTCGATTTTCTAATGGCTGGCGAAGTACTTCTAACACATTTTTCTTAAATTCTGGTAATTCGTCTAAAAAAAGTACACCATTATGCGATAAACTTACCTCTCCCGGTTTGGGGACAGTCCCCCCTCCAATTAACCCCACATCTGAAATGGTATGATGAGGCGGTCGAAATGGACGAGTAGTAATGACTCCAGTTTTAGAATTATTCAGTCCAGCCACCGAGTGTATTTTTGTGGTTTCCAAGGCTTCTTCCATAGTCATTCCCGGCAGAATAGTGGGCAGTCTTTTCGCCAGCATGGTTTTACCACTTCCCGGTGGACCGATAAGCAAAATATTATGGGAGCCTGCTGCAGCAACTTCCATTGCCCGTTTCACATTTTCCTGACCTTTCACATCGGCAAAATCCACAGGATATTTATTGGTGGTTAAATTAAAACTATCCTGATTTTTCACCACTTGAATTTCTTTTTCACCATTGAGTATTTCTACCACCTCTTTTAAAGTGGAAACAGGAGCAATTTTTAGTCCGGGTACAAAAGAGGCTTCTTTCTGGTTTTCAGGGGGAACGATAATACCATTAATTCCCTGTTTTTTAGCATTGATACAGATAGGCAGAATTCCTTTTACAGGGCGGAGATCTCCATCAAGACTGAGTTCGCCGATGAGTATAATTTTATCAAGGAAATGAGTGTCAACATGGCGTAATCCACACAGAATTGCTACCGCAATGGGGAGGTCAAATGCGGCTCCTTCCTTACGGATATCTGCCGGAGCCAAATTGACGGTTATGCGTTTAGATGGTATGCGAAAACCGGAGTTTTTCATGGCTGCCAGCACCCGTTCTTTGCTTTCTTTTACGGCACCTTCAGCCAAACCAACGGTGAAGAATTTTGCTGGCGTGGTGTTTTCTAAATGGGCTTCAACTTCTACAGTATAGGCATCGATTCCCAATACCGCACTGGATAAGACTTTTCCAAACATGGGTCCTCTTTAATTGACTGCCTAAAAGTACAGAGTTCCAGCGGTGTAATTAAAGAGATATTTTTCATAAATATCGATTATGAGATTATTCTGGTAGAGTCGCATTGCAGTGCGTCTCTACTTCTTTTTCAGAGATGTAATATGCTGTTGGTCTTCATCTAATATATTTCGATCCCTTTCCCAATTTTGTGGATTTGACCGAATATAATGAATAATATTTTCATAAGATTTGTCTGTTTGAATGATATGGTCCCAAAACCGTGGCTGTCTTGCAAATTTGGGGTTGTGGTGTTTGCGGATGCTTCTTGTAACGGCAGACTTGAAAGAACCAATTAATGTGGACAATGAAACCTTTTTTAATGGACCAAATTTGTTAATGTGTTCCGGTAGAGACACGGCATGCCGTGTCTCTACGTTTAATATTTCAATGATTCCATGAACATGGTTTGGCATTACAATAAATTCATCCAAGCGGATATTGTAAAAATGGGAGGGTATTTCTAACCATAAATCTTGTGCTACTTTTCCAATATTATATAAAACCATTTTCCACTCTCCACCTTCACAAACCACGGTATCATATCTTTGGTGCAAATGGTAACAAAATATAATCCGGGACAGGTATAATCCCAATATTTCAAGCGGGTGAATTTAACTCGGTTTTTATTCTGAAATTTCTTTGTGGGCATTTCTATAATTTATTATGAGGAACGGTGATAAATAAAAAATGAACGATGCCAATCCGAATGCTTCAGTTGCAAAAATGTACCAAGGCCATTCACCAAAATAATCAATAACGGAAGGTACCCTGGGCAAATTACGCATAAACATATAATTAACCTCAAAAGTAAAGTCAAATACCAAATTAAAAAATGCTATCACCTGTAGCCAGAAGAATGCCCGCCATAATGATAACCATGTAACTTTCCAGTTGTAGCGAAAAATAAGAACGAGAGTCCCCAGTACAATTCCTGTATGGGTGATAAAGTATTCCCAAAACAGGTAATGAGGATATGCAGCAAAAAGACGAGGTGTAATTATGCCTTGTACGGTTCCTGCTAAAGAGAAAAAATAAACCACCTCAAATACTGCATATGCTGGGCGGAAAATGAGAAGAAATCCTAAAAGGTAGGCATTAATAGTGCATAATTCAAGAGGCATATATTCTGCCCAGCTCCCACCTATGGTATTGAATTTATAAACGACCCATCCTAACTCATTTCCGATAAGCAATACACCCAATATTTTACAGAAGTAGTCCACCCAATTAGCATTTGGCATCAGCTTAATTCGATAGGGAAAATAAATAAATAGAAAAACTGACACAACAACCGTAACCAGATGACTGGGCATAAAAAGAATAAATGGGTTTGCGTCTACCGGAGTCAAATTATTGTTTAATATGGAGTGAATTAACCGTGTTAATCCAAGCAATTTCAGCTATATTGAGCAAAGTCGAATTACAGGCGATGCAGCCCCCAATAATAAATATTCTGATTTTAAGTTCTGTAATTGTTGTAGTACTATTAATATGCATAACTGAGTATTACTCTAAAAAAGTTTATGTCCCACTCAACCTGTCATTCCGACAAAGGAGGAATCTCAATAGATCATTATTACTACCAATATCAGTTTGAGACCCTTCGCTTAAATTCTAATCTGAAAACCATCACAGGCTCAGCGCCTGTCCGCCCAAGCTGTTTTCAGATGGTAGGCGGGGGTGACAGGTTTTTTATGGTATCATTAGGTTAAAATTCGTGGATTTGGTAAATGTAAACCAAATGCAATTTTCAGTTTTAAAGTGAGAGGGTTTATAGGTGTAAATTAATGGGAAATATAAGGAGTTTGATTTGAATTATTTAGTAATTGGAGCTATTTCAGGATGTCTGGTAGTAATTTTGGGTGCATTTGGAGCACATGGACTTAAAGACATTTTAGATGAGTACGGGAAATCCATATATGAAAAGGCAGTGCTGTATCATATGTTTCACACCATGGCAATATTGGTATTGGGATTAATCGAGAAAATCCAACCAGAAATGCATCTGTCACATGCTGGGTGGGCATTTATGTTGGGAATAATCCTCTTTTCAGGAAGTTTGTATATTTTAGCTATTACCGGTTTAAAATCACTGGGAATGATAACTCCAATTGGTGGAGTATTTTTTATAATTGGGTGGATTTATTTTGCATTGAAGATGACCTGATAGATATCACCTGTAAAAAGTTTTTAGAAATTTTATTGAAACAGCTAATAATTAAATGTAATTTTGAAATTCTGTTAATAAAAAGATTAAGACCTTAATGGAGAGGTGTCCGAGTGGCTTAAGGTGTACGCTTGGAAAGTGTATGTAGGTGAAAATCTACCGGGAGTTCGAATCTCCCCCTCTCCGC
>CAZGBZ010000140.1:0-4809 GCA_964524135.1 uncultured bacterium
CGCATTTTCCTTAAGATCTCCATGACTAGCTGCATCTCTAATCTTTAATGAAGTTTCTCTCTTTTTTTTATCAATAGATTTCATTTCCTCTTCCAAAGCCCGGTATGTATCCCGCAAAATCAAAGTTGCCATATTAACATTCCTATATTGTTAAAATTATCTCCAATTACTTCAAAATTATCAAATACTGCAAAATGTATTATACCTAAACTTACGAAAATTGTAACAAAATTTTACTCACCTATATATAGTTAGACTGTCCCAATTAAAAGGGGTTTTGTTGATTTATGGTTTTGGTGGCAGTGGAAATGGAACAAAAGATTGTACATTTTCTTTTGTAGTAGATGATTTGAAATATTTCCCCTGAATATCTCCCTAAATTTTATTTTATCCTATAATAAGAAAACCTATTATTATATTTTAGTCGATTATCTTATAATAAGAATTAAAAATATAATGTCAAATTGCTCTTTTAGATTGATGAAAATTTAGCTGAGATAGAGTTTTCGGAAGGCACATCACCACCCACAATTATCGGCCAAAATACAATTCGCTAAGGTAACGACATCCAGTATATTATAGCTACCGTCATAATTTAAATCACCAGAACAGTCAAAATCTTCACAGGTTTCTGTCAGAACACAGTTAACTAATAGAATAATATCTAATACATTATACCCGCCATCATTATTCATATCTCCGATATTTAAACAATCGGATGAATAATTTTCACTGCCCGGAGTACCATAATCTCCTGCACCAAATACAACATCTGCCGACATCCACCTATCACCAAGACTGTTATCCAGGGTTGGATATAAAAGCATCATGGATTTTCCATTTTCATCAGGGAAGGTCTCACCATTATCATAATGGACTTCATCTAATATGACGCCCGAGGGATGCTCTAATATAACTTCATCCCAAAGATTTGATAGGGTAAATCCACTATATTCATAGTCCACATTTACACCGCCATTCAGGGCAGGGTCATAATCGGCCCCCAGTACAATAAAGGAATCTGGAGTCACATAAATATTTTCCGAAATGATATGCTGTTCTCCACCATCATCCCGGAGAATTAAATTATGTAAATTGATTGGTTCATTAGAAATATTGGTGATTTCTATCCATTCTCCGGCAGCATCTGATACAGTAGCAGGGTTTTGCATAATCTCATTAACAACCAAGCCATAGGCTAATTCTACCGGTTCTACAGAGAAGGACCAAATCACCGGGCGATGGTCTGAGATATTGCTATGATAGAACGAGTATCCTGTATAATCATCCACCCTAATGGTTTTTATATTGCCTATAGTTAATTCATCAAATAGGGGAGTTGATACTGCAATATGGTCAATAAAACTGGGCCAACTTGGGTAACTGGCATAATAATTATTGTTGGCTATGGGGTCAGTTGCAAATTCAATGGCATCATCTGAAACCAGTGGCCAAAGTGAATTACTATTCTGAGAATCTGTGATTTCATCATTATAATCCCCTAATATAATGATGTTTTCATCTGGATGGTCTTGCACATATTCTGCCAGATATTCACAGGATGCATAGCGTCGGTCGAAATCTTCCGAATCTCCCCCTGATTTTAAATGTACATTGATTATGTGAAGTGAGGCAGAATTTAATCCACAGACCCAACTCAGTTCCACTTTCAAGGGGTATCTCCAGGCGAATTCATAACCTGCCCCGGCGAAAAGGGTTGTTGAACTATTAATTTCTAATACATCAACACGGACTGCCATTGCCAATCCATTGCCGGAGTTGATAAATTCGTAGGCAGGCAAACTACTGGCAAGTGAGTTAAATGCAGTGGAATTATTTATTTCCTGGAAGGCAATAATATCCGGTAAAATATCGGATATAATTTCATTCACATAATTAATGGAATTGTTGGTGAGGGGAAAAACTTTAATATTCCAAGTCATCACCTCAATTTCATCCCACTGATTTTCAATGGGGATATTCCAGTTATTTTGGGCAGGGTTTACCGAAACCGTATCTGCTGGCGGACATTCCTGCATATAGCCCCATGTCGGAAAAGTTATGCCTATGGCTACTGTCCAATTAACCAATGTTTTCATAATCTTATTAATAGTACACATTTGCAGGGAATTTACAGAGGATACGGGTACAATTTTGTGATCTATTCTGTATTTATTTGTAACAATTGTAAAACAAGCATTTTACCCGCCAACCATAACAACTGACAACATTGGCAGACCAGCTTGTTTTTTAATCAACCCGGGAAGTTTGATATACTATAGGGGTTTAATCGAAAACGACAGTATCACCGGCAAATGATCAGAAATATAGGCTTCATACACATCATATCCTCCCATAAAATTTCCCATGAGGAGTGTCTGTATGCTGTAACCTGCATCCCTTGGGAGTATTTTCTCCGAGACCATTATATGATCCAAAAAACTTACATAAGGTTCTTTGGGGTAGGTTGCTTGGTCAATATCATAGGCAATCTCTCTAGTGGTAAAGTAAAAGCGGTCATCCTGAAAAAAGGGTTCAAAACAATGTTGCCCGGGTTCATCTTTCGTATCATCGTTCCAGTCCCCTAAAACAATAATATTGGATTGCTCAGCATAGGACTCATCCAAATATTCATACAGCATTTGAGCCGCTTTCTGCCGGCGTGCTAATCCTGAATCACAACATTTCATGTGGAGATTCACAACCGATAATGGGATATTTTCTCCATTCATTGATAGTATTAAATCAGCCTGGAGTGGGGGTCGCCCGGCAAAATTATAGTCATTGTCAGCAAAGGGTTCAATTTGGCGAACCAATTCAAACATGGTATTTTTATAAATGATTGCCAAATCCATAAAGGAGGCTTGGTGTGAAACGATGAAATCATATTCGGGAAGGTATGCCATTAATTTACTAAACCATCCCGTCCGGCGAAGTTCCTGAAAGGCAATGATGTCTGCATTTAAATCTAATACTGCTTCAGCCAGAGCCAGAATAGTAGAATCATTGGCATGCGGGAAAAACTCAACATTCCAGGTAATTATTTCAAGGGATTCATCTTTGTTTAAATTTGGGAATTCCCAGTCATTTCTATTTAATGTTTGAGGATATTGAGTATGGCTGGAATTTGAATTAGCTCCAGAATAGTATAAATCCTGAGCTGCTTCTATTTTACTCTCAATCCACTGAGCATCTTCGCGGTTGGATTGAAAATCATCTGCTAACAGGGTTTGACTTGCTTTACCATCTATGACGGTTTCATAGCCCATGAACAAATGTGAGTTTTCATCTATTAAGAGTTTAATATGGGAAAATTCTGTACCACCCCCATATCCCTGCATTATATAGGTATGGCTATTGGGGTCGTACCATGGCAGCCAATATCCTTTTGAGTTTCCACCGGCAACGACAAAATCTACCTCTTCTAAATAATAGCCTAATTGAAGGGAATTTAAGGATGAGTTTTCATCTATTTCTCCATTAATAATATCAGTACGGAATTTCTCATATTCGTCTTCCCGATTCCATGGTACTCCGGAGCTGCTCAGTAGAATAATCATTTCAGCGCCATTTTTCTTCATTTCCGGAACCCATTTTTGAACACTCATCACCTCTTTCTCTGCGTTGGTCCCGGATAAATTTTCAGCTAAGGTTAATTCAGAGAGCTTCGAATTAACTACTCCCAGAATTCCTACTTTCACCCCGGAAATTTCTTTAATAATGTAAGGTTTAATGTTATCATTGGTTAGGGGGCAATTAGTACAAATGATATTAGAAAAAAGAAATGGGAAATGTGCTCTTTTAGAAAGATAATTTAAATTATCTGCACCAGAAATAAAATCATAACTCCCAAAAACCATTGCATCATAGCCAATGCGATTCATCCAATCAATCATGGTCTGACCACCATCAGCAATTCCCAAAGGATTACCCTGAAAGAAATTGCCACCATCTAAAATGAGTAATCCCTCACTCATATTTTCAGCCGTATTTCGAAGTTCATCCACATATTTTGAAAATGCCGCACCACCAAGAATGGTAGGGGGATATTGGGGATTCATAAAATTAGCTTTTTGTGAGGTGATCATGCCATGAATATCATTGGTAGTAACTAAATTTATTTTAATAGGTTCAGCATGAACTGCCCCAATTAAAAGAAGAGGAAATAAAATGTGTATCATCAGAATTTGTAAGTTAGTGCTAACTGCAGATGCAGTTGAGAATCCCGAACCAAATCGTTCTCTGAACGAATATCACCTTCTACCGGAAATAAATCGGGGTAATTGAAGGATTGAAAACTATAAGTACCGGCATAGTCTATTAATAAGTTTCCAATAGATTTCCCAGATCCAAAGGTGAACATGGATATAGGTTTCATGGCAGGAATTAATGGAGTTTTATACACCAAACCACCGCGAATAGGTGTGCCCATTTGAGTAAGGTATTCAAATCCAAATTTGAACTGTTTGTAATTCTGAAAAACAGGGTGTTCTTTGTATGAAATTTGATTAACCTCAAAATCAATGGACATTATTTGTTGTGTATTGGAACTATACGATAAACCAAAAGATTTAAATTCCGGCTTTATATAATTTAGTCCACTTACAACAAAACTGCTGTCTCCCCAATATTGAAATAGACCGTTGGTAGTATTAATTTCCCAGCTATATTGATTGGAGGTGATTTTCGCATCTCCTTCCCATGAGACTCCCAATTTAATATTTGAATTCAATTTTAGGTTCGAGCTAATAGTTAAAAAGTTTGCAGCGGGCAATTCAGTTGTCTCATTTAAATCAGGGAGAGTGGTTA
>CAZGBZ010000141.1:0-4693 GCA_964524135.1 uncultured bacterium
ATTAAAACCAGGCATATTGTAGATAATATCATTGGTGGTGAATACCATTCTGCCTTTAAAGGAATGGGGATGGAGTTTGCTGAAGTGAGGGAATATTATCCTGGAGATGATATTAGAGCAATTGATTGGAATGTTACAGCCAGAACTGGCAAACCATTTATCAAAAAATATGATGAAGAACGTGAATTGACAGTAATGTTGATAGTTGATGTCTCAGCATCTGGATTTTTCGGTACTGGTGAATCATTGAAAAGCGATATCATGATTGAGTTGGCTTCCATTTTAAGTTTTAGTGCCATAAAAAATAACGACAAAGTTGGATTATTACTTTTCTCTGATAAAATTGAAGAGTTTATTCCGCCCAAAAAAGGTAAAAGCCATGTTTTGCGCGTAATCAGAGAACTGATTTACCATAAAGCTAAAGATAGAAAAACGGACATTTCCATTGCATTAGAACATATTCAAAAAGTACTGAAAAGAAAGGGTATTGTTTTTTTATTATCTGATTTTTGGGACGATTCCTATCAGCAACCTATGAAATTGCTAAATAAAAAACATGATTTAATCAATATTCAAATATTAGACAAAGCTGAGCTTACAATTCCTGAATTAGGGATGGTGAAATTTCACGATGCTGAAACCCAAAAATCTACTTGGATAGATACAAATAATAAACAAATCCAAATTAATGCCATAAAGCATATTCAAAATAAAAACAATGTTATAAAGAAATTTTGTAAAAAAAATAAAATAGACTTTATATCAATTGATACTGCTGAAGGGTATTTGAACCCGCTGGAACAGTTTTTTAATAGCAGAATGCATCGGCATTAATGCAAAAATTATTCTTAATATTTTTATTATTATGCTGTTTATTCCCAATTGATTTAAGAGTGGATGTACAACCTGAGAATGTTTATGTAGGCTCACTAATAGAAATAACAGTAAGTGTTGAAAATATTAAAGATGGAGAAGTACCTGTTTTTTACGATTTAGAAGAAAATATAGAAGTATTTACAGTTGTAGATAAAAACCTTACACCTAATTCGATTACCTATTTTCTACAAATATGGAATGTTGGTGAAATTATCATTCCATCTATCCCCGTTGATTTAAAAACAAATAATCGTGAAATTTCTGGAATAGAGACAAATAATATTACTTTGAATGTGTTATCAAATATTTCAAATACATCAAATGAGATGCGATCCATCAAGCCGATGAAAGATTTAAAACTGAATTCACCGTTTAAAATTGGATTATTGTTATTTTTCTTTATTACCGGAATAGCAGTGGCTGGGTATATATGGAAAACAAAATCAAGACAAAACAAATTTCATCATTCCGCAGGTTCCTTTAAAATTTCCGCTCTCAAAGAGTCCGTAAAAGAAATTGAAGATTTACCGCTTCCTGAAGTAATTAATACCGAAACTACGGAAAACTACTACTTAAAATTAAGTGAAATATGTCGGATATTTTTTAAGGAGGCTTTCTATATAAAAGCAACAGAAATGACTTCACGTGAAATTGCAGAACATTTTAAATTAATTGGTATTGAGACCAAATTAGTCAAATCATGGAATGATTTATGTAAAATTGCGGATATGGCAAAATATGCAAGTAGAATTCCACCAATTGACCAATTCACGGAAGATAAAAAAGATTACATCAAATTAATTTCATCATTTTATAAAATTCAGTCACAATCAGGAACTAATAATCAATTTAGCAAATTTGATTAATTATTTTTGGGTGAAAACCAAATTGGGTTTGACAATGCAAATATTCTAGCGTCAGGTTTAGATTCAATTTCTACTTCACATCTGAAATAACAGTTATGGTCACTATTAATTTCAAAATCCTTTAATAATTTATACTCCCGTGGATTCATAATTGTAAAACAATCCAATTCTTTATTTTCACCAACAACCCCTTTTTTAATTATCATTTTTTTTATCATCCCAAATTCGGGTGTAGATATTATTGATACTGTAATAATTCCATAATTTGATCTAACCGCACTTCCCATTTCACAGATTTGTCCATTATTCTGGCAGGTTAGGTTAATAAAGGGTCCATTAGTTACAAAACAATTTCCATTTTTCATAGAAGTAACAACAGATTCTATAGCTCTATTTTCCCCATTTATATGTACACCGGTTCTGAATTCTCCAAATAATTGTTCCTTTTTTTCATATAAGGATAGCATGGGTGTTTTGATTTGACGGAATATATTAAAATTACCATGGGCATCATTTCCGGCATAAATAAATTTTTTATAACCACCTAAAAGTAATTTCTTCCAAATTTCTAATCCTTCATAATATCCCTCATCAAGAGCACCATTAATTATTTGAATTCCAGCAATATTGTCTTCTACAATATCCTTTAATTGCCATTTCCCTCTTTTTACAAAAAACCATTGCACAAGGGGGACAATATTAAAAGGGTGAGCTGCAATACAAAGCGACTCATTAGCTAAACTAACATGAACAGTTTTTGTATTATAATCAGCATGAAAATTAAATGGCTCTTCAGCACCATCTCCAGATCCTGGGAGAAATTTTGAATTATTCAAAATAAGTGCATGAACATTTCTCCCATCCTGATTATGCAAACTTAATTCTTCAGATGGAATGATAAATGATTTTCCCGGATTTCTATTATTAAGTCTTTTGATTTCTTCACGGGAACTTTTCCATTTTGCAAGCGCGGGGTCAGTTTCTGTCCATGAACCCGGAAGATCATCTAAATCATAGGAATGATCAGTATTACAATAGAAGTCTAAACCCATTGATTCTGCCATAGTTAGTGTTGCCTTTAACGGAGCACCAAATTCAACCATATCTTCAGTTAAATTTGAATGATAGTGAATATCGCCATATAAAACATTGCCATTATTTGGATAAGGGTAGTTTGAAATATAGGTTTTCAATTTATCGTGAGTACAAAGGGGGTAATTATGGATTGTACAATTTTTATCTTGCCCATTAATCTTGCACATAAATTCAACATTAATTTCAATATCCCCCGAAATACCGTCTGGATCAAGCTTGATTGTATCATCCCACCAATTAATATTTAATTGAGTATTATATTGAAAAGTATGGGATTGAATTATTTTGCTAGATTTAAATATTACTACTTCAACATACTTAAGAGTGATTGGGAATAAATGGGAATCCTTTATTATCAATAAAATTGGAATTTCACTTTTAGGTTCAATTCTAACGGGGAGATCGGCTAATATTTCTGGTTCTTTTTGGAAATAGCGGCTGCCCATCCATTTAAAACGAAAATGTAATTCTGCATATAATAATACCGCAGGAATAAAATGCGTTAAAGGCTCTGTAAGAAATTCAGAATTTATCATCTCAAATATATATGTATAATGTCCAATTGATTTGTAATTTTAGGGGTGTAAATTAAATTAAGGAATACATTATAAACGATGGCAAATACTTCAGATTTTAAAAATGGACTAATTATTAATCACAAGAATAACTTATGGAAAATAGTAGAATTTCTACATGTTAAACCTGGTAAGGGAAGTGCATTTGTACGGTCAAAATTAAAAAATATCCGTACGGGACAAGTAGTAGAGGAAACCTTCAGAGCGGGGGAGAAAATTGAGACTGTAAGAGTTGAAGCCAGAAACTACACCTATCTGTACTCAGAAAACACCAATTACATATTTATGGATCAAGAAACCTATGAACAGGTTAGCCTCACCGAAGGTCAAGTAGGAGACGTGCTTGATTTTCTTCTAGAGAATACAATTACAACTATTGCCTTCAATGGAAATGAACCAATTGAGGTTAGGATTCCACAGCATATGAATATGACCATTAAAGATACTGATCCTGGAGAAAAGGGAAATACTGCACAAGGGGGCTCTAAACCGGCTAAATTAGAAACCGATTTAACCATTCAAGTCCCGCTATTCATTCAAATTGGTGATGTAATTCGGGTTGACACAAAAGAAAAACGCTATATTGAAAGAGTAAAGAGTTAAAAAAACTATGTTAGAAAATAATATAAAAAATCTAATCAAAATACTGGAAGATTCTAAAGTAGATGAGCTGGAAATATCCACTTTTTGGGGAAAACAGAAAATAAAAATTCGGAAAAATGCAGTTCAGAATATGGATAGGAACATTGAACTCATTCAATCTACACCAGCACCACCCATAATAAATACACCAAATAAAGCAATCAATACCCCCCCAGAAATCGAAAAGGAAAAGGTAAAGATTGAGGCTGAAGATGAAAATATTGCACCAATTACCGATGAGGAACACATAACTATCAAGGCACCCTTGGTTGGAACATATTATCAATCGTCAAAGCCAGATATACCTCCGTTTATATCAGAAGGAGATATTATAAAAGTTGGTCAAGTCATTTGCATTATAGAAGCCATGAAAATATTTAACGAAATAGAATCTGAAATAGCTGGAAAAGTTATAAAAATCCTCATTAAAGATGGTACCCCAGTGGAGTATGATCAGGATCTCATAATTATTGCTCCTGAATAATTTATGTACAATAAAATATTAGTTGCAAATCGAGGAGAAATTGCTCTCCGAATAATCCGTGCATGCAGGGAATTGAATATAAAAACTGTTGCTGTTTATTCAAAAGCTGACGAATTATCACTTCATACAAAATTTGCAGACGAAGCAATTTGCGT